>DLLE01000018.1:0-19647 GCA_002477955.1 Treponema sp. UBA7570 | reverse complement strand
CTCCTCAGAAAAGCAGATTTTTTAATACTGCGATTTCTAAAAAGAACAATAACATAGTGTTAATGATTTTTCAATGAACAAGAATTTTCTTTGCACGATGCTCCAAATTTTATGGAACATAGATTACTTCGCGCGGTTTTGAGCCGTTTTGAGGGCCTACGATTCCTCGTTCTTCCATTTCTTCTACGAGGCGGGCTGCACGGTTATAACCGATTTTGAGTCTGCGCTGAAGATATGAGGCACTTGCTTTTCCTGACTGCACAACAATTTCTAGCGCCTTGTCATAAAGAGGATCATCGCCTTCGCCAAAGAGTCCCAAATTTCCGTCATTCTCTTCTTCGTCATCTTCAACAAAAATTTCATCGTCAATATAATCTGGCTCTCCATACTGTTTTACATAATCCACGACTTTTTCAACTTCGTCATCGCTAACTAAAGTTCCCTGAATTCGCACTGGGAATGGATCTGTTGCGCTGGCATAAAGCATATCGCCTTTTCCCAAAAGTTTTTCGGCTCCAATCTGGTCAATAATGATGTTTGAATCCGTACGGCTTGCAACCATAAATGCAATTCTGCTTGGAATATTTGCTTTTATAAGACCGGTGATTACGTTTACTGACGGTCGCTGAGTTGCCAGAACAAGATGAATTCCAACTGCACGCGACATTGCCGTAAGCCGTGCAACTATTGATTCAAGTTCGCGGCCTGTTGTTGCCATCAAATCTGCAAATTCATCAATAATTACTACGATATATGGCAGTTTTTCCTGCATGAGATGCCGTTCTTCTATGCGTCGGTTAAAATTTGAAATATCGCGCACTCCCATGTTATCCAAAAGCGCATATCGGCGTTCCATTTCGCAAAGACAATACTGAAGCGACTGCAATGCCTTTTTTGGCTCGGTAATTACAGGAGTTAAAAGATGCGGAATATCGTTGTAAAGTTTTAATTCTACGACTTTCGGGTCAATCAAAATCAATTTTACCTGATTAGGATTGCGTTTGTACAAAATCGAAAGAATAAGCGAATTTACACAAACCGATTTTCCAGAACCGGTTGAACCCGCAATCAGAAGATGCGGAGTTTTTGCAAGATCGATTAAACGAGGCTCGCCGGAAATATCTTTTCCCAAAATTACAGGAATCGCCATCTTCTCAAAAGCCGGATTTTTCTGTTCCATAATTTCACGGAAACTTACAACTGCGCGATTTTTGTTCGGAATTTCGATTCCAACTGCCGATTTTCCCGGAATTGGCGAAACTATGCGGACAGAAGTTGCAGCAAGCCTAAGCGCAATATTGTCCTGCAAGGAGCGGATTTTGTTTACATTTACGCCAGGAGCCGGAAGAATTTCAAACATCGTTACAACAGGTCCTTTTCGGATTCCTGTAACCTTCACTTCAATATTGAATTCAGCAAGAGTCTGAGCCAAGTCGGTAGCTTTTTTCTTTGTCTCGTCATCTACAATCCAATATTCGCCGTTATCATATTTTTGCAAAATTCCTTCAACTGGAATTTTATAATCTGCAATTCTGAGCTTTGGCTGCGGTTTTTCTGGCTGAACATTTTCGCTTTCAACTGCATTTTCAGGCTGAGTTTTTGCAACTGCCAGAGCAGAAGTCCGGGCCGACAAGGCAGAAGAATTTTTTGCAGGAGAAGCTTGTTCTTCGCGGAGAATTGCATTCTTTTTTTCAAACGGCACACCGTTACTGTCTACAACAGGCTTTGCCGTCGGATTAAATTCAAAATCCGAAAACGTGCTGTCAAAATCGTCATCGTCCGCTTTTTCCGCATTTTGCGATAATTCTTCATTTTTTTGCTCAGGCTGAGTTTCAAAATCAGAAGTTTTCTGCGCAATCATTGGATTTTTTTTAGCGTCACTGTCCATTTTTGCAAAAATCGAGGCAAAACTGTTATTTCTCTGCTCAACAAAGCTTGAAAGGTCGTCGTCTCCGTTTTCGCAATCCAAATTATCGTTGCCAAAACCGTCATCATCGTCTTTGTCAAAATCGTCTTCAAAACCAGTATCGTCCTCAGAACTTTCACTTTCATTTTCAGGCTCATTTTCCGCAAAACCGGCACTTTCGTTCTCAAAGCTTTCTTCTGTTTCCGGAATTTTTGGCATTACCGGCAGATTTTCAGTTTCGCCTTCCGCAAATTCAGTTTCTGTTTCCGGCTCAATTCCGTCCTGAACTTCAAATTCGTTTTCCAGCTCTAATCCATCTTCCGGTTCAGCTTTGTCTTCCGCAAAATCTTCATCGCCATCAAAAATCTCAGCATCATCAGCATCAAAGTAATCTTTTACATCATCTAAAATTTCAGTTTCGCTTTCATCCGAAAGAATTTCGCCTTCCACTTCTTCTTCATTTTTT
Organism: Treponema sp. UBA7570; assembly: GCA_002477955.1. GTDB lineage: Bacteria > Spirochaetota > Spirochaetia > Treponematales > Treponemataceae > Treponema_D. The sequence goes on along the minus strand of DLLE01000018.1, from coordinate 17,275 downwards.
TGTTCCGAAGAATAATCAAAATCTTCAAAAGGCTGATTTTCCAATTCGCCGTCTTCGTTAGTAGCTCCAATTTCCGGAGTTTTCAAAATTTCGCCGTCAGAATTTTCCAAAAAATCCGCATCCAAAGAATCCGAAATTTCGGTTTCGTCAGAGTTGTTCATAAAATCATCAGTCAAATCCGGCAAATCAAAATCTTCATCGCTTACAGGAATTTCTTCTTCGATAAGTTCAAAAGAATTTTCTTCATTCTTTTCGGAATCTTCTTTTAGTTTTTGAGCCTCATTTTCATCCTGCTCATCAAAAATATGTTCAAAAGGATTTTCTTCAATTTCTGATTTTTCGCCGGCTTCAAGCTCATTTTTTTCTCCGCTTTCCAAATTTTTTGGAATTTCAAGGCCAACATTTTTTTCTTTTTCCGGCTCGTCCCCAAAACTTTCAATTTCTACATTTTGTTCGTTATTTTTCGGCTCAATTTCTTTGTTTTCCGCATTTTTTTGAACTTCGCCCGATTTTTCGCCAAAAATGGCCTTTTCTGCGTCAAAATTTTCAGCCGCCAAACCAGAATTTTCGTCTTTTTGAGCAAATTCTTCAATTTCGCCAAATTCATCAGAATTCTCGTCAAAATCAATTTCTTTCTCTTTTTTTCCAGCGTTTTCAATAACATCGCCAATCATCGAAAGAACCAGATATTCGACAACGACAATAATCGCTCCAGTCACAAGCGCAACCAAAAGTTTCATTACAAGCACGTCGCCCGAATTTTCCGCAATAAGCATCCGGCAAATATGTTCAACCGCATCAAGAGTAAAAAACGGAATCACCGAACCTGCAAGCACAACGCCGTTTCGCACGTGCCAAGAACGCATAAAACATTCAAAAGCGGCAACCAGCAAAAACAGAGGAATTAAAACTGAACAAATTCCGTAAACTCCCGTAAAAAGTTTTCCAAAACGCCACAAAGCAGAAAAACGCGCCGTCTCGAGTCCGCAAAAATCCAAAAGCACAAATAAAAGCGAAATACAGAAAAAAGCGGCAATGGCATAAAGAATAAATCCGGCAACCGCCGAAATTTTCAAATTTTTATTCATCAAAAAACTCCACGAGAATTTTCAGTTAAAGTTACTTTTTATTTATCGGCCAAAAAAAACCGAAGTTTAGAATGATTTTGAACCTAAAAAAGCTGGAAAATTTCCAATTTTAAAAATTCAGACCAAATTTTTCCGACCGCGTCCGGCTTTTCACGGTTCCGCTTTCGCTCCATTGCTGCGCAACTAGCGCCGTTACAATCCGGGGTAAAACTTCCGCAAAAAGCTCATTCACTTTTCGCGCCTTTTTGTCCAGTTTTTACAAAACCTTCTATAATCTATATTACAATTTGTTCATTTATCTTATAATTCTTCTAAAATGAACAAATTTAAGTGCCACTTTTGCACAATTTGCAACGGAACAGGCTGCATCGACCAGCTTCCAGGCATGGGCGGCGTAAACCGGAACATAAATTTTCGTCTCAACTGCGACGGATGGGAAGTTCTCCGCAAAGAAAATCCTCTCGTCTTTATAAATTTTATTGAACGCCCAGTAAACGAACGAATTCCTCAAATTGCCTTTGCGCCAATCACTGGAGCAGTCGAAAACATCGGTTTTTCCAGCGAAGAAGAATATTACAGCTCGATTTTTTCAGCAATCCATAAAAGCGGCATTGAACTTTGCGCAGGAGATGGATTTCCAGACGACAAAATCAAATTCGGCCTGCAGGCCATAAAAAAAATTCAAAAGACCGACAAAAATGCAAAGGCAAATTTCTTTATAAAACCTTTTCAAAACAAAAAAATTTTTGAACATATCGAAATGGTTCTGCCGTTTGCAAAATCAATCGGAATCGACATAGATTCTTACAACATTGCAACAATGCAAAATCTTGTTCCGCTCGAAAAAAAATCTGCTTTGCAGCTACAGGAAATAAAAAAATTCTTGCACTCAAAAGACATTCCTTTCGTTTTAAAAGGCATTTTTGACAAAGACGGAATAGAAATCGTTAAACATGTCAAACCAGATGCCGCTTACATTTCAAACCATGGCGGACGCATTCAAACCAAAATCGGCTCAACTGCCGAGTTTTTGCAAAATCACGGCGAAGAACTAAAAAATTACACAAAAAAAATCTGGGTAGACGGCGGAATCCGCACAGCCCTCGACGTAGCAACAGCCATGGCTTTCGGTGCTGATAAAATTTTAATAGGACGCCCCTTTGTAACCGCTTATTGCAAAAACGGCGAAACCGGAATTTGCCAAAAAGCCCTCGAATTCAGCCTTTTGCAGTACGCAAAATAAAAAAAGACTGTCCGAGCCGGGCAGTCTTCTCAATTTACCTAGAATTTTACTTTTCTTAAACGAACTTCTTCTATATCTTCGCTGAAAAGTTCTCGCAAATCGTTCAATCCCAGCGCCATGAGAGCCATACGATCAATTCCCATTCCCCAGGCAAGAACTGGACAGTCAAGTCCCTGAGCTTTTGTTACTTCTGGTCTAAAAATTCCTGCTCCGCCAAGTTCAAACCAGCCCAAAACAGGGTGCTTGATATGAACTTCTACTGACGGTTCTGTAAACGGAAAGTATCCCGGAACATATTTAACTTCTGTTGCGCCGGCAACTTCTTTTGCAAACATTTCAAGCATACCGAGCAAAGTGCGCAAATTCACATCATTTCCGGCAATAATTCCTTCTGTCTGGTAAAAGTCAGAAAGATGAGTTGCATCAACCTTGTCATAGCGGAAACAGCGGGCAATACCAAAATATTTTCCCGGAACTTTTGCTTTGTGCAACTGATGAGCCGAAAGAACGGTTCCCTGCGAACGCAAAACTAAACGGCGTGTAAATTCGTGGTCAAAATCATAATTCCAGCCACGGCTTCCTGTATTTCCGCCGTTTTTGTGAGTTTCGGCAACGTTTGAAAGCCAAGGCTCTTCTATTGATTTTGCATGTGTCGGATTTTTTATACGGTAAACATCGTGAATATCGCGGGCAGCGTGGAACTGAGGCATAAAAAGCGCATCGCCATTCCAGAATTCTGTTTCTACAAGCGGACCGTCATATTCTTCAAAACCAAGAGAACATAATTTGTCTTTTACATGTTCAAGAAACTGCACATAAGGGTTTGTGCGTCCAGGAATAATGCGTGCCGGCGGAATTGCAATGTTATAACCGCGGAATGTGCCTTTTTTCCAATCGCCTGTTTCAAGCATTTTTGGAGTAAGTTCTCCAATTTCGTTTCCAGTAATTCCTGCTTTTTTGAGAGCCTCAACAACTTCGCCAATCGCCGGAGTAAATTTATAAATTACGGTTTCGCGTTCAATGATTTTAAAAGCACTGTCGGCCGCACCACGTTTTTTTGCGTAAGATGCAATTGCAGTTTTTTCTTCTTCGGACAAAGAAGCGCTTTCCAACTGGCCGTTTTCTGCTCCAGCCGCCTTTTTAAGAACTTCGCGGGCAAGCGTAATTCTTGCAGGAGTCTGAGCACCTGTATATTCGGCTTTTTTTTCGGCATTCATTTTTAAAACGCCATCTTTTGAAAGCGGACCAAAGGCAGAACCAACATCTCTCTGTTCAAGACCAATTCCAGCTGCAATTTCCGGCAGAGTTTTTGCTCCATTGTCTTTTACGTATGCAATGATTTTTTCTTCTGGAGTGCCATTTTCTGCAAAATTGCGCCCCAAATCTGTAATTTCGTAAAAAGTATGTGGAATACGGCGCTCAACGTTTAAAAGTTCTTTTCCGCCAAGCCAGCTAAAAGCCTGATTGGCATGACCTTCTTTGTAGCCAAGTTCTTTCTGAAGTTTTTCTGAACTCAATTCATCTTTTTCTGTATATTTTAAGAGAACTTTAATTTCGAGTGGGTGAAGATTTTTAATAATATTCTGAATATCCATTTTTAATTCCATTTTCCAGCAACGCCGGTATAAAAAATTTGAGCCAGTTTCCGTTTGGAATCCAGCTCATATTTCTGACAAAAATTTGTTTTTTATTTAACGCTGAAACCTAACAAAAGACTGATACATAGCCCACTTAAAGCCTGTTTTTTCGTCTTTGTAGTATTTTACGGTATCGCGTTTCATATATTTATATCCGTAATATTCATCGTGCTGATCCTGAAAATCTTTCAAAACAGCAAGCGCTGTATTCATTGCCTCGCCCTGATCAAAAGCTACTGCATGGCAAGTATAGAACAAGCGTACTTCGTCAGTAAGCGGAGTATACTGTAGCTCAACCTTAGCGGTTTTATTTGTAACATGCTGGTCTTCCGGAATAATTGTTTCAATTCCGTTATCCGGCTTAGGTTTTAAAAGATCGTCAATTTCGTCTGCAAATGCAACGGCAGAAAAACAAAATACTGCTGCTGCAATGGCACAAATTTTTTTCATTATTAAATTCCTCCCCAACCCCCGATAATTTTATGCTTCAAAACATTTCGTAATTTAATATTCTATCGGTTTCCATAAAAAAATCAAGCATAACACGATAGCGGCCGGCCTCAACGCCAATCACCGGAGCACAACAGATTAAAAGTCTGCTTTCTATTTCTTTTGGTTTATTTTTAATTTGCGCGCGCCAATATTCCCGAACTGCATTTTTTATTGCTTCTGCGCAGGCCTGCTCAATTCCGGCAAAACCGTCTTGAAGTTTTCCATAGCCAACACCACGAATTCTCGGATTTTTTACAGTTTGCCACGATTTATAAAGATTCTGCTGAAATTCACTTCTTTCAAATTCAACACGACAATAAAGCCTGTCATCTTTAAAAGCCGGATTTTTATATTGAATAGAATTTAATTCACTTTGCGTAAGCTCTTGAACCGGCTCAAAATTCAAATATTCCTTAACACCGCGGGCTTTATCGTAAGGAGTATATTCAACTTTCCAACCGTAAAGCATTCCTTGAACAAAAAAAGGCGCAGTTTTTTTTAAACGGTTTACCGGAAGAACGTTTTCGTTTTTTTCCAAATCAAGATTTTTTTCCTCTTCATTCCAAATAAAACCTGGAAAAGCTTCTTTTTCTGCCCACAAAAGAATTTGAATTTTCCGCTCCTGATTTAAATTTTGGGCAAAAATTGAATTCAAATTCACGTTCAAAAAAACAAAAATCGAAAAAAACAAAATTATCGGTAAGCGTTTTTCCATACTTTTAACGGATTTATTCCAAACCTTACAACAAAATACAGCCAGGCAAATGCAAATCCTGCCAAATGAACAGAATGTGCAACTCCGTCCCTAAACGAAAAAAACTGTTCAAAAAATTCAATCAGAGCATAAGAAAGAACCAAAATCGGCGCAGGAACTGGAATCAATCCCCAAATAAAAATTGTGCTTCTTGGAAAAAGAATTGCATAAGCAAGCAAAATTCCGTAAACCGCTCCGCTGGCGCCCATCAAAAAAACTTTGTACAGTCCGAAAAAATAATAAACCGCCAAAGAAAAAATTCCGCCTGCAAAACCAATCAGAAGATACATCAAAACAAATTCTTTTGTGCCAATCGCCTTTTCAACCGCAAGTCCAAAACAAAAAAGTCCAATCATATTAAACAAAACATGGGTAAAACTTCCGTGTATGAACATATAAGTAAAAGGCTGCCAAAACATTTTGTATACAAAACAGTTATAGACGTTCAGTGAACAAAAATATTGAATTTGCGGAAACATTTTTTCAAGCAAAAAAATTCCTGCATTTATAAGAACGATTATTATCGTTGCATTTTTAAAACTGTATTTAAAAGGTTTTCGTATTATCGATGCCATATTTTTTATTCAGTAATTTTAATTTCGGAAATAAGTCTCTCGTCTGCAAAAGTTACCCGGTTTCTTCCGCTGCGTTTTGAAACATAAAGAGCCTGGTCAGCCTGATCAACAAGCTGCTTTGGCGAAGAAACAAGATTTTTTTCAGAATCAAAAACCGTAACGCCTATCGAAATCGTAACTTTTACATGCTGATTTTCGTAACAAAAATCATACTCTTCAACATGCTGTCTGATTCTTTCTGCAACAGTCATTGCATCGTCTTTTCCGGTTTTGTCCAGCATGACGGTGAATTCTTCTCCACCGTAACGGCTTGCTAAATCGCAGGAACGAATGCATGAGCGTATAATTTTTGCAACTGTCTGCAAAACATAATCTCCGCAGGCATGACCGTAAGTGTCATTAAATCTTTTAAAAAAATCAATATCGAACATAATTACAGCAAGCGGCAAATTTTGCGTCATAGCAACATCAAGCTTGTCCGTAAGCACATTGTAGAAAAAATATTTCAGTTTTAAGTGCGTCATCATATCGGTAGAAGAACGTTCGAGCAAAGTTGAATTATAAATCGCAACAGCAGCAAGAGAGGCAATTGTCAAAATCAATTCTTTTTCGTACGAGCTGTAGCCTTGCTCTTCAGGCAAAGAAATTTTTTCGCCAAGCACCAAAATTCCGTCAAGATGATTTTTTTGAACAAGCGGAACAATCAATGACGGCTTTAAAGAAGAGATCGGTTCCAAATCCGCATAGGCTGGAACTTCCGCCTTTAATTCATCAATCGTAAAAACTCTGTCAGTTTTTGTAATAACATTTATGAGCGGATTAGACACTGAAATTTTATAAGTTACATTCGGATCAAGTTCAAGACCGTTATAGTTTCTGTTCAAAACAAAATAATCCGAATCCAAAGGCTCAGGAACAAAAACACCGGCCCCCAAAACCCTAAACTGTCCCATGCAAGTATAGAGAATTGACTCAATCAACTGCGAAAATTCAATTGTCGAACAAAGCGAACGAGAAATTTCCAGAAGTGTCTTTAAATCATAAATCTTCTTTTCATATTGACTGACAATTTCAGCATATTCGGGATTTAAATTTGGAGTTAGTTCTGAATGTGATAAATTTTGACTCATTTCCTTTCGACCTCTCCAACTATAACGTAATTCTTCATTATTTCAAGAAAAATTGCCCACTTTTCCAGCTGAGTTTCCAGCCTGTTGGAATTTTCTCTGTTTCGTGAAGAGCCCAGCAAAACTTTTATATTTGAACATAAATCTGGCTTTACTTTTTTTGAATCAATAAAAAGGTCGCCAATCTGTCTGTACAAATCAAAGAACTGCGATGCAAAATTTTGAACAGTTTCATAAGCCTGTGCATTTATATTATCGACAGTTGCTTCCAATTTTTTTACAAAATCTGCATCGCGCTGACCGTCACGGATAAAACCTTCGATAACTGCCTGATCGTTTTTTCCTTCACGTTCAAAAGAGCTGTCAAATTCTCCCAAAGCCTTTACACATTCTTCGCAGCCGTAAACCGCATCTGAAAAAGATTTTTTAATCGACGGATTTTCAAAAAAGCCTTCAATTACAATGTCTTCAAGAAGATTTTGAATCGAATCCGTAAAATAATGAACTGCAAACGTTTTTTCAATCTGCAAAGGTGTAATCCAATCGTATGATTTTGTACAATTAGACCGTATATTTGCACTGTTCTGGCTGTTATAGGCAAAAAATTCTTCAAGCGGATTTTCTTCAAAAAGTTTTTTTAAATCTGTCGAAATCGTGCTGTCCTTAATTTCGGTTTTAATTCTCGTTTCGTCGGAAACAAATTTTTCTTTCATAAAATCTGCAAAACGATAGCGCGAGCCAGGTTTATAACTTGCAGTCTGAGGAACAAGCTCTGGTTCTTTTTTAGCGAGACGAATCACTTCTAATTGAATTTCGGGCTTAAGAAATTTTACAAGAACCGAATTCATTTTTTTTAAGGCTTCGAGATATTTTTCTGAACTTGCAGAATCAAATTTTTTTCCGCCACTGCGTATTTCTGCCAAGGCGACAACTGCCCGTCCGAGCGCTGAAGTTATTTTAAAATGCGCCGTAAGATAATAAAAATCTAATAGAGAATTTGCCATTGCCTCTGGAACGCAGGCAAAAAAATCTGCCTTATAACCAGAAATCAAAGCGGAATAATTCGGGTCAAAATTATGAATTATATTCAAATAATTGAATTGACAGACGTCGTTCAACTGCTGCAAGGACGCAATAATTTCATCAATTTTAAAAAATTCCGGTGAATTCAATTCTTTTAAAAGATATTCTAAAGTATGTCTTTGATTTTCAAAAACCCTGCTCATTGGCAAATTCGAATCAAGAACTTCCTGCTTTCTTTTTTCCAATCCAAGATTTTCGAGTTTTTCCTGATTTATATCAGAAAATCCAGTTAATAAAAGCTGAGCTTCATAAAAGGTCTTTCGTTTTATGTCTGCGCTGCAAATTGTCTGAGAAAGCAATTCTTCAAGAATTTTTGAATTTTCAAAAAGAATTCTAAAAAGCTCGGCAAAATTCGGCTGCAAAAAACCGTTTTTAAAAATCACCGGCTGAATCAGCTTTAATTCCTGTTCAATTTTATGCAAAGCCTGTTTTTTCTTTACTTCCGGGGACGAGGCCATAAAAATTGATTCAAAAATGTCAGTTAAAAATGATAAAATCCCCATAACAACTATTTATTCTAAATTTAAAAAAAGTTTTTTACAACCCGACAAAAACATAAGAAAAAACAGTTTTTTGATTTAGCCGTTACAGATACTGCTGCAAAACCTCTTTAAATTCATTTTGCGTTGAACAGGCAATAACTTTTAAGCGAAGTTCTTTTGCTCCGTCAAAGCCTTTTATGTAGTTGCTAAAACGGCCGCGCATTTTAAGGCAAGCTGCTTTTTCGCCGATTGAATCAACCAAAAGCTGCATTTCCTTAAATCCCATTGCCAAACTCTCTGACATTGAAATTTCAGAAACTGTGCCTTCCGTCAGATATTCCCGCACCCGCTTAAAAATAAATGGATTTCCTTGAGCGGCTCTTCCAATCATTATTCCATCGCATTTTGTTTCTGTGAGCATGCGCTGAGCATCTTGCGGAGTTTTTATGTCGCCGTTTCCAAAAACACAAATTCTTCCATTAACATACTCAACAAGTTCTTTGATTGAATTCCAATCGGCACTTCCGCCATAACCCTGAACCGCTGTTCTTCCATGCAAAGTAATTGCCTTTGCCCCAGCTTCAATCGCCGCCTGAGCACATTCCTTAAAAGTTATGTGTTTTGAATCCCAGCCAGTACGAATTTTTACAGAAACCGGCACATCCACGGCCTGAACAACAGCTTTTGTAATTAAGTAAAGTTTTTCCGGCTCACGAGTCAAAACGCTTCCAGCTCCAGTTTTTGTAACCTTAGGAACCGGACAACCACAATTTATATCAATACATTCGCATCGAGTTTCTTTTCGAACAATTTCTGCCGCATGCGCCATGGTTTCCGGCAAAGAACCAAAAATCTGAACGGCATAAGCCTTTTCGTTCGGCGCACGCCTCATCATCTCAAGAGTTTTTTTATTATCCCGAACAAGCGCTTCAGAACTGATTAGTTCCGTATATCCAAAATCCATGCCGCAGTCAGCACAAATACTTCGATAGCTTGCATCGGAAAAATCTGCCATAGGAGCAAGAAAAACATTCCCGCCTAAATTGAGAGAACCAATAGAAACTGGATGATAAAGAGAGCTCATTTATTCCGGCAAATTGAAAACTTTACAGCTGTTTGTCCAAAGCTGCTTGCTCAAATCTTCCAGAGGAACTTCCAGCATTTCTGCAAGGAATTTTGCAGTTGAAGGCAAATAAGCCGGCATTGTGCGTTTTTTCTCGCGGAATTCGGCAGGAATCATGAACGGGCTTTCTGTTTCGATTAAAATTCTGTCATGAGGAATATTCAAAACCGTTTCGTGCAAATTTCTTGCGTTGCGATAAGTCAAATTTCCTGCAAAAGAAAAATAAACGTTAAATCCAGCTTCAAGACATTTTTTTGCAAAAGGAGCATCTTCGCTATAACAATGCAAAATTGCGCCTTTTGAAGGAATTCTGTGCTTTAATACATCAAAAATATCTTTTCCTGCATCACGGTTATGAATAATTACAGGGAGCTGATGCTTTTCTGCAAGCTCAAGCTGAGTAATAAAAAGCTCCATCTGTGTGCGTTTGTCGCCAAACTGCTTAAAATAATCAAGACCAGTTTCGCCAACAGCAACAACATTTGGCAAAGAAAGACTTTCTTCAATAATATCAATCCAATCTTTTCCCGGAGTTGTAACTTCAGATGGAGCAACACCGACAGCATGATAAATTCCCGGAATCGCTTTTAAAGTCTGGTAAACTTTCTTAAAGTCAATCAGAGAATTATTGATAGAAACGATGCGTGTAACTCCGGCAAGGCGTGCCTGAGTAATAACGCGTAACTGTTCAATAGGATCATCGTAAATAAGCCCGATGTGAGCGTGAGTATCAAAAAATTGCATGGCTTTTTCTTCCGAAATAGAAAATGATATGACAGAGCACCCGCAAAAAAAACAAGTAATCTGTAAACTAATTTATACCGATAGAATATACGAGAAATTATATATTGTCAAATTAAAGGGGCTTGAAAAAGAATTGCATTTTACAAGCAACTAAAAAGACGTTATTTCACAACAACAGCGCTAAAATTGACATATTCATAGTGCTTTGTTATGATAAAATGTTAATGGCATATTTGGAGACTATTGTTCCTAAATATTTCAGTAATTTATGGTGAACTGCAATCACCGGAGAAAAAATGGCTAAAACTCGGCATTATAAAAAATTAGAAAAAAACATCGCTTCTTCTTTTATGTCTGTTTTAAAAGCAGGTTTTTCGAAGATTGGGCGCTTTTTTGTTAAATTTTTCAAAATTTGCGACAGCAGACTTACAATTATGATTGTTCCACATTCTCAAAGCAAAGTCGTAAATTTCCAGACGAATGTTTTTGCACTCTGCTTTGGAATCGTGCTTATAGTAGGAATTATTTCTTCCTTTGTTTATTTTAACAGACAGGCTGCCGGTTCGAGCGCAGAAATCAGCCGTTTAATGAACGAAAACCGTCAGACACTTGCAAGTCTTGACGAGCTTCGGGATGAAAACAACAATCTCTTACAGACAGCAAAGCGTTTTCAATCATCACTTTCGCAGTCTCTTTCGCTCCTTGGAATTGACAGTTCAAGCTCAGTTTCAAAAGCTTCAATGAACGACTCCGACCTTTCTTCGCTTTTTGACACAAAAAGTCAGGTTACAGGCTCAACAAGAGAAGCAACAGATATCCGCCAGTTGAATTCTTATCTTGAAAATGCGGTTCAGCCAATCGAACAAATTGGAAAAATGCTCGAAAGCCAGGGCACACTTTTTACAGATATTCCAAACATCTGGCCAATCCGCGGAGGAATCGGACATGTTTCCATGCCTTTTGGACAGAATATGCACCCGATTACAGGCCAATGGTATATCCACAAAGGACTTGACCTTTCTACATGGCGAAACGGCGACCCAATCGTAGCTACCGCAAACGGACAAGTCGTTTCTGTAGGTTATGATTTCAGTTTTGGAAACTTTGTAATCATCAAGCACAAACACGGAATTTACACACGTTACTGCCATATGCAGACAGCACGCGTAAAAAAAGGAGACTTTGTTTCACAAAGACAGATTATCGGCACAATCGGTAACACTGGAATTACGACAGGTCCTCATCTTCACTACGAAATCCACATTGGTTCGGACGTAGTAGATCCTGCAAAATACGTAAACGTAAAACTTTCAAAATAAAATGGCATTCACCTCCGACGATATTTCAATCAACACGCTCATTGGTCCTGGTTCATTTGTTTCAGGAGATATAAAAATAAATGGATTTATTCGAGTTGATGGAGATATAAAAGGAAAAATCGAAAGTCCAGGCAACATAATAATTGGCGAACGTGCAAAAATTCAAGGTAATATAACAGCTTCATCAATTGTTGTTGGCGGAATTGTTCTTGGCGACATAACCGCTCCAAAAGGAATCAAACTGCTTTCAAATTCCGTGGTCATAGGCGACATTATGACAAAAAGCCTTCAAATTGAAGATGATGTTATCTTTAACGGACATTGCATTTCTCTCAGCAACGAAGATGAATTCAAAGCTTCTAGCAGACAATATCTGGATCAGCAGGCAATTCGAAGCAAGGTTATTTAGATGGCTGGAATCGACGCAATAAAAAATCAGTCCCTTTATTTTGCCGCAACACAGGAAGCCGCAAGACAAAAAGCCAGAGAAGCCAGTAAAAATTCAAAAACAGCAACGACAAAAAAAAGTCTTTTTGCAAATTCCCTTCAAAAAAAACAAGAAGAATTCAATCTTGCAAGCGAAGGACTTCCAATAGAACTTGCGGGAATGGAAATTGAAGAGGCAGTTGTCTTTTTAAAAGACGAACTGGACTTTGCCGGCGACAAACTCGCTTCAGACCAAAGTTTGGAGCAAATCGAAAATTACCGGAAAAAACTCAGCAACTTTATGAAATATGTAACCAGAAACAATTATGAAGTTCTGATTTATAAACGGAAAAAACGAGGTTTTCCGCTGATTGACACAAAAACAGGAAAGCCGGCATATTTTGTGCAAATTCAGGTTATAAACGAAAAACTTGAAACTCTTACGAACGACATAATTTACAACCACAGCAAAAACCTGAATATACTTGCAAAAATTGAAGAATTAAACGGACTGATCGTAGATTTACTTGCCGATTAAAATTCTGGAGGAAAAAAATGAGTGACATTTTTGAAAACGATATAGATGACGAAAACGAAAATATTTCAGCATTGGAAGATTCGGACATCCGCAAAAATACCAGCGGAACAAATGAAAATTTTATTTATCCAAAACCGCTTTATCTTGCAAAATTGGAATATTCAAGCGAAGGCGTTTACTGTTCTGTTCCTAAAAAATTCCCAGAACTAAAAAAAGGCGATGCCATCATAATTCCAACACGCTACGGAAAAGACCTCGCAACAGTTTTAGGAAAAGCAAACCATCCAATCGGCATAAAACCGTCAGACATTGTAACCGTAGAACGAAAAGCAGCAGACGCAGATTTAAAAAAATACGAAGAACTTGCGGAAAAAGAAGAATCTGCATTCAAAACGTTCAGAGAAAAAGTCGCTCTCCACAAACTCGATATGAAGCTTGTTTCCGTGCACTTTCTTTTGGAAGAATCAAAGGCTCTTTTCTTTTTTTCGAGCGAAAACCGCGTAGATTTCCGCGAACTTGTAAAAGACCTTGTAAGCATTTTTAAAATGCGCATTGAATTAAGACAGATTGGCGTACGCGACGAAACCAGAATTACCGGCGGGCTTGGAGTTTGCGGAAGACCTTGCTGCTGCCACTGCGTAAGCGACAAACTCGCTCCAGTTTCCATCAAAATGGCAAAAGAACAGGGGCTTTCTCTAAATTCCATGAAAATCAGCGGACAGTGCGGAAGACTTTTGTGCTGCTTAAGCTATGAATTCAACTGGTATTCGGAAGCAAGAAAAACCTTGCCAAACGAAGGTGTTCATATTTTTTACGACGGAACCCAATTCAAAATCACAGATGTAAATCCGCTCACAAAAATGATAAAAATGCTCGGCGAAGACGGCCGCATTCTCGAAATTCCAGCAAAACGGTTTGAAAAAGAAAATTCAAACCGCTGGAAAATCAACTAGCTTACAACAGCAACAACTCTCTGGCTTTTTTCTGTAAACGGATTTTCAGCAAAATCGCTGTATAATTCAACCTTAGAAAAGCCAGCTTCGAGCGCAAAACTTTCAATTTCGGAAGTTGTTAAAAGGTAAACCGGCGCATTCTGCGTTACAACTAGTTTTTTGTCATTGCTGTTCGTCAAAACCTGTTCAAGATAAAAATTTTCGCCGCGTTTTTCAATTACAGACTTTAAATTCGAACGAATGCTTTCCCGAACTGGAAATTCAATTTTTTCAAGTTCAGAATAATTTTCAAAATTTGGCAGTTCAAGAATCAAAAGACCATTTTCGGAAACCAATTGCCGGCAATCAAAAAAAAACTTTCTCATTAAAGTTTTGTCGTGCGTAAAAACAATTCTGCCATTTAAAATCGAAATAATATTGTAAAAATTTTTGCCTAAAAAACGGGTCATTTCTAGCGACGACATTTGAAAATAACGGACAGCCATTAACTGAGTCCGCCTTTTCCGGTTTGCACTTTCCAAAAGTTCCTGAGAAGTTTCAATTCCCGTAACGTCCGAACCTTCCCGTGCAAGATTGTGTTCAAAAGTCCCCGAACCACAGCCTATCTGCAAAAATTTAACCGGTTTTTTGAACAGAATCATTTTTTTTTGATAAAACACTTTTTGTTCTTCAGTAACAGGATATAACTCATCATAGTATTCTGCTATGTTCTGATTTATTTCCATAATAAAAATTATAAAGTCAAATCTCAAATTACGAAAGTTTTATTTTCTTAAATTTTTGGAGCACATTTTTCGCTCTAACCGGCTCTGCACGGTTCCGCTTGCGCTCCATTCAAAAGCCGGAAAATTTTTCCGCCTTTTGAACGCTCCGCGCCGTTCCGATCCGGGCTAGGTTCACGAATTTTATCTCTTCAAATTTGCGTGTTTTTAAATTCAGCCTTAAAATTAAAATGGTTTATTCAAAGAAAATAGCACATTTTGGCAGTTTGCTTTTGCTGTGCAAAAATTCCAATAAAAAAAGGAGTGCATAGTTTTATGAAAAAAGTTCTTGTCTGCCGGGAAAAAGACGAAAGAGAAACACGCGTTTCTCTTATTCCCGACGATGTAAAAAAACTTGTTTCGATGGGATTTGAAATCAAGGTTGTGTCTGGAGCGGGCTTGAAAAGCGGTTTTAGCGACGAGGCTTACAAGGCTGCCGGAGCTTTTGTTGTGGAGAGCGAGGAAAGCGCGTACGGCGACAGCGAAATAATCGTGCGGATTATGAAGCCTGAAAGCATAAACGGAATAAAAAGCGGCACGCTTCATCTGAGCTATCTTGACCCTTTCAATCAGAAAGACTTGCTGAACGGATTTGCGGAGAACGGAATTCAGGCGGTCTCGCTTGAGATGATTCCGCGCACTACCCTTGCGCAGAAAATGGACGTTCAGTCTTCACAGACTTCGCTTGCAGGATATGTCGCGGTTTTGAACGCGGCTTCGCATCTTCCAAAGGCGTTGCCGATGATGGTGACTCCTGCCGGAACAATAAATCCGGCGCGCGTTTTTGTTATTGGTGTCGGTGTTGCAGGCTTGCAGGCGATAGCGACCGCAAAACGTCTTGGCGCGCGTGTTGACGCTTTTGACACGCGTCCTGTCGTTGAGGAGCAGGTAAAGTCTCTTGGAGCTTCGTTTTTGAAAATCGACCTGGGCGAGATGGGGCAGACTTCGCAAGGCTACGCGAAAGAGCTTACGCCCGAGCAGATTGCAAAGCAGAAAGAGGCTCAGGCGAAAGTCTGCGAGAAAGCGAATATCGTAATCACGACGGCGAAAGTTTTTGGAAGAAAAGCTCCGCGCCTTATCGAAAAGAATGTTCTTGACCGGATGATGCCGGGCTCGATTGTTGTTGACATGGCGTGCTCAACCGGCGGAAACGTTGAAGGCTCAAAGCTTTTTGAGAATGTCGTCACAGAAAACGGCGTTACGATTATATCAGGCGATATGCTTGAGCGGCAGGTTCCTTACGACGCGTCAAAAATGTTCTCTGGAAACATTACTGCGTTTCTTACGCATTTTTATGACAAGGAAGCGAAAGAGCTTAAAGTGAATCTTGACGACGAGATTATGAAAGGCTGCCTTTTGACTCAGGGCGGAAAAATTATCCACGAGAGATTCAAAGATTAGGATTTTTGCGGTTTTTCACTTTTGATTAAAGCCGGCGGGTTTTTAAGGGCGCAGCCCTTAGGAGAATGGGGTATGGCGAAACTTTAGTTGAGCCTAGGGGAAAGGCTTTTCCCCTGACTTTTAATATTTTTAACTGGAGAAAATTATGGATATTATGCTTATTTTTGTTTTTGTGATTGCGGCTTTTCTGGGGCTTGAGCTGATTGCAAAAGTTCCGAGCCAGCTGCACACTCCGCTGATGTCTGGAACGAACGCGATTTCAGGAATTACGGTTGTAGGCGCGGTGAGCATTACGGCGGTTGCTGTTAAAGTTGGAGGAAAGCTTGGCGCAGTTCTTGGTTTTCTTGCGATTGTCTTTGCGACAATAAATGTTATCGGCGGCTATATGGTTACTGACCGTATGCTTGGAATGTTCAAAAAGAAAGACGACACGAAAAAATAACGGAGATTTTTATGAGCGATATTTTGATTAAAATTTTGTATATGGTTTCGTGCGTGTTTTTTATCCGCGGAATCAAGCTTATGGGAAAGACTCCGACTGCGCGGAAAGGAAATCTTCTTTCTTCCGTCGGAATGTTGATTGCGGTTGTTACGGTCTTGTGCGAGAACGAGGTTTTAGGCTCTTGGAATTCTGATAACTGGCTTTCAAACGGATATGTCTGGATTGCGGCGGCGATTCTTGTTGGAACTGTAATCGGCGCAATCTGGTCAAAGAAAGTCCAGATGACTGGAATGCCGGAGCTTGTAGCGCTTTTCAACGGATTCGGAGGCTTGTCTTCGCTTTTGGTCGCGCTTACGCAGTATCTTTGCTCTGACAAGGGCGATTCTTTTACGGCGGTTTCGCTCGGGCTTACAATCGCGATTGGATCGGTCGCTTTTACAGGCTCGCTTGTCGCTTGGGGAAAACTCAGCGGAAAGATGACTTTTAAGGGCTGGAAAATTCCTGCAAAAAACGCTGTGAACGCTGTCTTGTGCGCAGTCGGTCTTGCCGGAATTGCCGCGTATTCGTTCTTTTCTAAAGAGAATGTTTTTGGTTTTCAGAACATTGAATTTGCCGGAATCGTTGTCTCGACTGCCGCGTTCATAATTCTCGGATTTACGATGGTGATTCCAATCGGCGGCGGCGATATGCCTGTAATCATCTCGTTCTTGAACGCGCTTTCTGGTCTTGCGGCGGCTTTTGCCGGATTTGCAATCAACAATACGGTTCTTGTTGTTTCTGGCTGTCTTGTCGGGGCTTCGGGATTGATTTTGACATTGATTATGTGCAAGGCGATGAACCGAACCTTTGGAAGCCTCTTGTTCAAGAGTTTCGGCGGCTCGAAGAAAAAAGGCGCGGCTGGTCCTGCAAAAGAGCCGAAGGCGATTTCTGTCGATGACGCTTATCTGATTCTTGAGGCTGCGAAAAATGTTGTGATTGTTCCGGGCTACGGAATGGCGGTTGCTCAGGCGCAGCATGCGGTCAAGGAGCTTTGCGACAAGCTCGAGGCGAACGGCGCGGAAGTGAACTTTGCGATTCACCCGGTTGC
>DLLE01000063.1:164754-169519 GCA_002477955.1 Treponema sp. UBA7570 | reverse complement strand
CTGTCATTACCAGCTTGCCCTACTGTCATTATCGGGCTTGACCCGATAATCCCATACAGACAGATTGCCGTGTCAAGCACGGCAATGACAAAAAACAAAGTGTCATTATCGGGCTTGCCTTGCTGTCATTACCAGGCTTGCCCTGCTGTCATTACCGGCTTGCCCTACTGTCATTATCGGGCTTGCCCTACTGTCATTACCGGCTTGCCCTGCTGTCATTATCGGGCTTGCCCTACTGTCATTACCGGCTTGCACTGCTGTCATTACCGGCTTGCCCTACTGTCATTATCGGGCTTGACCCGATAACCCCATACAGACAGATTGCCGTGTCAAGCACGGCAATGACAGTTTAATCAGCACGGCAATGACAAAAAACAAAGTGTCATTATCTGGCTTGCCTTGCTGTCATTATCTGGCTCGCCCTACTGTCATTATCGGGCTTGACCCGATAATCCCATGCTGACAGATTGCCGTGTATAATAATATAACATTTAACACAGTTTTTTATCTAGGACACAAGAACGCCTTTCCATAAGGCCTGCAGGATTTTTCCGGCGGCACGTCCAAATCATTCTGACAGTACATCCAAATCCTTTTGACAGTACATCCAAATCATTCCGGCGGCACGACCAAATCATTCTGACAGTACATCCAAATCATTCGGACAGTACATCAGAAAGATTACGGCGGCACATCAGAAAGACTTTGATATACTTTTTAGAAATTTTTATTATACTTTTAGCAAATTTTGTGCAATTTTTTATTGACAATTAACCTAAAGTATAATAGTTTATTGATAGTAAGATGAATAAACTGCTTCCGTCTTACAAAATAAATTAGCGCGCAATATGCGGCTAAAGTTTTCAGCCTTTATAAAGGAGGTAAGATAAAAACAGCCGGAAATGGCGTCTGTTTTTATCTTTAAAAGTTTGTGTTGCAAACTTTTTTATCATCTGTTGTTTCTCACTTTGTTGCGAAACAACTTAAAAAGTCAATCTTAAAACTCAAGTTTTAATCTTGACTTTTTATGGGGGTAGTATATGGCAGCAGAAAAAGAAAAATTCTTTGCAGGGAGGGTAAAAAAACTTATGAAGGAGAACCGCTACTCGCAGAAAAAGCTTTGCGAGATTTGCGGAATCACAGAGGCTGCGTTCAGCCGCTACATGACAAGCGGACGCCTGCCAAGAACGGATGTGCTTGCAAACATTGCGAACACACTTCACACAACAACCGACTATCTGATTGGGAACGACTCCAGCTACGGTTACGACCAGCTGAAGATACTGCTTGCCTCGAGCAAGGATGACTTAAGCTACAATCAGAAAAAAAATCTTATGGAAATTCTGATGGACGAGTACAAACGTCCAGAAGGCGATTAAGCAAAAAGGAGGCTTATGGAAAAAGCTATTAAAAACATCACAGCGCCGCAGATTGCAGGCGGGAAAAAGTATATTCTCCCGCCGTGGCGGATAAATGAGATTCTTCTTGAAGTGTTTTCCGTGCTGAGCGAGGAAGAATACTATAAGGAAGGCTTTGACTACAAAAAGATGATTGAAGGCATGGGAATTAAAGTCAAAAAATTCTCATCCTTTTCGCCGGAAAATCTCGAGCGGTTCAAAGAAAATTCCCTAAGCCTATGGGACGAGGGAGTCTGTCTTTTGTTTCCAGACAATGAAACCAGAGAACAGCTTAGGATGATTGCATACAACGACAGCCATAACGCTGTGGAGACAATGCAAATTATCCTGCACGAATTTGCGCATATAAGGCTGCGGCACACACAGCAGAGCATAAACGGCGAAGTTGAGGCAACCTGTTTTTCAATGGCTATGAGCCTTATGTTCATGATGGAAGAAAAGTTCCATATAGGAATGAGGGCTGTGCAGCTCGAAGGAAAAGACTTTTTTATGGACAGCATAAGAAAGTGCATAGGAAAAAAGGAGGTGGCATGAAAGCATTCTATAAATAAAAAAAAGCCTGTTTCGGTAAGCGCGTCAACACTTGCGGAAAAAGGCTTTCTAGCCGGGAGCCAATATTGATTCCCAATCAAATTCTAAGCGATTATGATTCTATCATATCTGGCTCTCCTTGTCAATGAAAATCGAATGCGCACGATTCTTTGCGCCGGTACGAAAAAAAGCAATTTTATTGCAAGGAAAACATTATGTTAAATATCAAAACTATAAAAAATTCACTTATTAGCGATGAATCAAAGGACGGCTTCTGCTTTAGAAGCTCTTGCTCTCAGACTTTGAGCCAGGAAAAACTTGCCGCGGAAATGGCGGACTGGAACTCCTCTTTTACAGAGGCAGACTATCTTGGAATGCTTTCTGTAATGGAAAAAATCGTTGTAAAGTATATTTCAAAAGGCTACAACGTGGAGCTTCCGTTCGGCTCGCTCCGCGCCAACGCCACAGGAACTTGCGCCAATATTCAAGACGGATTTGCGCCAGGGACTGGAAACCATGCGCTGGGGCTTTTGTTTACCGCAAGCGCCGCCGCTTTTTCACAGATAAAGTCAAAGCTTGAATACAGGCAGCTTCCGCCAGACGTATCTGGAGAGGCGAAAATCTACAGGGTTACAGTCCTTCAAAAAGACGCAAGCGAAAGCAGCATTTTAAGCGCGGCTACGGGAAAAACGCTCCGGCTGCACGGAAGAAACCTTTCTTTTGACATTGAGGACAATGCGCAGGGTGTGTTTCTGGAAAACGAAACCGGCCCGGTCCGCATGGAAACCTACAACCGCCGCGGCTCAAACATTGTGGATATTGTAGTTCCTTCCAGCCTGAGCGCCGGAAGCTACAGCATAAGCGTTGTAACAAAGCCCGGAAGCACCTATTTTACCGCGAACATCGACTCCGAAATCATGGTAGCGTAAAGTCCGCCCATTTATAGGCGGCCGCCGCGCATCTTTTTAAAGGCGCGCGGCGTCAAGCACGGCAATGACAAAAAAACTGTCATTATCGGCTTGAGCCTGCTGTCATTACAGGCTTGACCCGATAATCTATTGGAATTCATTTTTTTTTGTTTTTGGGCTACAATCTTCGCAAGACTTTGGGGTGATTTTATGAAGAGGATTCTTATTTTTGGGCACAAAAACCCTGACACTGATTCGATTGTCAGCAGCACTGCTCTTGAGCTTTTGAAAAAAAAGATGGGCTTTGAGCATTATTCTGCATGCCGCGCAGGACACTTAAATCCGCAGACTGACTATATTTACAAGAAATTCGGGATCTCCCCGCCTCTTTTTATTCCAGACCTTTTGCCAAAGGTCGAATATTTCATGCACAAAGGCGCAATTACAACCGGCGAAAACGAGTCGATCTGGAATGCGGTCAGCAAGATGCGCGACAAAAAAGTAAATGTTCTTCCTGTCGTTGACAAATCCGGGCTTTACAAGGGGCTTATTTCCAGCGACTTGATTTTTAAGAGCATTTTTGACAACTTTGACCCGATGCACCATCTTTCGCTTTTTACTTCGGCAAAGCTTTTAAAGGAAACACTAAAAGCCTCTTTTTTGAGCGAGCACAATCCGGAAAGGCAGCGCGAATTTAAGATTATTCTGGCATCGACAAGCTTTTCTTCTTTTTCCAACACTCTCAAATCCCACCTTTCGCAGCCGGTTATCGTTGTAACCGGCGACCGCGAAGACATTCAGCTTTTCTGCCTCGAAAACAAGGCGGATATTTTAATCATAACAGGCTCAAGGACTCCAAGCCCAAAGGTAATTGAGCTTGCAAAAAAAATCGGAACAACAATAATTTTAAGCCCGCTCAACACTTCTTCAACTTCTATGCTCATTATGTATTCGGTTCCGGTTTTTAAGGTTGCAAATACTTCTCTAAAAGCGCTCCAGGCAAAAGACCTGCTTGCAAACGTAAAAAAAGAAATTCTCTCAAGTCCGCTGCGTCTTCTTCCTGTTGTTGACGACGAAAACAAGGTGATTGGAATTATGTCGGAAATAGATCTCCACAACGAGCCTGACCTTGAAGTTGCGCTTGTTGACCATAACGAGCTTTCTCAGGCGGTCGATGGAATCGAAAACTACACAATCGCGGAAATAATCGATCACCACAGAATAGGCCCTGCCCCGACAAAAAGTCCGATTACTTTTATAAATATGCCTCTTGGCTCAACTTCCACAATTATCTCAAGGCTCTTTATAGAAAACAAGATTGAAATTCCTGTAAAAATCGCAAGCCTTCTTTTGAGCGGAATTTTGAGCGACACCTTGATTTTAAAGTCGGCTACGACAACTAAAACAGACGTCGAAATCGCCAATATTCTGAGCAAGATTACAGGCCTTGAAATTCAATCTTTCGGCGAAGAAATAATAAAGGCCGGAAGCCGCATTAAAGACAGAACCGCATTGCAGATTATCGCCCAGGACTTAAAAGAATACTCTGAGGCCGGAGAGACATTTACCGTAAGCCAGATTGAAGTTGACGGAACCCAGGAAATTCTAAGGCGGAAAGAAGAATTTATCGCCCAGCTGGAGGAACAGAAAAAAGAGCGGAAAGCGCTGTTCAGCGCGCTTTTGGCAACAGACATTTCAAATCTAAATTCGCTGATGCTCGTTGCAGGCGAAAAAAAGTTCATGGATTTTCTGCATTTTCCTAAGGTTGAAGAGCAGGTTTATTTCTTAAAAGACATAGTCAGCCGCAAAAAACAGCTGATTCCGATTATAGGCGAATTGATTGGCGAATTTGAAAATTATTAAAATTCGGGCGGATTGCCGTGTCAAGCACGGCAATGACAGTTTAAT
>DLLE01000063.1:139379-164687 GCA_002477955.1 Treponema sp. UBA7570 | reverse complement strand
GGCTTGCCCCTTTGTCATTATCGGGCTTGACCCGATAATCCCATACGCGCCCCCGCAATCCCCGCCATTTTTTTTGCGTTGCTTATTTTCAGAGATTTTATTTTTCTATATAATCAGTTTAATAGAATTTGAGGTGTGCTATGTCTAAAATACAGATGAAAAACGCAATTGCGGAGCTCGACGGCGACGAGATGACTCGCGTGCTTTGGGCTGTAATCAAAGAAAAACTTTTGGAACCTTTTGTTGATCTCAAGACCGAATATTACGACTTGGGCCTTAAAAACCGCGACGAAACAGACGACAAAGTAACTTACGATGCGGCAAATGCAATCAAACGGCTTCGTGTCGGCGTAAAATGCGCTACAATCACTTCCAACGCTGCCAGAATGGAAGAATACCATTTAAAGCGGCTCACTCCTTCTCCAAACGGAATTTTGCGCGGAGAGCTTGACGGAACAATTTTCCGCGCGCCTATTTTTGTAAAAAACATTCACTGCAACGTGTCAAGCTGGGAAAAGCCAATTGTCCTCGGCCGCCATGGCTATGGCGATGTCTACAAAAACTGCGAAATCAAGACTCCATGCGCAGGAAAAGCGGAGCTTGTATTTACCGGCGAAGATGGAAAAGAAATAAGAAAAACAATTCAGGTTATGAAAGGTCCTGGCGTTCTTCAGGGAATGCACAACCTTGATTCTTCAATCGAAAGCTTTGCCCGCTGCTGCTTTAACTATGCCCTCGATCAAAAAATCGACTGCTGGCTCGGAACAAAGGACACTATTTCTAAAATCTACGACGGCAACTTCAAGGCAATCTTCCAGAAAGTCTATGACGAAGAATTTAAAGAAAAGTTCGAGAAAGCTGGAATTGAATATTTTTACACTCTGATTGACGACGCTGTTGCGCGCGTAA
The DNA here is from genome assembly GCA_002477955.1 of Treponema sp. UBA7570. Taxonomy (GTDB): domain Bacteria; phylum Spirochaetota; class Spirochaetia; order Treponematales; family Treponemataceae; genus Treponema_D. The sequence goes on along the minus strand of DLLE01000063.1, from coordinate 163,778 downwards.
TGAAGTCAAAGGGCGGATTCTTGTGGGCATGCAAAAACTATGACGGCGACGTTATGAGCGACATGATTGCCTCTGCATGCGGAAGCCTTGCAATGATGACCTCAGTCCTTGTTTCTCCAAACGGCGAGTTTGAATACGAGGCAAGCCACGGAACTGTTCAAAGGCACTATTACCGCTATCTCAAAGGCGAAAAAACTTCTACAAACCCAGTTGCGACAATCTTTGCCTGGACAGGAGCGCTCAAAAAACGCGGCGAGCTCGACGGAACCCAGGATCTGGCAGACTTTGCAAAAAAACTCGAAAAAGCCACTCTCGACGTAATCGAAAGCGGAACAATGACTGGAGACCTGGCTCTTCTTGCAGAGCCAAAAGCAGAACGCATAGTAAACTCATGGGACTTTATAGACGAAATTGCAAAAAAACTTCAATAGCTTATTAGCTTCCTGAGCAACGCAACGGCTTACAGGTCTGCTTTCCGCATGCCCGTAAGCCGTTTTTTTATTGGACAATTCCGCCCCAGGGAATATCAAGCCTTTTGCAAAGCAGTTTATATTCTTTTTCTTCCTTAGGATTAGCGGCAGTTGCAAAAAAAGACATATCCTTAAAAGGCTCAGAAAGATACTCTGTTTTTTTAGAAGAACCTTCGCTTTCGACGCGGATTGCCTGCCTGGAAACCCCTTCCCTGCTGTCGATAACTTTTACATTGTTTCCGGCGGCAAGCTGCATTATATCTGCTATATGAGTAAAGTGAGTGCATCCAAGCACTATTACATCGCAGCCTTTTGAGGCAAAAAAATCAACCGCAGGCTTTACCGCATTTTTTTTCTGTTCAATAGAGGCCGTAAAAAAATCCTTTTCGATAAAACGCACAAGCTCCGGATCTCCACGGCAATAAACCTGGCAATTATCCGCAAAATCATCAATCAGCTTTTTGCTATAAGGAGAATTGACCGAAGCGTTTGTCGCTAAAAAGCCGATCTTTTTATTCAGTGTAAGCCTTGCCGCAAGTTTTATTGCCGGAACTGTTCCTACAATCGGCAATTTAGGAAAAAGAGAACGCAGCCTTTCTAGCGCAGTTACAGAAATCGTATTGCAGGCGATTATTAAAGCGCGCGGATTCCATTTTTTTACAATAAGAGAAATCGATTCCGACGCGCATTCAGCAATTTCTTCAACAGATTTTTCGCCGTAAGGAAAATGCTTTGTATCTCCGAGGTAAACACACCGGGCGGACGGCTGCTTTTGCTTTAATGCAAGCATATACGGAATTCCGCCTGTTCCAGAGTCTAAAAAAGCAAAATCGGCGCAACAAAAATCAGAATTCATTTTTAGTTTCCAAAAAGAGAGTTAAAGGCAGAACGCGCTTCCTGGGACTTTTGAGAAAAACTGCCGGCTCCTGCAAAACCGCCTTTATTTACAGAAAAATGCTCGCAAAAATTAGAACGCTCCTTGTCCGCAACAAGCTCTTCAACCGTTTCTTTGCAGCCAAAATGACTTTCCGGCGAATAAAAACGGCAGTTTATGCAACTGTGCAAATCCGCGCCGCAAACAGGGCAGACTGTATTTCTATAAATTTCTGAAATTTCAATTTGTTTTCCACATTTTCTGCACATAAATACAGTTTAAATATTTGATAAAAATCATTCAATCCCATACAATTGATTTATGTTTTTAAATAATCCATGCGCACATCCTGGCTGCAAGCGCAATTCAATTTCTTGCATCGACGAAAACGGAAACTTAATCGAAAATTCTCAGTTCTGCTACAGGCATACAAAAGAGCCTGAAAAAGCAAAAAACGACCTTCTCAAATACATTTCCAAAAACCAGAAAATTGTCGGCCTTAACTGTTCAGGAATAACGTTTTCAAAATCTGCGTTGAGTGGGCACCGCTTTTACGGCTGCGATTTTTCCCACTGTTTTTTTTCTGAACTGGACTGCGTAAAAATCCACTGCAGAATGTGCAAATTCGACTTTACAGTTTTTACGGATTGCAATCTGATTCAAAGCAACATGCAGTTCTGTTCTTTCGCCGGAACAAAACTCATTCACGTGCTTTTTACTGGCTCTGATTTAATCCAGGACAATTTTAACGGACTTTCAAGCTACCAGTCTTCTTTTGATGATTCTGATTTGTACAACAGCCGTTTTATACGCTCCCATTTGGTGGACACTTCCATAAGAAACTGCAACATTAAAAAAACAGTTTTTTTTGAAGTCCAGACAAACAACGTTTCATTCAAGCTTTCAAACACAAACGAGGCAATTTTTGACAAGCGAGGAAGCGCGCTTTTTACAGGTGATGCCGAGGAAAATCCTCTGACGAATACAGGAGCAAACTAAATGAAAATCTACTTTCACCTGAACATTGACAGCTTTTCAAACTGCTATGCTGTTGTAAACGAAAAGACCTCCGAAGCCGTAATCATCGATCCTGGAAAAATTACAAAGGAGATGATAAACCAGCTTGAGGACAACCATTACAGGCCTGTCGCAGTTTTGGTTACCCACAACCACGAAGACCAGCTGCGCGGGCTAAAAACCTTTTTAAAGATTTATGACGCAGACGTTTATGCCGCCGAATCCAATATTTTTGGAATCCAGACAAAGGTAATCCACGGCGAAGGAAGACTGAACCTTGCCGGCCTCGAAATTGAATATTTTCCTGTGCCTGGACATTCTCCAGACTCGATTGTCTACAAAATCGGAACTGTGCTTTTTTCTGGAGATGTAATAGGAGCCGGGACAATCGGAGAAACAAATTCAAATTACTCAAAGATGATTTTAAAGCGTGGAATTGAGCAGAAAATTCTCTCTCAGCCCGAGGACACGACGATTATGCCGGGGCACGGGCCTATAACGACAGTTGCCGCAGAACGCTCGTTCAATATTGACATCTAGCGGCTTAAAAGCCAAACGCGTCCGGCGGAAAGATTCCAGCGGCGTTTTACGTAATCTTCAAGCATTTGAGCCGAGCCGGAAAAACCTGCCGCCTTTGTTTCAATTATATAGTCAGCTTCTTCTTTTATAAAAGTCTGGGAATGAGAGCGGGATGCCATGTCTGTAAAATATTTTTCGCAAACAGAAACCGGACGCTGAAGCATATAAGCCATAAATTCGTTTTTTAGAAGATACTCGTCTTCGGTGTCATAATTAAGCGAAGGCGTAACCTTAAAATACTTTATAAGAAAATCAATCGCTTTTGGATCTGCCATTTGAAGCGAATAAAAAACGCTCGAAACTGCATTGCGGAAATCTTCGTCAACAAAAAATATTCCGTGCCAGCCTTCATGCGCGACAAAAGTTGTCCTCAAATAAAGAGGGCTTTCCTGGCTGATTGAAATTACAGCGCCTCGTCCTTCAGAAAAACTTCCGTCTTCGTTTTGAACGATAATTGAGTTTTTGAGGAGGATTTCGCGCAAAAGAAGCTCTTTTTTATTCAAAGGAAAATTTTCGGCTCTGGCTTTTTCAAAGAAGCACGCCAAATCGTAGGCCCTGTAGTCATGCGCATTGTAGCCGTGTTTGCCTTCAAGCTCCGCATCTGATAAAAGTTTTCCCTTAAAGCCCTGTTTTTCTACAAAAAAAGCAAGCCGGCGGAAAAAGTCGTTTTGAACAGAGTAATTTGCAGTATCAAAAAAAAGTATGCTTGAAAACCTGTCCCATTCAAAAAGCTCGTAATCGTTGCCGCGCCAGTTTTTTTGCGGCCACTGCATTATAAGCCCTGGATCAACTTTTATCGGATTAACAGGAGAAGAAACAAGGGCTGAAGAGTTTTCAAGAAGATTCCAGTCGCTGGGAACAGCCATAACGCTTTTTATCTGCTCTGCGTTTTCAGTTATTTCCAGTTCCGAAAAAGGAGATTTTAAGGCCGCCACAGGAACATCAATATATCCAGAACCGCCGTTGCGGACTGTAAAGCGCTCGCCTCCAGAAGTAAATTTTACGCTGTCTGCATCATGGCTAAATGAAAAGCAAATTTTTGGCATAAGGGCTTTTTCTGAATTTACCGGGGAAAAGCACATTGCGAGCGCAGAAAAATCAATCTTTTTAGCACCTTTTACAAGGTTTCCGCCATTCGGAGCAAAGGCATAGCGCTCACAATCCTGAGAATAATCAAAGCCGACGGACGCTTGCGCAACCTGCACCGAAACGACAGAATACTTTGCTTTTGAACTGGCCAAATCAACAAAAAAACCGGCAGGACATTCTTTTCCGCGCTCAAGAGAATAAACAATTTCTACGCACTGCCCTTCAAAATCATCAAAACTAAAATTTATAAGCGACCGTGAAGAAAGAGGAAAAACAACAGAAGTCTTTCCATTAAAATCAGTTTTATATAAAAAACCGAGGCTTGCAATATTTGGGCTTCCGTCTTTTTTGCGGGAAGTTTTTTCGACCTTAAGCTTTATACAGACTGCCGCGCAGCCCTGCATTCCGCGGAACAAATCAATCCGTTCCTGCTGGCTTTCTTCAAAAATATAAAAGTCGTTTTTGTGAGAAGTTTTTTTTATAACCGGACTTTCTTCTATTTCGGTTCCGTCAGGAATCTGCAAGTTAAAATCAGTTTTTTGAGAACACGAAGCGGCAAGAGCGCAGAATAAAGTCCAGAATATAATTTTTTTTATCATTACTTCATTACTTTTTCGCCACGTTCCATCGCGGCAAGGCCTGTTTTTACAAGCTCAAGAATTCCGTAAGGCTCAAGAAGGCGGATAAGGCTTTCGATTTTTTCTTCGCTTCCTGTTGCTTCTACAATTACAGAATTGAAAGAAACGTCTACAATATGCGCACGGAAAATCTGACAAGTCTCGATTATTACAGCGCGTTCAGTTCCGGTCGCCTTTACTTTTATCAACGCCATTTCGCGTTCGCAGGTTTCTTCTTTTTTGCAGTGGCTGATCGAAATCACTTCAACAAGCTTTGAAAGCTGTTTTTCAATCTGCTCAAGCACATACTCGTCGCCTGCAACGACAATTGTCATTCTTGACTGTTCCGGATTATGGGTTTCGCAAACCGTAAGAGACGCAATATTGAATCCGCGGCGGCTAAAAAGACCAGAGACACGGCTCAAAACGCCGGATTTATCTTCAACAAGAACTGAAAGAACAAATTTTTCCATATTATTACCTCTATTTTTTGTCAAACTGACCGTTTTTACTTAAATAAATTTGAATTTATTCATAATAAACGCCCAAAAGCCTTATGTCTTCCGCATTCGACTTTAAGACATTTATAAAATCGTCGATATATTTTACCGGATTTTTTACATCAGAAGGAATAACCACATCGCTGTAAAACCAGTATTTCCACGGTTTTCCTGCAATCGGGCGCGACTCAAGCCGGTTCATGCTCAATTTTGCATTTTTAAACACGCCCAAAGTATCGTAGAGAGCGCCGGCTTCATTTTTTGTCGAGAACATCAAAGTTGCGCGGTTTGGCTTTTGCTCTCCCAATAATTTAGGAGAATTTTTTGTATGATTTGCGGCGATTATTACAAAGCGGGTGTAATTATTCGGGTCGTTTTCGATTCCCTGGCGAAGAACTTTTAAGCCGTACAGCTTTGCATTGCGCGCATTTGCGATAGCCGCGCATGAAATGTCTTTTTTTTCGCTTACAAGCTCCGCTCCTGTCGCCGTAGAAACAGTATCCACCGTCTTATATCCATATTTTTTTATAAAATTAGAACATTGGGCAAGTCCCTGCGGATGACTGTAGACATGCCTGACTGATTCGAGGGTCGCGCCTTCCGGAGCTAAAAGGCTGTGCTCAACCCGGATTGTAACCGCACCGACAATCGAAATGTCTTCATAGCGCGTAAGGTTGTCATAATTGTTGTAAACAGAACCGGCAGTTGAGTTTTCTATAGGAATCATTCCGTACTGAACTTTGCCGTCAACTACTTCCTGAAAAATCTCGTCAAACGAATCAGCTTCGACAGGCTCAGCCAAATCTTCAAAATAATTAAAGATCGCCTGTTCTGCATAAGCGCCTTTTTTTCCGGAAAAAGCGCAGAGCACGCGTTTGGAAGCTTTATTTTGTTCACCATGCAATGACTGTGGCTCTGTTTTTTCTTCTGCGCGGATATGGGCAACTTGTTTTCCGATTACAGGAGCAAGGGCTTCTACATCGCGCATTATTTTTTCAAACTGCTCTGGATAAAGAGCCTGGGCCGCATCTGAGAGAGCCTGTTCTGGGTGGCAGTGAACTTCGACAATAATCCCGTCTGCGCCGGCAGCGACAGCGGCAAGAGCCATAGGAGGAATTTTATCGCGGACACCAACCGCATGGCTAGGATCGACAATCACAGGAAGATGTGTAAGGCTTCTTAATACTGGTATTGAGCTTAAATCCAAGGTGTTGCGCGTAGCAGTCTCGTAAGTGCGGATTCCTCGTTCGCACAAAATAACCTTGTCCGTTCCACTAGAAAGCAGATATTCGGCAGACATAAGCCATTCCTGGATTGTAGCGCAAAGACCGCGCTTTAAAATAACAGGTTTTCCAAGTTTTCCAAGCCTTTTTAAAAGCTCGAAATTCTGCATATTGCGCGCGCCAACTTGATAGACATCGACCCCGTTACTTTCCATAACTGGAATATACTCCGCATCGACAATTTCTGTAACAACTGGAAGCCCGTATTTTTCCCCGGCTTCTTTTAAGTATTTTAAGCCTTCTTCTCCAAGCCCCTGAAAAGCATAAGGCGAAGTCCGCGGTTTATAGGCTCCTCCGCGAAGCATAACGGCACCGCTTGCACTGACTGCCGCGGCCGCTTCAAGCATCTGCTCCCGGCTTTCGACAGCGCAAGGCCCTGCAATAGAAACAAGCCTGCTTCCGCCGATTCTTATAATCTGGCCGCGATTGTTTGGAATTTCTACGACTGTGTTTTCCGGCTTAAATTCACGGCTTGCAAGTTTGTACGGTTTTGAAATCGGCACAACTTTTGCAACACCCGGAAGCACTTCCACTTCACGAATATCCATGGCAAGCCGTCCAACCGCCGCAAGAATCGTAGATTCATCACCTTTAACCTCGTTAATCTTAAAATTTCTAGACTTTAAGAGAGCTTTTATATTCTTTTTTTCGTTTTCGCTGACATCATTTTTAAGAACAATTACCATAAAATCATATTACAGCAAAATAAAAAAATATAAAACAAGGCCTGTATAATTCTGTATTTTTTTTGAACAGGGCCTGCGACGATACGGAACATATTTTCTTCTATTTGACACTTTTTGTATTTTTATACATAATTTATGCATAAAAACTGGATGATTTTCGCAAAAACTGCCTTTTTTTGTGTAACAATATGCGAAGGACAATATTTTGAAAGAACGGACCTCAAGGCTCAAGGCCATAAAAAAATTTATAAAAAACAACAGAATTAAAAGCCAGGAAGAGCTTCTTGGACTTTTGACAAACGAAGGCTATGAGCTTACTCAGGCCACACTTTCCCGCGACCTAAAGCTTTTAAAAGTCGGCAAAGTGAGCGACGGCCACGCAGGCTATGTCTACACTCTTCCTGGAGAAGACGATCGCGGCGAAAACGAAGAGATTTTTGTTCAAGACTTTATGCGCGGTTATGTCAGCATTGAATGGAACGATTCCACAGTCGTAATAAAAACTTTCAGCGGACAGGCAAATTCCGTAGCAAACGCATTGGACAGCCTTAATTTGAACGAAATTTTGGGAACTGTAGCAGGCGACAACTGCATTTTTGCAAGCCTCAGAAAAAACGTAACAGGCGAGCATTTTATGAAAACCTTAAAAAAGCACATTCCAAATCTCGACGATTGACGGATAAATTTGTTTATAAATATTTGCCAATCGGGTATAATGTAGTTTATGCTTACATTGACAATCGAAAACAAAAAAATCCAGTGCCACTTTGGCACTCAGGGAACAGAGCTTCTTTCAAACTTTACAAAAACTTCATCGCCTATTATGGCGTTGCGCTTTAATAACGAAATTCTTCCGCTTTCCTGGAGAATGATCACAGACGGAACTCTGGAGCCGGTATATCTTAATTCTAAAGACGGTGTAGCAGTTTACAGGCGCACGCTCTGCTTTATTCTTGCCGCCGCTGTTCACAAAATTTTTCCAGAAAAAAGACTTTTAATCGGGCACAGCTTGGGTTCATCGTATTATTACACTTTTGACGATTCTCCGGTAGAAAAAAAGCAGGTTGAGCTTATAAAAAGCGAAATGCTTTCTATCGTTCAAAAAAACGAAACAATCCAGACTTTGATTGCTTCTTACGAAGCGGCCTGCGAACTTTTTGAAAAAAACGGATTAAAAGACACCCGCGCCCAGCTTGAATACCGGTGCGAGCCTCAGGTAATCGTAAACACGCTCGGCTCATTTTCTGATATTTTTCAAGGACCTTGTTCGCTTGCAACAGGACAAATAAAATTTTTTGATCTTTTGCCTTATGACGAGGGCTTTTTGCTGCAATTTCCGTCAGAAAAGGAGCCTGAAAAACTCGGCGAATTTTCCGACAACCCTAAGATTTTTGAAATCTATAAAAAATACAAAAACTGGGGAAAAACAGTAAACGTAAAGAATGCGGCTGATTTAAACCGGCTGATTCTAAAACGCAAGGTGAACGACTTTATCGACATTACAGAAACTTTCCAGTCTCAGAATTACGCAAAGGTTGCAGAACAAATCCATGAGCGCAAAAACGTAAAAGTTGTTTTAATAGCAGGGCCTTCATCTTCTGGAAAAACAACATCTGCAAAAAAACTCGCCCTTCATCTGCAGGCATTCGGCTATAATCCAAAAGTAATTTCGCTCGACAACTATTATGTAGGACGCGAAAAAAATCCAAAGGACGAAAATGGAAACTACGACTACGAATGTCTCGAAGCCCTCAATGTTGAACTTTTAAACCAAAATCTTAACGACCTTTTTGATGGAAAAGAAATAAAAGTTCCTTCTTACAATTTTGATTTGGGGCAGCCGTATTACACTGGAGAAACTATGCGCCTTGCTAAAAACGACATACTCATTATGGAAGGAATCCACGGGCTAAACGACAAGCTTACTCCAAAAGTAAAGAGTGAATTCAAGTTCAAAATCTACCTTTCTGCCCTTACCCAGCTGAATATCAACGACCACACGCGTATTTCTTCGAGCGACAACCGCCTTATCCGCCGCATAGTGCGCGACTCACGTTTTAGAGGCAAATCTGCCGCAGATACAATCGGAATGTGGCAAAGTGTCCAAAAAGGAGAGCTTCTGCATATTTTTCCGTTCCAGAACAATGCCGATGCAGTTTTGAATACCGCCCTGGATTACGAAATTCCTGTTTTGAAAGTCTACGCAAGTCCGCTTTTGCATGCAGTAAAACCGAATATGCCGGAATTTAGCGAGGCTCGCCGTCTGCTGCGTTTTTTGGATAACTTTGACCAGATTCCAGAAACATATATTCCAAAACAGTCGATTGTACGAGAGTTTATCGGAGGCTCAAGCTTCCATTACTAAAACGGTTAGCTTCTAAACTGCTTTGAATTGATGATGTCATCAAGCTCTTTTTCTTCTTTTCGTTTGTTTTCAAGCGCCCAGTCCCTTTGCCGTGCTTCCTTTAGCTTTTCCAGGGCCTTGACTTTGAGCATTGCGTCTTTCATTTTTCCGCGTTTTTGTTCGGTTTCAAGCTGCGCCTGGGCAAGTTCCTTTAGAAGCTGCTCTTTTCGCTGGGTTAAAAGCTTTAGATAGTTATTCAGGTTATGAAGCTCAAGGACATCTTTTATGCCTTTTGAGTTTTTTACGGTCTGAACGTTCTGTTCAGCAAGCAAATTGAGAGTGTTTTGAATTTTGGCTTCAGCGCTTACTGCCTTTCCGAGCTCCGCCTGAGCCTGTTTTTCTTCAAACTTGCGGAGATTCAGAATTTTTTGCATGTTAAAGACAAATTTCTGCATATTTTTTAAGTTGCCTTATTTTTTAGCCAGTCCGCTTAGCGCTTTTGACGCCTGTTCGAGCGAATTTGCAGTTTGAGCTGTCATGTTTTCGCTTGAAAGCTCATTAGAACTTGCAACATCGTCTATTTTGCGTTCCTGGACAAGCTGGGCTGTCGTTTTTTTGCCAAGTCCTGCATCTTCTGAATATTCGTCCTCAGGAATTTCAATTCCGGAAACTGCGCTCAAAATCTTAAGCGTATTTTCGATTGTGCAATGGTCTGTTTTTGACTGTGTCAGAAGCTCTTCAATTGCAGGATGACGCTCAATTGCCTCGTCTATTTCCGGACTGCTTCCTTTTACATAAACTCCGGCATTTATCATATCTTTGTTTTCTTCGTAGATTGAAATCAAGCGGCTCACTTTATTCGCAGCCTGCTGTGTCTGAGGTCCGGTAACATCGTCCCAAAGACGGCTTATAGAAGAAGTTATGTCGATTGCAGGAAAATGCCTTTCGCGGAAAAGTTTTTTGCTTAAAACAATATGTCCGTCCAAAGTTCCGCGAACCTTGTCGCTTACAGGCTCATTTAGATCGTCACCATCGACAAGCACTGTGTAAAATGCCGTAATTGAGCCTTTGTCGTTTGTACCGGTGCGCTCCAAAAGCTTCGGGAGCATGTCCCATACGCTTGCAGGATAACCGCTTTGCGTTGGAGGCTCTCCGTTTGCAGTTCCAATTTCGCGCTGGGCATGGCAAAAACGAGTAACGCTGTCCATCATAAGCATTACGTCTTTTCCCTGATTCCTAAAATACTCGGCAACTGCTGTAGTCGTGTATGCGGCGCGAAGACGGGCGATTGAGCTTTGGTCGCCTGTTGCAACAACTACGACAGAACGCTTCATTCCTTCCGGGCCTAAATCGTGCTCAATAAAGTCCATAACTTCGCGTCCACGCTCACCGATAAGTCCGATTACATTTACATCGGCATTGGTATTTCGCGCAATCATTGAAAGCAGTGTCGATTTTCCAACACCAGAGCCTGCAAAAATACCCAGCCGCTGACCTTTTCCGCATGTTAAAAGAGAATCAATTGCCCTTACGCCGGTTATAATTCGTCTGTTTATATCTTTTCTTGTATAAGGATCAGGAGCAGGCGCAATCGCAGGATAATATTCATCGTTTTGAAGAGGACCTTTTTTATCGTAAGGCCGTCCAAGAGCATCTATTATACGTCCAAGAAGTTTTTTTCCAACAGGAACCATCAGTTCTTTTCCGCTTGCAACGACTTCGCTTCCTGCCATTATGCCTTTTGTATCGCCATAAGCCATAAGGTTTACGGCATTTTCTTCCCGGTCAAAACCTACAACTTCTGCAACTAGCTCAGTTCCGTCTGTATTTTTTATTGTGCAAAGTTCACCGATTTTTGAATAAGGGCCGCGGCTTCGAATCATAAGCCCCTTTATCGCAGTAACTGTTCCTGTGTAGAGAATTGTTTCCGTATCAAGAACGGTTTTTAAGTATTTGTCAAAAAAGTGTTCCATTCTTTTTCCGAACCTATTAACTATTTTTGAGCGGCAGTTTGCGCAGAAGCAGAATTTTTCTGAATCGGCTTCATAGGTGAAATTTCCAGAATTTTATTTTCGAGCTCAGAAAGCTGGCTTGAAATTCTTGCGTCGATTGCTCCAAAATCAGTTTCAACGATGCAGCCGCCTTTTTCTACAGAACTGTCTTCTACGACAGTAATTCCTTTCACGCTTTCAACCTGTTCTGTAAAATCTTTTATGTGTTCGGTTGTAAGTTTTACGTCTTCGAGGTTTACGCGGATGGTAACATCTCCACGAGCCTTTACTTTTTTGAGGGCCGACAAAACATTCGCCATTACGACAGATTTTTGATTTTCAGACATTACCTTTACAACTTTTCGTGTCATTAAAAGCACAAGCTGAATTATCTGCTCTTCTGTTTCGTTTAGAATCTGCTCACGGCGGTTCATTACGGCTTCGAGAATTTTGTGGCTTCGGTCAATAAGCCGGCTTACTTCTTCTTTGCCAGAATCATAGCCGTCTTTTTTTCCTTCTTTTAAGCCTTCTTCATAGGAATTTCGCTTTATTTCGTCTTTTTCAATTTCTGATTTTGCCTGAATTTGATTGGCCTGCTCTTTTGCATCTGCAATTATTTTCTGAGCCTCATTTTCTGCCTGAGCCTTGATTGTCTGAGCTTCGTCCGTCTGCTTTTTCACTTCCTCAAAAGCAGCATTTTTTGCGCTTTCAATTATTGCATCGGCCTGAGCCTGAGCATCGTCAAGCATTTTCTGCTTTTCTGACTCCCATTGAACTTTAAAATCCTCAGCCTCACGCTTTAAATCATCTGCCGTAGGGCCTGTGTATTGAGGAACTTCTTCAACTTCAACTTCTTCAACAGGCTTTTCAAAAGTATGAACTAGTCCAAGCTTAAATTCGCCTTCTTTTGTCTTTATTTCGCCAGGCTGAAACAAGTTCTTATTCATGATTCTGTTCCTCTATAAAAATACTTTTTAGTTTTTTTTGAAATGCAATATTAAACAACCAGTTCGTCTTCTCCGGAACGTGCAATAACAATTTCGCCGGCATCCTCAAGACGGCGGATTGTAGAAACAATTTTTTGCTGAGCTTCTTCAACGTCCTTCAAGCGAACAGGTCCCATAAATTCCATATCTTCTTTTAACATGCTTGCGGCGCGTTTTGACATATTGCGGAAAATTTTGTCCTGAACTTCCGTGTCTACAGACTTCAAGGCCTTTGCAAGCTCCTGAGTATCGACTTCGCGCAGAACTTTTTGAATTGCACGGTCGTCGAGCATAACAATGTCTTCGAAAACGAACATTCGCTTTTTGATTTCTTCCGCAAGATCCGGATCGTCTTCTTCCAAAGATTCAATAATCTGCTTTTCAGAAGAACGATCAACAAGGTTAAGAATTTCAACAATAGATTCAACGCCGCCGGCCGCTGTATAGTCTTCGCTAGAAAGCGTAGAAAGTTTTTTCTCCAAAACGCGCTCAACTTCGCGCAAAACATCTGGAGAAGTACGGTCCATTGTTGCAAGACGGCGGGAAACTTCCGGCTGGATTTCTGCAGGAAGATTTTGCAAAATTATTGCCGCCTTATTGGGCTCAAGATAAGCAAGAATAAGGGCAATGGTCTGCGGATATTCAGTTTGAATAAAGTTTAAAAGGTGAGATGGATCTGTGCGGCGGATAAAGTCGAACGGACGCACCTGAAGGCTCGAAGTAAGACGGTTGATAATATCTATCGCCTTCTGAGAACCAAGAGATTTTTCAAGAAGCTCGCGGGCATAATCGATACCGCCAGTAGAAATAAAATTCTGCGCATCCATAAGGCTCTGAAATTCTTCAAGAACCTGATCCTTAAAATCGGCATCGACAGTTTCAAGCCTTGCAATTTCAAAAGTCAGTGTTTCTACCTCATCTTCGCGCAAGTGCTTCATAATTTCGGCAGAAACATCGCTCCCAAGAGAAACCAAAAATATTGCAGCCTTTTGCCGTCCAGTAAGGCTCTTATAATCTTTTGCGCCAGACTTTTTACCGCCAGATTTTACAGTTGCCGGTTTTGAAGCGGTCTTTGCTTTTTCATCAGCCATAAATTATTCCTCCAGCAGCCATGTACGAATAAGCATTGCAACGTCTTCCGGATGTTCTTTTGCCATTGCAATCGCATTTTCCTGAAGTTCAGCACGCTTACGCTCTTCTACAGACATTGTAACATCCTGAAGTCCATCTTGCTTTGCATCCCAAAGAGCCTTTTCGCGTTCCGCCTGCTGACGCCGCAAAATCTCTTCTTCCCGCAAACGGCGTCTTCTGTCCAGTTCACGGCTAATAAACCTGAAGATGATAAACGCCAGAAGAATTACGGTAATTCCTGCAAGAGAAAAAAGCACAGTCCGTCTTGTTTCTTCCTTGCGGAAATACGAATCTTCTTCAATTTCCCATTCCTTGTCTCTTGGAATCGGGAAACTCGTAATAGAAACCGAATCCCCACGTTTTTTTTGGTAATTGATTCCGCTCTGAACAATCTTCGTAACATCATCAATAACTTTCTGACTTACAGGATGATAAACCCTAAAAAAATGGCCTATGCTCAAGCGGCAGTTATCCAGTGGAATTTCATTTTGCTGACAGTAAGACTGCCATTCAGAAAGATTCTGGTCGTTTATTACAATCGGCTTTCTGTTTTTGTCGATGATAGTTTCCCAACGACCGTCAATGTTTGCAGAAGCGGAAATACGCTTAAGCTCATAATTCTGATCTGTATGACGCTCTTCTTTATTTACAACGTTGTTTTTTGTAATTCCCTCTTCGGTCGATTTTCCAATTACATTCGACATATCGGAATAAACCGGAGGATTCTGTCCTTCAACTCCAGCCGGACCTTCAGGATTATAGCCTGTTCCAGTCCATGTTTTTTTTATTTCTTGAGAAGAAAGAGTGATCGATTCTCTTTTTTCAGTCGTGTCATAAGGCTTGTCAGGATCCTGCTCCGTTATAATTACCGGCGTATAAATAGTCTGATCCTTTGAAACAAAGTTTAAATCTTTTTCAATTTTTACAACCAAATCGCGTACACGGTCAGCGCCGTTAAAGTTTTTTTGAAGACTTTCAAGCACACGTTTTCTGAGAGCCTCTTCTTCTTCGCTAATTATTTTATTTCCCTTGCGTATATTATCCAGACGGTCGCTCTCTGCAAGACTTTCAAAATCATTTAAAATATTTCCAAAATTATCAGAAAGAGTAAGATTTTCGGCAGTAAGGCCAACGACAGAACGCAAAATTAAATCCTGCAGACCTTTTAAGCGTTTTCTTTCTTCCGGCATTGTGCTGTTAGGCTTGAACGTAACAATAACAGAAGCAGTAACAGGTTTCTGGTCGGTCGAGAAAAGTTCTTTTTTTGGAAAAGTGAGATCTACAGTTGCATTTGCAATATCGTCAATTGCAAGAATATGCTGCTTCAACTGTTTTGTAAGCGAACGCTGAAGCTTTATGTTTCTGTCAAAATCAGTATCAGACCAGCTGCTTTTGTCAAAAAGATTAAAAGCATCGACTTCCTTAGGCACTAGACCTTCAGTAATCAAAATGCTCTTCATTTTTTCGGCAGTTTTTTTGTCATTTACAATGATAAGTCCGTCTTCGCGCACCCGAAAATCTACGTTTTCCTGATCAAGACGCATTGTGATATTTTCGCGGGCATCTTCATCTCGAATAACAGTTGTAAAAAGCGGCACTCCGGCAGGCGCGGAATTTACTCTGAACATAAGAGCAAGCGCAACGACAACAAGAAGCACAATGCCAATGAAAATTCCTTTCTGAACAGGTTTCCATTTAGCCCAAAGTTCTTTGATTTTAGCCGGCAGCTGTTTAAGCCATTCGATCATCTGTCCCCTCCCGTGACCGAATTTCAAGAATTTCTATAAAAAAAAGGAAAAACCTTAAAATCTCAGTTTTAAAGATTTTAAATATATTCTATAATAACATATATTTTTTACAAAGAAAAGACAGAAAAGATATTTTTTATGCGTTAGCGGGTTGTCTGAAGTTCGCTCCAGCCTGTAAGAAGCCTGTCAATTACTGTCTGGGCAAGATTCAGCGACATTTGAGCCTTTGCCATTGCGGTCGTAACATCGTGAATATCTACGGAATCAGGATCTGTAATAAGTTTTTGCTCAACACGGCTTACATCAAGCTGTTTTTCATTTACAGCATCTACCGCTTCAAGGATATAAGACTCAAAAGAGCGTTTATTTGTATTTTGAACTGAATTTTTTGCGCTGTTTGGCTGAAAAGAATTTATGTACGTCAAGTCAGAAACGTTTGAAATATTCATAACATTCATTTATTGACCTCCCATAAAAAAGTCAAGATTAAAACTCCAGTTTTAGGATTGACTTTTTAAGTTGCTTCGCAACGAAGTGAGAAACAACCGATGATAAGAGAGTTTGCAACGCAAACTTGTAAAGATAAAAACAGACGCTATTTTCGGCTGTTTTTATCTTAACTCCTCCCTTTTCCTCATAAAAATTTTAATCAAATTGCAAATGCTTGTCTACAGAATCATTTCGATAATCAGAAAAAATTAGCTTCTTCCAATTTCAAGCGCTGCAGAAAACATATCCTTTGCGCCTTGAATTACAGTTGAATTTGCCTCGTAAGCGCGGCTTGCTGAAATTAAGTTTACCATTTCGTTTACAATATTTACATTTGGATATTCAACATAGCCTTTATCCGGACCAGATTGAATTGCGTCCGGATTTGACGGATCATAAACCATGCGGCCTTTTGAAGTATCTTTTACAATTTCTTTTACGCGAACGCCTTTTCCAGGACCGTTATCCTGCTCAGCATTTACAAAAGGCATTCGCCATGTCGGATGAGCGGAAGCGATTGGTTCAACAATTACAGAAGATTTTTTAAATGCTCCGCCTTCAGGAGTGCGTGTCGTAGAAACATTTGCAATATTGTTCGAAATTACATCAGAGCGAAGACGTTCTACGCTCATTCCTGTCGTCGCAATATTGATCGAAGTAAACATTCCCATAAAAAATTCTCCCATAAAAAAGTCAATGAAAAAATTTCAATTTCCGATTTGACCTTTTAACGCAATTTCGCAGCAAAGTGAGAAATTGCAGTTGATAAGAAAGTTTGCAACGCAAACTTGTGAATAAAAATTTTGACGCTATTTTAGACAAAGTTTTTATTGCAATCCTTAACTCATTCCCATCTTATAAAAACAAGAAAAAAACTATTTTCTCATTGCAAGTTTTACCTGGCTGAATTCAAAATTCTGAAGCTGGGCTAAAAGTCTGTAGTTCATCTGCGTTTTCAAAACAACAGTCGCTTCATATTCCGCATCAACGTTATTTCCGTTGGCAGCCGCAGTTGTCGTCCAGTCTGTAACACGACGTGGTTCAACGGATTTCCAGTCATAAGGCTCTTCAAGGGCAAAATGCCTGCTGTCTGTTCTAGTCAATTCAAATCTATGAGATTTATCTGCTTCGCTTTCAAAAGCACGTTTTAATTCGCTTTCAAAATTAACAGTCTGTCTTTTGTAATTCGACACTTCTGAGTTTGCTATGTTATTTGCAGAAACCTGATACCGCAACGAATTAACATCCATTGCACGGTGTAAAAGTTCAACTGACCTTGTAAATGTATTCATATTAAATATATCGGCAGTTGAATTTTTTTGTTTATAAATTTTTACCGATTGTTAAAACGTTTTAAGAATTCTTGCATGCGGACATTTTTAGGATTGTTTATGAGTTCTTTTGGATCGCCGTATTCAACAACATGGCCTGCATCAAGAAAAAGAATTTTATCGCTTGTGTCGCGGGCAAATGCCATTTCGTGGGTTACGACAATCATTGTCATTTTTGACTTTGCAAGTCCGCGGATAATTTCAAGAATCTCTCCTGTGAGCTCAGGATCAAGGGCGCTTGTCGGCTCATCAAAAAGCAAAACCTTTGGCTTTAATGCAAGAGCGCGCGCAATGCTAACACGCTGCTGCTGACCACCGGAAAGTTCGCATGGATAATTATTCTCTTTTCCAGAAAGTCCCATGCGCCGGATAAGTTGAATTGCGTTTTCTTCGGCTTCTTCCTTAGAAACACCAAGAACCGTAACCTGAGGATCAATTATATTTTTTAAGACAGAATAATGCGAAAAAAGATTGAAATTCTGAAAAACAAAGCCGAGATTTAAGGCGATTTCTCTTTGAGTTTTTTTATCTGCATAAACGCCGTCTTTGACAAGCTGCCGGGAGCAAATTGTAATTGTTCCGCTGTCAATTTTTACAAGCTGGGCAATAGAACGAAGAAGAGTTGATTTTCCAGAGCCGGAAGGACCGATAATTCCAAGAACTTCGCCCTGCTCAACTTCAAAAGACACGTCTTTTAAAACCTGAACTCCGTCTCCAAAAAATTTATTTACGTTTTTTACAGAAATTATACTCATCTTTATATATCCGCCAGTTTTAAATTTTCAATCTAAAAAGATGCATTATTTATAATAATCAAGTTTTTTTTCAAGGTGAATAAAGACAGCCGTTACAACCCAGTTCATCAAAAAATAAAACACGCCGGCAATAAAAATCGGTGTCGTGCTAAAAAGCCTGCTTGAATGGGTTTGAGCTGTTCTTAAAAGCTCGACTACTCCGATTACGCTTACCAATGCGGTATCTTTTACGAGAGTAATTACTTCGTTTCCCATTGGAGGAACTATTCTCTTTACAACTTGAGGCAAAACAATCTTAAAAAAAGTCTGTGTCTTTGTATAGCCAAGAACTTTTGCAGCTTCATACTGGCCGACAGGAATCGACTGCAATCCTCCGCGATAAATTTCTGCAAAATAACAGGCATAGTTTACCGAAAGCGCAATAATTGCCGCTGTAAAGCGATCCCAGGAAAACTTAAAAAGATAGAAAGGCCCAAAATAAACGACAATCAACTGGAGCATCAATGGAGTGCCGCGGATTATAAGCAGAAAAGCATTCGCCAGCATAGAAAGCGGCTTAAATTTTGACATGCGCGCCATTGTAATCGGCAAAGCAAGAGGAATTGAAAAAAACAGCGTTAAAAAGAAAACTTCAAGCGAAACCAAACTCGATTGAAGCATTGTTAATATAAGTTTTGCCATATTTTTTATAAGCTTAAAAAACTGAATCTGCAAAAAAGCAAATTCAGTTTTTTTTTCTTACGAATTTTTATTCAACTTAAAATCAAGTTATTTTCCGATTACTGTAATATCAGAACCGAACCATTTTTCAGAAATTTTCGCAACAGTTCCGTCAGCAGCCATAGCCTCGAGAATTTTTTGAACTTCGTCCGTAAGTTTTACATCACCTTTGCGGAAAGCGATTCCATATTCTTCAGGAGCCAAGCCTTCAGAAAGAACTTCAAACGGTTTTCCAGAAGTCTTGATTGCGTAGTTTGCAACGATAAGATCCATTACAACACCATCAACTCCGCCAATCTCAAGATCATTTAAAGCCATGATATTGTCTTTGAACTCGATTATTGATTTTACAGAACGCTTAAAATCAGGAGAAGCTTCAACTGCATCTGAGGCAGATGAACCTGCCTGAATACCGACTTTTTTTCCTGCCATGTCGGAAAGTTTTTTAATTCCTGAATTCTTTTTTACAACCAGAACCTGCGCGTTTTTAAGATAAGGCTTAGAAAATGAAAGAGCTGCTTTGCGTTCCTCGGTAATTGTAAGGCCGTTCCAAATACAGTCGATGTTTCCAGTAGCAAGCTCCTGTTCTTTTGAATCCCAGTTAATCGGCTGAGCGCGGAATTTTACGCCAAGACGAGAAGCAACTTCTTTTGCAAGGTCAATGTCAAATCCAACGATTTCGTTTGAAGAATCACGGAATCCCAATGGAGGGAATGAATCGTCAAGACCGAGAATAAATTCTCCACGGCTTTTGAGCGCTTCAAGAGAATTGTCTCCAGCTTCTTTTTTAGAACAGCCTGCAAAAACAGTAAGTGCGGCAAAAGCACATACAAACAAAGTAATTTTTTTCATTTTTTACTCCTATTAAAAATAAAAACAATTGTTTCTATAAATAAGCTAGATTTTTCCTTCGCAAAATGCAAAAAGAGATGCAATCTGCTTTTCTGTTTGCTCAGGACTTGGCGCGCCAGTTGTTTTTCTTGCACGCATGCACGCTTGCGGCGTAATTTTTGCAAACAAGTCTTCTTCAAAAAGCGGGCTGATTGACTTGATTTCTGAAAGCGTCAGCTCTTCGATTGCTTTTCTTCCAGTATCAATTGCAAGGCGGACACACTGTGCAGCGACTCCGTGTGCAGTTCTAAAAGGCATCCCCTTGCATACCAGATAATCAGCGACATCTGTCGCATTTGCAAAACCGCCTTCACAACTTGCAGCCATCTTTTCCTTGTTCCAGCGTGCACTTGCAATCATCGCCTCAAAAACAATGATGTTTCCTTGAACACAATCAAGAGCATCAAAAAGAGGAGCTTTGTCTTCCTGCATGTCGCGGTCATAACTCATAGGAAGAGCTTTCATCATCGTAAGAAGGTTTATAAGGTCGCCGTAAACCCTTCCTGTCCGTCCGCGGATCAGTTCTGCAAAGTCAGGATTTTTTTTCTGCGGCATAATTGAAGAACCAGTAGACCATTTTTCACTCAATTCAACAAAACCGAATTCTGTCGTAGACCAATAGACTATTTCTTCGCACATGCGGCTCAAATGCATCTGAATAAGCGAAAAATCAGAAGTAAATTCGATACAGTAATCACGGTCGGCAACACTGTCCAAAGAATTCTGTGTTACTCCATCAAAATTCAAAAGTTCCGCCACATATTCACGGTTCAAAGGAAGGTCAGAACCTGCAAGAGCGCCGCTTCCCAAAGGGGAAAGCGCGATTCTTTTCAGGCTGTCTGAAAGCCTTTCATAATCACGCACGAGCATCCACGCCCAAGAACACAAATGCTGCGCCAAAGTTCCGGGCTGAGCGTGCTGCATATGTGTGTAGCCGGTCAAAAGAGAATCTTTATGTTTAGAAGCAATATCTGCAAGAGTTTTTATTAAAGAAACGAGCTGTTTTTGAAGCTCAGGAATTACGCGTCTAAGGTAAAGTCTTTCATCAAGGGCAATCTGGTCGTTGCGGCTTCGTCCAGTATGAAGTTTTCTCCCGCTTTCGCCAATTCTGTCCGTCAAAGTAGCTTCGATAAATGAATGAATGTCTTCGGCAGAATAATCAATTGAAAGTCTTCCAGATTTTAAGTCCTTTTCAATTGAATCCAGCCCTTTTTGAATTTCTTCATTTTCCTTTTCAGAAATAATCTTCTGTTTAGAAAGCATCGAGGCATGCGCTTTTGAACCGCGAATATCATCCAATGCCATGCGTTCATCCACGCGAATTGAAGTTTCAAACTCAACTGCCGCGGCATCCGGTCCTTCTGCAAAACGTCCGTGCCACAATGCAGCATGATTGTCTTTTGTAATTGTTCCGTGCGCTTTATTTTCCGCCATTTTTAGTTTCCCCAGCACATCATCTGTTCATCAATTGGTTTTCCAGGAATTGCCATTGGAAAAATCATCTCGTCAATATCGACAATCGTGTCGACAATGTACGGTTTTTTTTCGGCAAATGCAGTCTTAAAGACTTTTTCAAATTCATCATTATTGTTTGCCTTTACATAACCTACACCGTAAGCATCTGCAAGTTTTTTCCAGTCGGGACCAAAATCAAGCGTCGTGTGGCTGTATCGTTTTTCGTAAAAAAGTTTTTGCCATACGCGGACATTCCCGAGCGTGCCGTTATTTACAAGGACAATTACGATTGGAAGATTATAGCGTGCAATTGTACAAAGCTCATTGCAATTCATTCTAAAAGAACCGTCACCTGCAATATGAACTACACGTCCACAAGGATTTGCTACCTGCGCACCAATCGCAGCGCCAGTGCCGTACCCCATAGTTCCAAGACCGCCGGATGTAAGGAAAGTACGAGGCTTTTCAAACGGATAGAACTGGGCTGTCCACATCTGATGCTCGCCGACTTCAGTAGTAATAAAAGCATCGTCGCCTGCATATTTGTGAACAGTTTCGAGCATAAATTTTGGATTTACAGAGTTTGGCTTTACAATTGAATAGCTTGTAGGAATTTCTTTTTTCCATGCGTCAATTTTTTCAAGCCAAGCTGAATGTGATTTTTTTTCGATTAAAGGCAAAAGACGTGACAAAATTGACTTTAAGTCGCCTACAAGTTCACCGCCAGCGTGAATGTTTTTATTGATTTCCGCAGGATCAATGTCAATATGAAATACAGTCGCATGTTCAGCAAATTTTTTTGGATCGCCGATTACGCGGTCAGAAAAACGAGAACCAAGCGCCAAAACAAGATCGCTTTCTGTAACAGCCATATTGCTAGCGCGAGTTCCGTGCATTCCTACCATCCACGTACACAGAGGATGATCTGAAGGAAAAACATCGCGTCCCATAAGGCTTTCAGAAACAGGAATTGAAGCTTTCTCTGCAAATTCCAAAAGTTCTTTTTCTGCGCCAGAAATCTTAATTCCGCCACCAGCGTAGATAACCGGCCGTTCTGATTTATTTATGATTTCTGCGGCCGCTTTTATTTCTTCGTCGGAAGGAACATTTACTCTCATAACCCGCTTGAAATTCGGATTTTCTTTTGCTAAAGCAGCAGAACCGTCATCGCCTTTTTTGAGCGGTTCAAACTCACACATTGCGGCTGTAATGTCTTTTGGAATATCAATCAAAACAGGACCAGGTCTTCCAGATTTTGCAATTATAAAAGCCTGACGGAAAATATATGCAAGGTCTTCAACCCGTCTTACCATAAAATTGTGTTTTGTAATTGGCAGAGTTACGCCAGTAATATCAATTTCCTGAAAAGTGTCTTTTCCAAGCAAAGGAGTTCCAACGTTACAGGTAATAGCAACCATCGGAACAGAATCCATGTAAGCAGTTGCAATTCCAGTCACAAGATTTGTAGCTCCAGGACCGCTTGTTGCCATGCAAACTCCAACACGTCCAGTAGAACGTGCATAACCATCGGCAGCATGGGCAGCAGCCTGTTCATGAGCCGTCAAAATATGAGTAATGCGGTCAGAATTTTTGTAAAGAGCATCATAAATATTTAAGATATTTCCACCAGGATAACCAAAAACAGTGTCTACACCCTGTTCAATCAAACACTCAATAACAATTTGAGAACCATTAATTTTCATTTTGCTTCCTAAGACCAATTATTATAATTTTTTATTTTAATGATTTTGAGAACCTTGCACAACATCAACATAATCCGCAATTTGTGAACACTCTACCCCCAAACCTGCAATTTTCGTATAATACTCGGACAATGCGTATTCTTCTTTATTCAACTTCTTCAAATATTTTTGAACCAAAAACAGCCGTAGTAAAAAACTTTCCATCTTCCGCACAGCAACTGGAACTGCTTGCAAAATCTTTTCCAGAACACAGTTTTATCGTTGCAACACAGCTTCCAGGAATGTTTCTTTTAGATATAAGCGGCAGCGAAAATTTTCAAAAAGCAAACAACGTCCAATACGAAATCATAAAGAGCGACGATGAGGCAGAAATTGCAGATTTTTTATACTCTCTAAACCCCGAAATTGCAATCGCAGCTACATTTTTTGTAACACCATTCGACTGGCTCACTGCAAAAGATGCTCTTGTCGCAGATTTTTTAAGGCAAAAAGGAATAAAAACAGTCTGCCATAGCGTAAAAACCGCGCTCACCTGCTTTGATAAATGGCAGACTCACCAGAAGCTCCTTCAGTTAAAAATCAATACGCCAAAAGCCTTGTACATAAATCATGCGCTTTTTATAAATGCAGGAAATCGTAAAACCGTAAAAAGCAACGTTTACAAAACGGCACTTCTCTCAGAAATCAAAAAGCTCAACTTTCCGGTCGTAATAAAAGATACAACTGGTTTAAGCAGTTACGGAATGGACGTTTTAGAGAATTTTTCACAGGTTCACGACTGGTTAAAGTCAAAAAAATTTACTTCTGACAGAATAATCGAAGAATTTATAAAAGGAGATCAGTTTGGCACGGAAATTGAATCAATTCTTTCAAAATCCATTCAGCCTAAAAAAAACGGCGGCTGTTTTTTACACAAAATTTTGCCGCCAATGATTTTCAGCGTAAACAAGTATGGAATCACATCTCCAAAACAAAGCGTAAAACTCGGACCTGTAACAAATTCTGAATACAAAATAGAAGATTTAAACAAAATTCTAAAAAAAATTGCAGCCTCGCTTGATTTTGAAGGAATCACCCAGGTTGACCTTGTTTTCTCTCAAAAAAAATGGTTTGTAATTGAAATAAATCCAAGGCTTTCCGGAATGACCGCAAGCTATGCGGCGATGCAAAATATGACAATTTTTGAACGGATTCTAAAAACCGCAGGAATTCGAAACAAAGACGAGCAAAAAGAAAATTTTGTCCTGAACATAAAATTTCCGCTTTTAACAGAAGAAGAAATGAAAGAACTTTCTAAAAAAAACTTTGTAAAAAAAGTTTACCAAACAGAAAATCTTGCGGCAAAGCAGGAACGCGAAAAAGGCTATTGCGAAGTAATTTTAACTTCTCCAGCAAAAGAAAATTTAAGCCAGGACATAAAAAAACTTTCCGAAGTTCTGCCTCAAAAAACAGAAAAAGTCTTTTTTGAAACCGCCCTTGAACTTGCTAAAAAAATTTAGGCATTTTCAGATTTTTCTTTATAAGAAGCAGCTTCTTCAGATTCTATTTTTTTTGCAGTTTCGTTCCATTCGTCCTTGTCCATAAACTCGGCGTGAATTTTTCCGTCTTTTTCGCCTACAAAAGTTATTCCGTATTTATCGTAATTTTGAATCAGCCAGTCATCGTAGCCAGTCCAATTATCAAAATCCAAAGCCTGTGTCATATTTTTATTATAAAGAAAATAAAGCTAAAAATCAAAAA
>DLLE01000063.1:105175-139315 GCA_002477955.1 Treponema sp. UBA7570 | reverse complement strand
AGCTAAAAATCAAAAATGAACTTAAAAATCGCAATTTTTAAGACAGTTTTTCTCAAAACAAAAGAAAGAAGAAAGAAAATTTTTCAAAAAAAATCAGTCAGGCTGTCTTTTAAAAAACCTTCCCAAAATATCTTTCGATTCGATTACATTTATAAAAGCATTTGGATCTACAGTACGCAGCTGCTTTTCCAAACTTCCGCTTTCAGCCGCAGAAACGACCGTATACACCATTTTATGAGTTTTTCCAGAATATTCGCCTCTGCCTTCAAAAACAGTAGCGCCATGATTCGTCAAATTTTTTATTGTGGCATAAATTTCATCACTTTTGTCAGTAATAATCAAAAGCGTGATTTTTGAATATTTCTTGTAAAGCAAAGCTATAACTTGACTTGAAGCGTATTGAAAAATTATTGAATAAAGAGCTTTATCCCAGCCAACAAGAATTCCTGCAAAAAAAAGAACGATGCAGTTAAAACAAAAAATCAGATTCCAGGCAGAACGTCCTGTCTTTTCTGAAATATAAATTGCAATAAAATCAGTTCCACCTGAAGAACTTTCCGCAAAAAGACAGAGAACAACAGAAACCGCGTTTAAAATTCCTCCAAAAACCGTGCACAAAAGAATATCGTCAGTAAGATGGAGCCATTCAAAACCAGAAAGAATATCCGTAAAAAGACCGGAAATAAAAATCATCACTACGCTAAAAAAAGTAAACCGTTTTCCGATGAATTTAAAACCAATCCAGACAGGGACAAGGTTAAAAGCATAGACAGTAACCGAATACGGAAGGTGAATATTAAAATATTTTAAGAAAATATTTTGCAAAAGCAAGGTAATTCCCGTCAAACCGCCAGGAAACAAATCAGCAGGCTGAACAAAAATGACAATGTTCAGAGCCATCAAAAAACCGCCAAAAGCAACAAGCAAAAAGCGTTTTAAATCGCGCAAAAAAACGGACATCGTCTTGCTCCCAAAAAATAAAAATCCTCATTTAGAAATTTGTTTAGATTTTCTGTTAGAATGTCGCGGTTATTATACATCGAAACACGTTTTTTACAAATAACAGAAAACACCGTAAAAAAAAACCGAAAACAGAGAAAAACTGCTTTCGGCTTTCATTTTTACAAAACTTAAATTATTCTTGAATATTTTCGTTCCAAATCTTTTATAAGCTTATATTCAAACGAATCTACAAGAGCAATATAAGAAGCTTCAATTACGTCGCTTGCAACTCCCATTGTGCTCCATGAATTTTCTCCGTCGCTAGATTCAATAAGAACACGGACAGCGCTTGCAGTCGCTTCTTTTCCATCAAGTACACGGACCTTATAGTCTGTAAGGTGAATTTTTGCTACAGCTGGATAAAATTGAACCAAGGCTTTTCGCAAAGCAGTATCCATTGCATTTACAGGACCGTCGCCTTCTCCGGCAGTAATTACAGCAGTACCTTCAACATCAAGTTTTACCTGAGCAAATGCGCTTTGGTCATCAGAAAATCTCGGAAATTCACCGCTTGTTTTATAATAATGAAGATTAAAGAACGGCTGATATTTTCCCATAGTTTTTCGCACAAGGATTTCAAAACTTGCATCGGCGCCTTCAAACTGATAGCCTTCATGCTCAAGTTCTTTTACACGTTTTACGATTTCGGCAACGACAGGACTATTTTTTGTAAGCGATTTGTCAAATTTCTGCACTTTTTCAACAATCATGCTTTTTCCAGCAACTTCACTCATCAAGAAAACTCTTTCGTTTCCGACAGTTTCTGGTTCAATATGTTCGTATGCAAAAGGATTCTTTATAACTGCGTCAATATGCATTCCTGCTTTATGGGCAAAAGCGCTCGAACCTACAAAAGGCATTCCCGGTTCAAGAGCAATATTTGTAATTTCTGCAATTCTCTTACAAATTGGAGTCAAAAGCTTCATATTTTTTTGAGGAACACATTCAAATCCAAGTTTTAACTGCAAATCAGCAATAATCGTAGAAAGATTTGCATTGCCTGCCCGCTCTCCAAATCCAAGAAGAACGCCCTGAACATGAGAAGCGCCAGCTTCAACGGCAATCAAAGAATTTGCAACAGCAAGTCCGCAGTCATTGTGAGTATGAATTCCAACTTCAATCTTTGAGCCAAAACGACTTACGACAGCTTCAACAGCACCTCTACATTCTGACGGCATTGCGCCGCCTTTTGTTTCGCAGAGGGAAAGACAAACAGCTCCGCCTTCTACAGCAGCTTCAAGTGATTTTAATGCGTATTCTGAATTTGCCTTGTATCCAGTAAAAAAATGCTCAGCATCAAAAATCACTTTCTTGCCTTTTGATTTTAAATACTCCACCGTATCCCGAATCATCTCTATATTTTCATCAAGAGTTGCATGAAGAATATCCGTCACCTGGAAATCCCAAGTTTTTCCAAAAATGCAGACATATTCCGTATCAGCAGATAAAAGACTCTGCAAATTAACATCTTCTGCACAAGCCAAATCCCTCCGCCTTGTAGAACCAAAAGCAACGATTTTAGAATTTTTAAGCTGCAATTTTTTTGCTTCTATAAAGAACTCCATGTCTTTAGGATTGCTTCCGGGATTTCCGGCTTCAATAAAAGTTACTCCGAGCTCATCCAAAGCCATGACAATATTTATCTTATCTTGAACTGAATAACTTATACCTTCTCCCTGCGAGCCATCACGCAAAGTCGAATCTAGAATCGAAATCTTTTTTTTATCTGCCATAGTGCTATTATGCAAAAAAAAACCTGATTCTTCAAGAACCAGGTTTTTTAAGTTTTTCAACACATTTGACACAAAACAAGTGCGCTTACTTTACAGCTGCACCGATACGCTCAAGAACCTTTTTACGGTCAAGAGGCTTTACAATATAGTTTTTTGCTCCAAGCAAAAGAGATTTTTTTACAAGCTCTTCTTTTCCAAGAGCAGAAACCATTACAACCTTTGCGTTTTTATCAAAAGCCATAATCTGTTCCAAGGCTGTAATACCGTCCATACGTGGCATTGTAATATCCATTGTAACGAGATCCACGTTCGGACAAAGTTCCTTATACTTATCAACACCGTCTTTTCCATCAACAGCCGTAGCTACGATTTCATAACCCTCGGAAGTAAGAATCTGTCCTAGCTGTTTTGCAACGAAGATTGAGTCGTCAACGATAAGCACACGAATTTTTGTACCGTCAACTCTTACGCCTTCTGGCGGACGCTCATTGATTGATGGGAAATCCTGTTTAGTTTTCATGTTGCTGCCTCCTCAATTCTACATACGTTCGCGAATCGCAACGTTAATTTCTACTTTGCCACATTCTGTAATAAGAGGAACAATCAGCGCTTCAACACTGTCTGTCTGTCCACCCAATGCAGCAATTTCCATTTTTTCTCCAGCAAAAAGCGCCGGAGGAGTCAAGTCGAACTTAAATCCCAATTCATGAAGTTTTGTTACTGCCTGCGCAGTAATAAGGTTTGCAAGTTCGCTGATTGTAGCCTTTGCCAAATCATCAAAAGTAGCAAGTGTTTCTCCGTTCATTTTTGAAGCAATGTTCAATGCTGTTTCGTAAGACATATCAAACAGAACACGTCCTTCAACATCACCAGCAAGGCCGACCAAAGCGGCAACTCCCATAACTGGCATTGCGGTCGATTTCAAATACAAATCACCGCGTTTTACATCCGCACCACCAAGAACTTCTTTTAAAATCTGAAATGAAGTTTCAACGAATGGGTTGATATATTCTACTCTCATAAAATTCTCCCAATTTTTATTTATTTTGTAAAAAAGGTTACAGTTCCGTCTTTATGAGCAAGCCACTTGCCCTCTCCCTCCAGAGTTTCGTTTTGACCAAGAATGATAATTCCATTGCCCTTAAGTTTTTCATCAAAATCAGTTTCGAGAACTTTTTGAGAAGCCAAAGGCAAGAATGAAATCAAATCCCTTGCAAATATAATATCACATACAGGCAAAGAGTTTGTATTTGCACAGTCATGATACTCAAACATAATACTATTTTTTATGTCAGTTGTAAAAGTAAAATCAGAATTAGCCTTGTTCGTAAGATAAGGAGCATACCAGCCATTTGCAATTTCGGCAGGAACGCTGATTAACGGAGCATTTGAAACATTGAGCAAATCAATGTCATGCGCATAAATTCTAATCTTAGCTTCTGGATAACGCTTTTTCAAAATACAAGCAAGTGAATAAGTTTCCATTCCTTTTCCACAGCCAGGATTCCAGACAGTAATCTGTTTTGCGGCATTGTCCGGCAAAATCTTAAAAATTGAATCAGCATATTCTTTTGTCCACCAAGCACCTGAACAAGGAGAATAAAAATTTTTTAAGAAAGCATCTGCATCTTCCGCTGAAGAAAGTTGAATTTTATCCTGAGAACGCTCTTTCTGCCACGCATCAAAACGAGCTTTAAGCCAAGGTTCATTTACAGCAGAAACCGTAAATTTTCTCATCTGCGCCAAAGATTCTGTAATAAACTTAAGCTCATCGCCAGGATGCTTTTCAACCTTAGTTTCAGCCGCAGAAACAGAAGTTTTTTGATTTTCAGAATTTACAAATTCTTTTTCTAAAGAAGATTTTACGGCAACTTTTGCATTGTGTGCCATATTCATACGAACATTTTCTTCTTCAATCGCCTGAGCTTCTGTCTTAGAACCAAAAATTCTTTCTATATCAAGAAGAATATAAAGCCTGTTGTTTACTTCAACAACTCCCTGAATATATTTTATGTTTATATCGCCAAAAAGTGGATGAGGCGGCTGAATTGTTGCTTTTTGAATTCCAACGACTTTGTCAATTACATCTACGACAATTCCGAATGTCTGCTCGCCAATCGAACAGATAAGCATATTTTCCAAGGAATCTTCTTTTCTTTCTGGAACTTCGATATTGAAAAAAAGCCTCAAATCGACAATAGGAATAATATCTCCACGAAGATTGTAAACTCCAAGAACAAATGGCAATGTATTCGGAACATAAGTAAAACGTCCGGCCTTTGCAATTTCCTTTATTTTCATAATATCAATTGCATAGTCTTTTCCAGCGAGAGAAAAAGTTACCATTTTATAGTCAATCTGAGCAAGTTTTTCTTTTCTTTCTGCAGATTCCCGTTCCGCATCAGGAACAATACTAGCATAAGCACCAAGATTTTGTGCAAGAGCTGTATTGATATTTTTAGTTTCTGTCTGATTCTGAATATTTTCGTTAGCCATGATAAACCTCTTTTGCCTTAGTCAATAGTCCCATATTCAGAGCGAGCTTCAATTTCCTGACGCACTCCAAGCTCAAGAAGCTGGCTTACATCAATAATAAGCGAAACAGAGCCGTCACCAAGAATAGAAGCGCCTGCAATTCCTGGAGACTGCGTAAACTGATCACGCAAAGGTTTTATAACCACATCTTCTTCTCCAATCAAGGCATCGACCATAATACCGATTTTTTTATCTTGCGTGCCAACAATTACAACAAAACAATACTCACCATCTTCGGTATTGCGGATGTTAAACAGCCTGCTAAGACGAAGAACAGAAATTACTTCGTTGCGGACATTCAAAACTTCATAATTGTCAATTGTATTGATTTCGCCACGTCTAATGCGATGGCTTTCAATTACAGACGCAATAGGAATTGAATAAACTTCTCTTCCAACGCGCACAAGAAGACCTTGAATAATTGCAAGAGTAAGCGGAAGCCTAATTGAGAATTTAGAACCACGGCCTTTTTCTGTTGTTACGTTTACAGTTCCGTTCAATTTATCAATCATTGTCTTTACGACATCGAGACCTACGCCACGACCAGAAACATTTGTAATTTTGTCTGCTGTTGAAAAACCTGGTAAAAATATAAGATTTGCAGCTTCCTGTTCCGAAAGGACTTTATTTGGATGAATAAGTCCTTTTTCTACGGCCTTTTTCCGCACTTTTTCCGCATCAATTCCGTTACCGTCATCAACAATATCGATGATAATCATGTTTCCTTCGTTTGCAGCTTTTAACAGAACAGTACCTGTTTCGCTCTTACCTAAAGCCTTGCGTTCTTCAGGAGATTCGATTCCGTGGTCAACAGAATTACGAACACAGTGCATGATAGGATCCATAAGATCGTCAATAACAGTCTTGTCCAACTCCGTTTCTTCACCTTCAATCTGAAGGTTTACCTTTTTACCGAGATCTTTCTGCAAATCACGGACAACCCGAGGAAAGCGGTCAAAAATCTGGCTGATAGGAACCATTCGGATTTTCATTACGCCTTCCTGCAATTCTCCGGCGATGCGCCCAAGATTTTGGGTTGCAGAATGGAACTTTGTATTTAAATCCTTAAACTTAGCTTCAAACGAAGCAAAATATTCAGGAATCTCACCATATTCCTGCATAATATTATTTCTTATGTCTTTTACAGAAACTCCGTTTTGAATTTCTTCCAAATACTGCGGAAGCTGTTCAAACATCTTACGGATTTTTTCTCTAAATGCAGAATCAAGAGCCTGAAACTGAACAAGCATATCCGACTGTTGTTGCGCGCTCTGGTTAAACGAAGCCTTTGTAATTACGGTTTCAGAAACAAGGTTCATTAAAGTATCGATGCGTTTAGAATCAACACGCAAAATTGAACTTTGCTGAGCATGTCCTGAAGCAGAAGCCGTTTTTGTCGAAGAAACTGTCTTTGATGGCTGAACAGGAGCATTTTCTGTCTTCTGCTCTGCAGAAACCTTTACTTCTTCTTGTTTAGGAGTTTCTGCCATAGGCTGAATTTGAGCATTTTTTTCTTCTTTTTGTTCGGGCTGCACATAAGACTCTTTTGCAACTGCATTTTCAAGACACTGGGCATCAACGCTCAAAGTTACATCATCGAGAAAAGCTACATCTTCGAGCTGCTCCTGAGAATTTGAAGAAGCAACGTAATAAACAACGTCTTTATGAAATTCATCTTCATAAAGCGCTTCAAAATCAGGAACGGTCTTTAAAACAGTGCCACAGGCTTTTAATGCTGCAAAAACTTGAATTCCTCCTACGCTATTCATAGGATTATTTTCATCGAAAACAACACTTATCGACCAAAGCTTTTGACCCGGCTGGCAACTCTGTTTGAGTTCAAGCAACTCAAATTCTGACATGTCAACAGTTTCTGAAGCAGAAGCCGATGCCGCTGGAACACTCTGAACAGTCTCTGGTCCAGGTTTTGAAACTGATGACGACTTTTTACCTTTTCCAGCCTTTTCAGGAATCAATGATTTTATTTTATTTGAAATTTCTTCTACACTTTCGGCATAAACAGAACCATTTTGGCGAGCTTCAAGCATAGCTTTTATAATATCAAGAGAATTTAGAAGAGTATCTACAACATCTTCGGAAACTTTTACACGGTCTGAACGAACTTCATCAAGAAGATCTTCCATTTTGTGAGCAAATGTAGAAATTTCTGTAAATTCAACTGTCGCAGAATTACCTTTTAACGTATGTGCTGCACGGAAAATTTCATCTATAGCATCATGGTTTGTTGGATCATTCTCAATTGCAAGAATATTGCTCTCAAGATTGTCAACCATTAGTTCAGCTTCAGAAAAATAATCTTTTAACAGTTCTTCGTTGTTAGCGTCAAGAAAATCACTCATATCTAATATTTTAACCTTTAACATCTCAAAGTCAAGCAATAAAATTTTATTAACAAGATGTTTTTTAAAAACAAAGAGTAAAAGAATGAATAAAGTTTCATACTTTCCTGAGGATAATTTTCGATTTTTATTAAAGTTCAGACTTTTTTATGCCGATATAAAAAGGTACGATTATAACTGACGGGGAAAAAGCTATGAAAATGATAAAAAAACTGTCTTCGACTGCTGCCGCATTTATTTTTACATTGACAACGCTCTCTGCTGCCGCTTCATTCAACGGTTACGGAGGTTTGAAAGGCGACTTAAAATCAAAGGAAAATTCCGAATTTTTCGATCCGATAATGAATTTGACAGGATTTTTTCAAGGGCAGTTCAATTTTTCAGAAAATTTATTTTTCAATACAGAAATGAGCATTTCGACAGATGACGTAATCGACACAAAACTGACTGAAGATACTCAGGCTGTCTTTTGCTTTGATGAGCTTTCGCTTACATACATAAAAAATTTTTTGGGAGCAACCCAGTTTTTCAGCATTTTTAAGGGAACTTACACTCCTCTAGGCGCAAATCAGTTTTTATCGCAGCAATTTGGAATTTCACCAATCAACAGTTTTATTACAGACAGTTTTTACGGCAACAAATGCGTTTCCCCATATTCAATAAACGGTTTCGGACTTTCGTATTCAATCCGGCTGAACTCAAGTCCAATAGCTTTTGCCGGATATTTTTACAAAAACAATGATAATCCGGACGATTTAAGACAATTCAATCTCGATTTTCGTTTTGCAACGACACGCAAATACCTCACCCTGGACTTTTTGGGAGGAATTGGTTTTCCTTCAAAAAATAAAGACAAAAACGATGACGATGTGATTCTTCTTGTCGATGAAATTTACCTTCATTCTGGAATGAATCTTCTTATCGGAAATTACTACACAACCTCTCTTTTCCTTCAGGCAGGATTTTCTTCGCTTCCTGTAAAAAAAAGCAATGCAAAGATTGAAATTTCTGACGAACAGCTTTTTTTACTGGTTGAACCGCGGTTTCATTTAAAAAATTCGCAGATGCACATTTCTTTCTTCAATATTCCTGACAATCAAAACGAAAAAATAGAATTTGCAGACGGGAATTTAGGCTTCAACGTAAATATTTTTACAGAAAACTTTTTCATCCGCAACAAAAACATAAAGTTCGGATTCAGCACGTCGTTTAGCTACGAAGAACGATATTTAAAAGACTTGCCAAACCTAAAAGATTTTTACAAAGATACCTGTTCTGTAAAAACAAGCCCTTACATTGTAATTCCTGTTCTCTCCGGAGATTTAAGCCTCATGTTCCAGGCAAAATTAAGCGAGTTTCCGGCAGGAAAATGGAAACAAAACATAAACTTTACACTAGGTTATAAATCTTATTTCTAAAAAACAAGCTTTATAAAAAAAAGCACCATCAAAAACTGAACTTTATCCGTTCAATTTTAGTGGTGCATTTTTAGCTTTAAAGCCTTTATTTTAAAGTTTCAAAAGCGAAAGTCTCTTGCAGGCTTCTTCAATATCCGCGCGATGTCCAAAAGAGCTAAACCTTATAAAACTTTCTCCGGCAGGTCCAAAACCAGAGCCTGGAGTCGTCACAACATGGCACTCATCCAAAATTTTATCAAAAATATCCCAGCTTGCTTTTCCAGGAAATTTTGCCCAGACATAAGGACCGTTTCCTGTAAAATAAGCGACAACGCCTGCAGATTTAAAATTTTCTCCTTCAAGAACGTTTTTTATAAGATGTCCGTTCTCCAGATAATAGTCAACCTGTGCGGTCATATCTTTCAAGCCCTGTTCGTCGAGAGCGGCAAGACCACCAGCCTGAGCAATATTTGAAGCGCCGTTAAAAAGAGTTGTCATTACGCGGTTCCAATCCCTGTTCACGCTTGAACCGTCTTCAAATTTCAATTCGTTTGGAACAACAGACCAGCCGAGGCGAACTCCTGTAAAACCAGCAGGTTTTGAAAAAGAATTTACTTCAATCGCACAAGTTTTTGCGCCAGGAATTTCGTAAATTGTTTTTGGAAGATTTTTATCGCGGATAAAAGCAAAATATGCGGCATCGTAAATGACAATGCATCCGTTTTCGTTCGCAAAATCAACAAGTTTTTTAAGCTGCTCTTTTGTTGCAGTAGCGCCAGTCGGATTATTTGGAGAACAAAAATAAATCAGAGTATTTTTTTCAATTTTTGAAAGATCAGGAAAAAAATCGTTTTCCGGCGTGCATGGAAGATAAGAAATTCCTTCGTAACCGTTTCCGTTATTTTTTCCGGCAGCACCAGCGACAACAGAACCGTCAACATAAACAGGATAAGCAGGGTCCTGGACGGCAACTTTTACTTTTGAGCCAAACAAAGTCTGAATGCGCGCAATATCACATTTTGCACCGTCAGAAATAAAAATTTCGTTTGCATCTGCCATTTTTGGATAAAAAACTTCCGCAATTTTTGAGCGAAGGGCTGAATTTCCCTGCTCATCTCCATAACCGGAATATCCTTCAGGAGTTGAAAGAGCAAGAGCATAATCTGACATTGCCTTTGCAATATGCGGAGAAAGAGGCTCTGTTGTATTTCCTATTCCAAGGCTGATAATTCTAGCATCTGGATGACCAGCCGCGTATTCACGGCGACGACGAGCTACCTCTGGAAAAAGATAGCCTGCTGTAAGATTTGAAAAACCTGTATTTCTTTTAATCATAATAAAATAATTTTAACGAAGGAACATTCTAATTTCAAGCCGAGCGAAATTCCTGTAAAATGTTTGAATCCGTATAATTTTCAAAAAAATAATAAAGGCTCTGTAAATTTTTTATCCGTTTGAATAGCCTTCAGGCCCCTTTATATCTGAAAAATCTGGCTTTTCGTATTTTCCGCGCCGTACAAATCCTTCATCGTAATAAAAAACTACGCTTTTTACGTTTGCACGAACTTCATCTTTTTCGTCACGGACAAAAATTTTTACTCCGGCATAGACAGTTCCAGAAGCATAAACTTTTCCAATGTTTTTCAATTCGCGAAGGTGCGCCAAAATCGTTTCGATTTCTTTGTTGAATTCATCGTTTTCGTTAGCAAGTTCATTTTTGCGAAGTTTATAACTCTTCAAGCTCTCTTCTTTTTCAGCTGGCAAAATTCTGCGGACTTTTTTTGTATTTTCCAGTGTTTGAATGTTCAATTCCAGCTCATCAATTTCTTTTACAGTTTTTTCCTGCATTTCGCGCAAGTCTTCAAGACGATGTTTTGCACGAGGATCGATTCCGACTTCGATTACAGTTTCTGTACCGCCGCCCGCGGAACCGATATTTTTTGCAAGAACTGTTTCTGTTGCGAAAAGATGTCCACCTGTAATCTGGGCGCGCTTTCCTTGCAGAATAATTCTATGCTGAGCAGAAACTTCGCAGTTCATCAACGAATCCTGAACAATTACGTTTTCTTCAACCTGAACTTTTGAATTCTGTACAAATTTTGCCCAAAGCGAACCACCGCACAAAATTTCACATTCATCTCTACCAACAATTCCTTGGCTTACAATAATATCGCCGTCACTTTCAAGCCTGCTTGCTCCTACAGCACCGTTTACTTCGATATTTCCACTTGCCTTTACGTTATAACCGTCTTCGATATTTCCGTTTACAATTACAGTTCCAAGGAAAGTTACGTTTCCAGACTTGATGTTTACACCATCGATTTCCATAATCGGCTCGACGTTAATTTTATCGTTAATAAGCAAAACTTGCCCATTGCAGGCTGCAAGAATTGTTCTTCCATCTGAATCCAATGTAACATTTTTTCCAAGCGGAAGATTGATATCTTTTCCGTTTTTTGCTTCAAGATAGCGGCCGTAAAGTGTCTTTCCAGCTTTTCCACGCTCAGGAAGCATTTTTTGCGCAAGTGGCTGTCCTTCGACAACATTTTGAATAAGGTTGAGCTCCTTAAAATCAACTTGACCGTTTGCAGCCTCTTTTGCCCGAATTTTTGAACGGTCCGTTTCAAAGTTGTAGGCAATATATGCATCGCGTCCGTCAACTGGCAAGACAGCTTCCGCAACGACAACAGGAACATTGTAAGTTGGCCTGTCAACAAGAGCGGAGATCTTCTCATCGGAAATTCCGGCAACAACGCCCTGCCCTTTTAATGCGGTTTTTATCTGCTCTTCGCTGACATCAGCTCCGCCCAAAGCCGGAGGCGTAATCGTACAAGTTGCCTTTAATTCGTCTTTTGTAATATCAATAACGTAAATTGCATCTCCAGCAGGATTTCTTGAATAATGGCCGACAGGCTCGTAAATTCCACCTGTTCCATCTTCTGTATATTTTTTTACGATTTTTTCATCAAAATCTACAGTATCAGAGCGTTTTATATCGTTTATGACATCTGAAAGATTGATGTTTTTTCCGTCTCCGACAGGAAGATTTACTTTCAGACAAATCTCTGTTCCAAACCGATGAACAAAATACTCTCCGTCTTTATCAAAATTCTGAATCTCTTCGTCCATGTCCATAAAGCCGGAATTCTTAAAATCCTTGCTTCTTTCACTTTTTGATACCGCTTCAGCATTTTGATAAACGGTTATAAACCAAGGTCGTTTTGCAATTCCAAAAAATCCATCAAATCCTTTTTCTTTTACTTCATATTCAAGATTCGCAATTTTTGTGTTCAGCTGAACAGCTGCATCTGCGAGCGCTTCATCAAGAGTATCAGCGCGAACTTCTACGCTTTTTACGCTTTGGTCTTTTTTTTGAAGCTCTGCAAGGTCTAATCGGATTTTTTCAAGTGTAACCATAAATTTCAAGACCTTAAACTAGATGATTCCCTTACGAAAATTCGTCAATTTCGCCTTTAAACGCAAATTTGCCTTTGTATGCAACTGAGAAATTCTCGATTCGCTTACCTCAAGCACCTGTCCAATTTCTTTAAAAGTCAAATCTTCATGGTAGTAAAGAACTATTACCATTTTTTCTTTTTCTGGAAGTTCGTTTATAGCCTGCACAATAACTTTTCTAATTTCCTCGCGTTCAACTTGAACATCTGGATTCAGGCTTGCAGGAGACTCGATAGTATCTCCAATTGAAAGATGATCGCTGTCGTCTCCAGAACTCCAAACATCATTTAAGGAAACAATGCTTGACGCGCTGACTTTCATTATAGTCTGATGATATTCGTCCTCAGAAAGATTCAGCTGCTGTGCAATTTCTGCATCAGTCGCAGTACGGCCAAGCTTTGACTCAAGCTCGCTGATTGTATCTTCAATTTCACGGGATTTTTGACGTACAGAGCGTGGAACCCAGTCAAGCTGACGCATTTCATCAAAAATTGCGCCACGGATTCTAGTGACGGCATAAGTTTTAAATTTTACACCCTTTTCTAAATCATATTTACTGATTGCATCAAGAAGTCCAAACTGACCAAAGCCAACAAGGTCATCAAATT
This sequence comes from Treponema sp. UBA7570, assembly GCA_002477955.1. GTDB lineage: Bacteria > Spirochaetota > Spirochaetia > Treponematales > Treponemataceae > Treponema_D. The sequence continues at coordinate 126,224 of DLLE01000063.1, read as the reverse complement.
CCATGCTTGCAGGAAGACCTACAGAAACTTTTCCAGCGACATATTTTACCAACGGCATATACTGCCTAATCAGCCTGTCGCGTAGTTGAGAAGATTTTGTTTTTTTATACTCAGCCCAAAGTTTATCTTCGTCGCTGCTGTTGATTATCAACGTCTGCTCTGTACCCATAGCTTCCTGTCTCTTTTTCTATTTATTTATCTTTTTCAAGCAGAGTCCGAACAGCCTGCGCCATTACATCTGCATTTTGTGAAACGCTTTCTGTTCCGCCAGAAAAAACAGCTCCGGCAAAACCGTTTCCGCCAGAAGAAGCAAAATCACTGTCATTTATTATATCACCAGATGAATTATTTTTCACGTCATCTGACAAATCCTCAATTTCCGGCAATTCATCAATATTTTCAATCGAAGAGCCATCGGCAAATGCGTTTATCTTATTTTCAGAATCGCCTGCATTAGAAGGAACATCTTTTTTTAAAATTGAGTTTTCCGATGAATTTTGCAAATCAGAATTGGCTTTTCCGAGATTTTCACGTCCGGCAGAAATAAATTCGGCCTTTTTACTTTCGCCTTCTTTTTTTGTTCCGGAAACAGAATTTTTTGTTTCCGAAGAAGACTTTTCTTCTGTCAAAGATTTCTCTTCCGTCTGAAAATTTTTTGAATCTTTTCCTGAAAGACCAGGGCGGTTATTTTCTACAAAAAATTTTGGACTGGATTCATCATCTTCAAGCCCGTCATCCGTAATAACGATATTTACATTGTCACCGGATTTCTGTTGCTTGGACTGCGGCGAATTTTGAGAAGAATCAGTTTCAAGAGAGACGCCCTTTGAATCATTTGCCAAAAATTTGGAAAAAAGGAAGGAAATTGAAAATGAAAGAACCGAAAAAACAGCTGCAAAAATCAGCGACCTAAGCAAAATAGCCAGAACTGGATTTTTTGCAATCATTCCAGTAAGAAATGACAAAACAAAACCGCAAACGGCTGCAAAACCGATGATTTTTTTGTTCATCATTACTTCCTCCCTTATAAAAGATTAAGACAAAATTTGCACAAGGTCAAGTTTTTAAACTTTTTGTTAATTTTTGTAAGCATTTTTTTTCATCAAATTACCGGCTTTATTTTTTTCTGAGAAATTTCTTAAGAAAACTCGATACGCCGTCGCTTGTACCAAGATCAGTTTTTTCAATGCGGCCAACAATATGTTTTATGCACTGAGCCGGTTTTGAAGTTGGATTTATAATCATAAACGGTTTTTGGCGGATTACAGACGCAGAAACAACAGAATCATCATAAACAAAGCCTATGTAATCAACCTTGTAATTTAAAAACTGTCCGACAATTGTAATTATTCTGTCAGAAATTTTCTTACCTTCTTCTGCAGAGTGGACTCTATTTACCAAAAGCTTTATATTTATATTTCTTTCGCCAAGTTCCGTAGTGATAATTTTTATCATTCCGTAAGCGTCTGTGATTGCCGTAGGTTCAGGAGTTGTGACAACATAAACTTCGTCTGCCGCGGCAACAAACTGCAAAACGTTGTTAGCGATTCCAGCTCCAGTATCGATTATGATGATATCCGCATTTCCAAGCTGAGCAAATTGCTTTGCAAAATAGTCAAGCTCTTCAACAGAAAGATTTGCAATTTTTGAAAAACCGTTTGCTCCGGCAATAAATTTAATTCCAACTTCCGTATCGAGAATTATTTCCGACATTGTCTTCTGACGGTTTATAACCTGCATAAGGTTATACTGAGGAACAACATTCAAAAGAACGTTTACATTTGCCATTCCAAGGTCACCGTCAATAAGGATAACCTTCTTTCCAAGCTGGGCATAAGCAATCGCCATATTGACCGCCATATTTGTTTTTCCAACACCGCCTTTTCCGCTTGTAATGGCAATAATTCGGGTTTTGTGAGATGATGCCTCATTTTTTTTCTGTGTTGATGAAAGCGTGTTTCCCATCAATTCACGCAATTCTTCAGCCTGGTCTTCCATAATTATTCATCCTCCGGAAACATGTCATCAATATAAACTTTACTAACCGTAAAATCTGAAAGTCTGTATAAAAACTCTCTGACAGAAGCTTTTTTTATGTCATTTGGAACTTTTTGTCCGTCTGTTATATAAGAAATAGTCTTGTTTAGTTCGTACAAAACGCTCAGGACATTTCCATAAGAAGTCGTTTCGTCACATTTTGTGATTATAACTGAATTGAAATTAAAAAGTGAAAAATTTTCAATTGTTTTCTTTAAATCCCGCGCCTTTGTCGAAGCCGCAACAACCAGATAAGTATCCAGAGAAAATCCCTGAAGATTTAAAATATTTCTCATTTTTGCAATATTGTCGTAGTCGTTCGGGCTAAATCCTGAAGTATCAATAAAAATATAGTCCGCGCTGTCCTTACATTCTTGAATTATATCATTTAAATCAACAGGAGACTCCGCCTTGTCAACGCGAACATGCATAAGTTCCCCAAATTTGCGGAGTTGCGCTTCTGCACCAACACGAGTATGGTCAATCGTAATAAGGCGCACGTTAGGCAATGGCTCGCCTTTCTTTTTTGCATCAAGAATAAGTTTTGCCGCCATTTTGCTGATTGTCGTTGTTTTTCCAAGACCAGTCGGTCCGATAAGGACAATTATATGAGGAATTTTGTAATAAACTTCTGGAGCAACTTTTATCGACTGACCGATCCAGCCGACTACTTTTTCCTGAATTTGCTCAAAATCATTTAAATCTTCAAGAGTCGATTCATTTTTTAACTTAGAAGAAATCATATTTATAAATGCATGAGTAAATTCATTGTCCTCGAGAAGTTTTTCAATCTTTACGATTGACGGATGTTTTTTTTCGACAGAAGTGATTTTCAAATCTTCAATCTGACTATTCATCTGTGCCATCATGTCTGTAAGCTCGTTATATTGCTTTACAACAAGTTTTGAATAATCAACTTTTGAATTTTTTATAATGCTTTCTTTTGCCGCCGAAAAATCCTCCTGCTCAGAATGTCCCCTGTCTTTTACGACAAAAGAAACTTTTATGCGGCTTTTCTGAAAAAAGCCAAGGAATCCGCCCTGAAGGACTGTCTGCTGGTCAATAATCCGATAGTTGTTTCCGTATTCCTGCCAAAGACTATTTCTTATTTCATCGACAGATTTTCCAGTCATTGTCAAAGTCGTCGGTGTGTATTCACTGCTATTCACTTATTTCTCCCAAAATTTCAAGATTTACTGAATTTCCAGCCGCAAGAACTTCGTCTACAGAAAGAACTACTACGGTTCCCGGAAAATCTCTTTCAATCAGTTGATAAACAAACTGTCTGACATCGGGAGTTGGCGCAAGAATTATAGGCAAAATATTTCTGTCCCGTAAAGGTATTATATTTGAACTGACCGCATTTTTGAAATTTCTTGAATCAACCGGATCAAACGCAACTACAGGCGCAGAACCGTCATTCTGCGAAACTATATGCTCTATAATTTTTTGTGCCCATCCCTGGCTCAATTGAATGACGCTGAGCTTTTTCTGCTCATCATTAGGATCTACATACTGAAGACAAATCTGAAGTCCAAGCGCCTCACGAACTTTTCCAATCAAAAAAAACGGATTGTGCGGCATGTTTCCGTAGTTTGCAAGCGTTTCCAAAATTGAAACAATATTGCGAATAGATACCCGTTCCCGAAGAAGCCCCTGAAGAATTTTTTCGATCTCGCCATAAGTATACTTATATGTATCCATAACTTCTTCAACTACAACAGGATTAGTTTCTTTTATTTTTGCAATTATCGCGCTTACTTCCTGTCTTCCCAATATTTCTGCAGCATGAGAGCGGATAATCTCAGTCATGTGAGTTGCAATTATCATAGGAGGATCGATTACCGAATAACCGTTTCTTTCGGCTTCCAGACGGCGATCTTCACCAATCCATATTGCCGGTATTCCAAAAGTTGGATCTTTTGTAGGTTCGCCTTTAATTTCTTCGATTACAGAACCAGTATTAAGGCACATGTAGTATCCGATCTTTAATTTTCCCCGGCCAGCTTCAATCCCGCGGATTTTAAAACTGTATTCCTGTGGATCGAGCGTAAGGTTATCGATGATTCTTATTCTAGGAACTACGAGACCAAGGTCAATTGCGGCTTCGCGGCGGATTCTCGTAATTCTCTCAAGAAGCTCTGCTCCTTTTTCTTTATTAACCAAATCAAGCAAGGCGACTCCCAGCTCAAGACAAAGAGGATCGAGAGGAACAACCGGACTAAGCTCTTCAGATTTTTGAGAAGATTGAGAGCCTGCTTTTTTAGCCGCTTCTTCCTCCAGTTTTTTTGCAAAAGAAAGCTTTTCCTGCTTTTGCATTTTATAGCCAAAAAAGATAAGCAAGGCGCCCATACCGATAAGAATAACGACAAGAAGAGGCGTTGTGTGAAAAATAATAGCCATTACAGCAAGAATTCCGCCTGAAATCATATAGACAGAACTGCTTATATTAAACTGCTTTTTAATTTCTTCGCCTAAAACTTCGTCAGAATTACCACCGGTTACAAGAATACCAGTCGCAACAGAAATCAAAAGAGACGGAAGCTGGCTCAAAAGACCGTCGCCAATAGTAAGCTGGGGAAAAGTTGCAATAGCTGAACTAAAATCCATCCCCTGTTTTATCATTGCATAAAGAACACCGCCAACCAGGTTTATCAGCGTAATAAAAATTCCAGCCTTTACGTTTCCGCTTACAAACTTTGAAGAACCGTCCATTGCAGAATAAAAGTCGCATTCACGCTGAATATCCGCTTTTTTCTGTCTTGCCTGTTCATCCGTAATTGAACCGGAATTCAATTCAGAATCAACAGCAAACATTTTTGAGTTCATGGAATCCAGGGCAAAACGAGCCTGAACTTCAGAAACACGCCCGGCGCCCTTTGTAATTACAACAACCTGAATAATGATGATGATTAAAAATATTATAAACCCGATAACCGGCTGACCTTTTGCCACAACGTTTGCGAAAGATTTTATCATCGCTCCGTCAAAAGATTTAAAGCCGACATATCCGTGAGTGAGAATATAACGGGTTGAACAGACATTGAGTGCAAGACCAAAAACTGTCACAAAAAGAACGACACGAGGAAAAGACGACAATCTTGAAGACTTCGGGGTATACAAAACGACAAGAAAGATGATTATGGAAATCGCAATGTTTACAATCATCAAAAAATCGAGAACCGCTCCGCTTACAGGCATTAACAGCATAAAAACGATGAGAACGCCGGCAAATGCGATAAAAGAATTTGAAATTTTTGTCTGTTTAAAAAAATTGCTTAAACGGTTAGCCACTCCCCACCCCTGGTTGACTTGCTACTTTTTCCTATTGAGATAATTTATCTGTGCATAAACGATTGAAATCGCTTTTATATATGTATCAGGAATTATATCACCAACTTCAACATTTGAATAGAGTGCGCGCGCCAAAGGAACGTTTTCAACCCTTGGAATTCCGTTTTCGTCAGCCAAATCGCGTATTCTTTTTGCAGTTAAATCCGCACCTTTTGCATTGACAATCGGGCGATCTGTTTTTGCAGCATCATATTTTAAAGCGACTGAATAATGAGTCGGGTTTGTAATTACGACATCGCTTTCCGCGACCGCCTTCGGCAGATTTCTGGTCAAAAGTTCACGCTGGGCCTGCTGAAGTTTTCCTTTAACTTCCGGATCTCCTTCCTCTTCTTTAAATTCCTGCTTTACTTCCTGCTTTGTCATTTTTAAACGTTCCAAAAATTCACGTTTTTGCATAAAATAATCAGGAATCGAAATTGCAAGAAAAATTATCGAGCAGAAAGCAAGAATCTGAGCCGCGCATTTTCCGATAAGTCCAGAAGCCATTCTTATAGAACTAGTATTTAAAAGTGCAAGAATATCAGCCACATTCATTCTTATAACGACAACAGCCGTTATAATTACAGCGGTAATCTTTACAAGAGATTTTACGATATTCATTGCGCCTGTAAGCGAAAAGACAGTTTTTTTTAAATACTGGCCGATTCGCGGAACTATGTTTGAAAACTTAAATTCAATAGGCTTTAGCGAAAAAATAAAACCACGGTTTTGGATAAGGTTTCCGGCAATTCCTGCAATAACTCCGCAAAAAGCAAGAGGAAGAACCATTTTTGCAAAATTCACTAAAAAAAATACAAAAAACTGCAAAGATTCAATCTTAGCGTTCGCGCATTTTGTAAAATAATAAACAAGAATTTGCTCGCACATTCTCAGATAATGAGGAGCCGCAACAATCAGCGCGACAACGCACATAATCATTACAATTGCGCTAGTAAGCTCCTGGCTTTTTGCAACACGGCCTTCTTCACGCTCACGCCTTAAGCGAGTTTCTGTTGCATCCTCTGTACGGCCTTCATCTTCTGCGGCAAACCACTGAAGGTCAATTTCATCAAAACTCATTGCTGGCCTCCAGAACCTCTAAAAAACGCAAAAAGCGATTCCAAAACAGAAAATCCGCTGGCAAAAGACGAAATAAAATAATCACACAGACTGCCCATAAGGCTCATAATTATAAAAAACGAAAGCAAAATTAAAACAGGAAAACCTTCGGAAAGAAGGTTCATCTGAGGAGCAGCTTTTCCTAAAATTCCTGTCGTAATAGAAACAAGAAGAAGAATTCCCATAATCGGCAAAGCAATTACAAAAGCGCAGGCAAAAAGTCTTGTGAGCGACGAAAGCAAAAAGGTAATTATCTCCTGCCTTCCAGCCGCCATTACGATGTTCATGGCATTCATCGTTTCAAAACTCGCGGCAAGGCCTTTTCCAAAAAGAATCTGCGCCCAATGCCCCTGCAAAAAAATCAGCATTGCTATTAAATTAAAAAACTGGCCCATAAGGGGATTTTCAACCTGACTCAAGGCATCGTAAACTTCAGAAGCAGAAAATCCCATCTGAAAGGCAAAAAACTGTCCAGCCGCGCTAAAAGCGCTGAAAATTATGCTCACAAAAAATCCAGTAATTATGCCAATCAGAGCTTCTCCAACAAGGATCAGTATATAATCAATCGAAAAAGAGGCATTTTCTGCAATGTACGGAAGATAATCTTTTGTATCAATATGAGGAAAAATTAAATACGCCATATATCCAGTCAGAGCAATCTTTGCAACACGAGAAATTGTCCGCATAGAAAAGAGAGGCATTGTCATAATCAAGGCAAAACACCTGACTGCCACAAGTAAAAAAAACGGTGCCTGCCACACAATCTGCTCAAGCATATTTTATTTTTCCGTTTATTGCGCCAATTTTGGAATCATATCAAAAAGATTTAAAGTATATCCGCGCAAAGAAGCAAACATCCAGCCACCAAGAAGAGCGAGCATTGCAAGAATTACAAGCATTTTAGGAAGGAAAGTCAAAGTCTGTTCCTGAATCGATGTCGTAGCCTGAAAAATTGCAACGATAAGACCGATGACAAGAGCCGCTCCCAAAATCGGAGATGTCATAATAAAAACCTGATAGACCGCATTCCGAACAAGACCTACTAAAAATCCAATACTCATTTTCAACTCCTGTTAACAAAATCAATGCTGCAAAACAGAAACAAAAAGCTGCTGAGTCAAAAGTCCCCAGCCGTCGACAAGAACAAAAAGCATAAGCTTAAAAGGCATTGAAATCTGGACAGGAGGCAACATCATCATACCCATACTCATAAGAATACTTGCAACCACCATGTCGATTACAATAAACGGAATATAAAGAATAATTCCTATTTTGAAGGCGACTGTAAGCTCATGCAGAATATAAGACGGAACAAGAACATACATTGGAACATCGTCAAGTGTTTTTGGAGCATCAAGCTTTGCCATTCCCATAAATGTCTGGATATACGAAGTATCGTTAAACATCTGCGAATACATAAAATTTTTAAGCGGTTTTTCTGCTTCGCGGTAGGCCTGCTCAATTGTCAGCTGGCCGTCGCTCAAAGGCCTAAAAGAAGATGTATAAACCTTCTGGAAAACAGGCCACATTACAAAAAGCGTCATAAAAAGCGCAATTCCATTCAAAACAGAAGTCGGCGGAACCTGCTGAAGCGAAAGAGCGCGCTTTATAAAATCAAGGACAATTGAAAATCTCAAAAAACATGTCATCAGAATCAAAATGCTCGGAGCAAGCGAAAGAATCGTAAGCAGGAGCAAAAGCTGAAGGTTAAAAGCCATCTGAGTTCCAGTACGCGGCTGAGTGATGTTTATGTCGATATTTGGAAAAGTAAGCCCGCGCACAGACTGATTCATCTGCGTAGTTCCCTGTGCAGAACCGGACGGAAAATCCCTGTTTTGAGAAGACTGGGAAGCAACCGGCAAAGTACAAAACGAAAGAAGAAGTCCCAAAAAACAAAGTTTAAAAAGCCATTTTTTTCTAAAATACAGCAATGCGTTTTTCATAAATTTTCCACTTATCACTTACATTATTACTTTTTTATATAAATTTAAAAATATATTAAGAATTTTCTGAATTAAATTTTTCCATCTGCTTTTTTAGCTCATCCGCAGAATTTGACGAAGAATTTTCGTAAATACTGCTTTCAGGTTCTTTGCTTGAGCCAGGCATAAAAATATCAAGAATTTCGCGGAACGAGCGTGGCTTTGAAACCTTTTCGTTTTTGTCGGCATAAAGATTCATAGCATTAATAAGTTCCTTGTCCTCGATTTTTCCAATCAGGCTGATTTTTTCATCGCTTACACCGATTAAAAATGCATTGTCCTGCAAAGTTATTACCTGAACTGATTTTCCAGGGCTTAATGTCAAATGGCTTACTTTTCGCAAAAAAGGATCGTTATCATTTTCTGTTTTTATGCCTTTTTTAAGGAAATGAAAAATTCCCCAAGCGATTCCAACGACAACCGCCAGAGCAAAAATCATTTTTATAAAAAGCCACAATGTTGAGCCTGAGCCGGGCTGTCTTTCATTTTGCTGCTGAGAAGATGACAAATTAAGCTGAATTTGAGAAGGATCTGTATTTATGCTGAAATTCTGAGTCTGCTGAGTGTTTTGAGCCTGAGAATTATCCTGCGCAAAAGTTTTTAAACTTCCCGCAAAAAAAAGAATGACTGCAAAAAATGCAGTAAAGATAATTGATTTTTTCATTTTTCCACCCATTTTAAATAGTTTTGTCTATACAGGATAATCCCCTTTATCCCAAAACAAAACTGTAAAAAGTAAAATCAAAAAGTAAAATCCCTAAATTGCAGCTTTTAGGCAATTTCAGATTAAAAAAAGGGGCTTTTTAGTCAGCCCCTCAATTTTAGCGAATATCCGAAACTCTTTCCATTGGAGAGAGAATTTCTGTTACGCGCACACCAAAGTTTTCATCGATTACAACAACTTCGCCTTTTGCAATCGGTTTATGGTTTACAAGAATATCAACAGGTTCACCGGCAAGTTTATCAAGCTCGATAATCGTACCTTCGCCCATCCCCAAAATTTCTTTTATCTGCTTTTTAGTGCGTCCAAGTTCTACGGTCATTTCCATGAATACATCCATGATAAGACCGATATTTCCCTGTTCAGTAGAAGCGGCTCCGCCCATTAAATTCGGAAACTGGATTGACTGAACATTCGGCGTGTTCATTCCGGCAACTTGTCCCATTGGCTGCTGCATTCCCATACCCATGCCCATATTAGGCATTGCACCCATTGGCTGCTGCATTCCCATACCCATTCCCATATTAGGCATAGCGCCCATTGGCTGCTGCATTCCCATGCCCATATTTTGAGTATTCTGGGCTGAAGAAACTGCGGCATTGTCAACATTTGCAGCAGTTCCACCACCAAGCGCCTTTACCATCTCTTCTGCAACACTGCTGGAAATCGCTTCCCAAAGAACGTAATTTTGAGAATCAACAGAATAAGTATATGTAAAAAGACAAAATTTTCCCTGAGGAATCCGAACCATTGCCTTTGGAACATTAACAGCTTCTGGAGGATTTGCAGCAAGCCCAGGAAGTTTTCCGTCTTTGCTCAGTTCGGTAATTTCAGTACCAGAATGATTTGAAACAATTTCAGAAATAACAGAAAGAGCCATATCATCAAGTTCAGCCTGCTCTTCCTTATTGATTAAGCTTGTCAACTTTTGGGCAAATTCTGTAGAAAGAATAAAAAGATGGTCACCCTTTAAGGCAGTTGAAAAATCGGCCATTACAGCAACAACCATTTCTGGAAGTTTCGCAAGCAACTGGTCACGCTCAAGAATCTCTACCGATGGCGTTCCAACAGAAAATTCACTGCCTGTCATTGAGTTGAGTTTAGTTTTTAATTCGTCTTTTATACCGTCAGCAAACTTTTCAAGGACAGAAGTATCAATGTTTACAGAAGATGAGTTCCCTCCTGTAATTCCACCCATGTCCACGCCTGACAGCAATGCATCAATTTCGTCTTGAGAAATAGCACCATCACTCATATGATTCATCTCCTTCTACGGATAATTCTTCAAAATCTTCATTTTCGCTGTCATCAATTTTTCCAATTATCTGAACAGCCATTTTTTTACCGACAACACCCGGCTGACAATAAAATTTTTTCTTATTGCCGACACTAAGCGAAAGCGGATCACCGACGCGAACAGTTGAAAGCCGCACGACATCTCCAACTCGCAACGCAAGAACATCACGAATCGGCATATTTATTGTTCCAATTTCTGCAACAACATCCATATCAACGTCAGAAAGCTTTTCTTTTAACGTTCCAAGATACTGCGTTGTAGAACTTCTTCGCACAGAACTAAACCAGAACTGCGAAGAAAGTTTTGAAATAATAGGCTCGATAGTAAGATAAGGAATACAGAAGTTCATCATTCCTTCCTCTTCGCCAACCTTTGTTTCCAAAGTTACAAGAACGACCATTTCTGACGGAGGAACAATCTGCGCAAACTGAGGGTTTGTTTCAATCTGTCCAAGACGAGGACGCAAGTCAATTACCTGAGTCCAGGCTTCGCGCATATTTGCAAGAATTCTCACGATGATCCCTTCCATTACCGACTGTTCAATATCCGTCAAATCGCGGCTAACTTTTGCTCCCTGTCCTGTACCGCCAAAAAGACGGTCAATCATACTGAAAGTAATCGCCGGATCAATTTCCAAAACCGCATTTCCCTTTAAAGGATCCATATTGATTACAGCCAAAGTTGTCGGAGTTGGAATAGAACGGATAAATTCTTCGTAAGTCAGCTGGTCAACCGACGCGACATGAACATGAACCAGCGAACGAAGCTGCGCAGAAAGAGATGTTGTTGTAAGACGTGCAAAAGTTTCGTGCATAATCGAAACCGTTCGGATCTGCTCCTTAGAGAACTTATCCGGACGTTTAAAATCGTATATTTTTATTTTGCGCGTGTCATTTACAGGTTTAAAGTCAGTGTTTTCGCTTTCACCAGAACTTATTGCCTGCAGGAGTTGGTCAATTTCATCTTGTGACAGAACTTCGTTCATGCCTGTTCCACCTTTATAATCCGCTTTTACTGCTGAATAACATCCAGCTGCATAAAGCGCACATCTTTTATTTTTGAACTGCTTAAAATTGAATCGTTAATCGCATTGCGAATTTCAATTCTAAGCTCTTCCTCATTCTGTGGTCTTAATTCGTCTGCGGATTTCTGTGTAAAATAGCGCCGCAAAAAATCTTTTAATTCAACTGTTCTCTGCGTAATTTCTGTTGATGTCGCCTTATCGTCCTTTTTGTAACCCAATACAACTTCTACAATTACAGACGAAGGGTTTACATCGCTCGTCTTCGTTCTTGTTACGCCAAGAGAATTGTACCAGTCAAGAATTTCTTTAGTTGAACTGTATTCTTCTGCGACAGGAACAAGTGCGGCCTGCGATTGATTTCCGCCGACAACTTTCATTGTAATTACAACTACAGTCACAATTAAAATAACCGCAACCAAACCGATTGCAACCCATTTTAAAAGGACAGGGAAAAGACCGCCCATCCCCTTCTTTTTTGAAGATGCTGATGAAAGGTCGTCTGAACCGCCAGCATCATCGTTAATATCCAAATCATTATCATCAGCCATAAATTACTCCAGTTAAGAAAACACTCTGCGTGCTTTCATTGTTTTTTTTTAATATCGGATTTTTTCCAGCACAACTTAAGGATATAGAATAAAGTATTTTACCCTTTATTTTGCGCCTAAAAAGTTAAAAATGCCCTTCATCAAGAATTATTATATCAACACGGCGGTTGTAAGCCTGCCCTTCCCTTGTATCGTTTGAAAATACAGGTCTAGTATCGGCATAGCCTGCAATTGAAAATTTGCTTTCATCCACTCCAAAATCCGAAAGATAGTGCAGAGTATTCAATGCGCGCGCGGCAGAAAGTTCCCAGTTAGACGGGTATTTTTCGTTTGAGACAGGATTGCTGTCTGTATGTCCCTCAATTCTAAAGCGGCGTTTCTGAAGTTCAGGTTCCTGAAAAAATTTCGAGAGTTTTAAAAGAATTTCGCGGGTTTCTTCGATGTTGAGCTCGGCGCTTCCTTCTTCAAAAAAAGAATCGGAAGCCAACGTTATTACAAGCCCTCGTTCATCCGAGGAAATTGTTATTTTTGCAGAGTGAATCTCCGGCGCAAAAAGAGAAATGGCCTTTTTCTTGGCAAGACCAAGCGATTTTCCCTTTTCAACAGAAGGAAGGCTGTTTACTGTATTTCCCAAATCTGCAAGACGACCTGCAGTAAGAGACATTCCGCCAGTCGTCGTTGGATTTTCCATTGACTCTTCCTGAATTGCAAGCGATGCCTGAATCTGAGAAAGAGTTGTCGTGTCTACTTCGGAAGGATCATAAAGCATAACGAAAAAGCAGAGCATGAGAGTAATCATGTCTCCGTAAGTGCCCTGCCAGGCGGTTGAAGGTTTCTGTGGTTCATTACTTTTTCTAGCCATTTTCAACCTAATCCTTCAGAACGTCAGCCTCAATAACCTTCCGAGTTTTTGGATCCAAATAAGTTAAGAGTTTCATTGCAAGAATGCGAGGGTTATCTCCAGCCTGAATCGAAAGAACCCCTTCCAAAACCATTTCGCGTGAACGAAGCTCCGCGCTGTTCTGCGAGATAAGCTTTTGAGCCATTGGACCAAAAAGCCAGTTTGCAAGCATAGAACCGTAGAGTGTAGTTACCAAAGCTACGGCCATGTTCGGACCAAGAGAAGATTTATCTTCAAGATTGTTAAGCATACCAATAAGTCCGATTACGGTACCAAGCATACCAAAACCAGGACCAAAACCAGCCCACTGGGTTATAAGGTTAATACCAACCATGTGCCGCGCTTCCATCTGATTCATTTCGTTTTCCAAAATCGTGCGAATAACATTTCCGTCCGTACCGTCTACAACCATTCTAAGGCCGGATTTTAAGAACGCATCGTCCAAATCATCAAGTCCTTCTTCAAGTGCAAGGATACCTTCACGACGCGCCTTTTCTGAGAGAGCAACCATATTTTGAATCAGATTTTTTTCACCATAATCAAAAGTCTTAAAACAGCGCCCCATTACCTTGAACATTCCAAGAACATTTTTTAGTGAATCACAAAGAAACAGGGAGAAAAAAGAACCGCCGACAGTTACAAAAACCGAAGGAATATCAATAATACCGCCGATTGAACCACCTGATGTAAGAACACCTAAAAAGATTACACCTATACCGCCAACAATGGCAATAAGCGACGCAATATCCATAAAAAGTTTCCTCCCGCAAACCCAACAGACTTCTTTATTATTTTTATGTAGGGAAACCTCTAAAATTCATTTTTCAGAGGCAGCTCAGAATATTCTATATTTCCTGAGCAGAGATTCCAAGCCGCCGTCTGTAATCCACAATCCGCTGAATCAATTCTTCAGGCGAATCTTTTACCACGACTTTCTTGCCAGACAAAAAAGTGATGGTAAGGTCGGGAGTTTTTTCCATACTTTCTATCATATGAGGATTTATCCAGTATATATTCCCATCTAAACGCGTAACCGAAATCATCTTCTTATTTTTACTTCTAATTTACTTATCGTCAAGTAGAAACATAAATTATGCCGACCTGAACAATATATTTTATAACAAATTCTAAAATAATTCAAAAAATTTAACGAACTGTTATAAAAAAACTTGCTTTTTTTTTTGTTTGTGATAATTTAAATAAAAAGAAAAATAAGGAAGTAAGATAAGAACAGCCTAAAATGGTGCCTATTTTTATCTTTAAAAGTTTGCGTTGCAAGCTTTCTTATCATCGGTTGTTTCTCACTTCGTTGCGAAACAACTTAAAAAGTCAAGGTTAAAACTCAAGTTTTAATCTTGACTTTTTACGGGAATATAAAATGAATTCTAAAATTCTTGTTGTTGAAGACGTTCCAGAAATGGCAGAACTTGCCTCTATGTATCTGAAAAAATCAGGAATGACAGTTGAATCCGTTGGCAGCGCAGAAGAAGCGCTTGAATACATTGATAAACAAATGCCAGACTTAATCATTTTGGATTTAAATCTTCCGGGAATGAGCGGTTTTGACTTCCTGAAAAAATTCCGCGATGAATACAATTCATCTCTTCCAGTAATTATAGTCTCTGCCCGCGATGCAGACGAAGATATTATAAAAGGTCTTGGAAACGGCGCAGACGAATTTGTTACAAAGCCGTATTCACCAAAAGTTCTTACAGCAAGAGTCGAAGCAATTCTTCGCCGGCAGGCAAAAGTTACCGCAGCAGCAGAAGCTTCTTACGAATTTGGCCCGTACACTGTTCTGCTTAACAGCTGCGTACTAAAAAAAGGTCCGGAAAAAATTCCTCTCTCTACAAAAGAATATGAAGTTCTCGAATTCTTAATTTCTCACGAAAATGAAGTTTTGGGACCAGAAAAAATCTACAGAGAAGTATGGAAGGCTCAGTACGGAGATATTACAGCCGTTGCTGTATATGTTCAGCGCTTAAGAAAAAAGATTGAAGAAGATCCATCTTCGCCAAAATATATAAAAACAGTATTTGGCATGGGCTACAAATTCGAAAAAGGCACAGTTTAAATGAAAATAAAACGGCAGCTACAGATTTTTCTTCTTCTTGTTGTACTTATTCCGCTAGTTGCCTTCGCAATAATTCCAATCAACAGACAACTTGCAGTCGAAGGAATTTCTTTTGAAAAAATCATAAGGATTTCTTTTCTTGTTGCCTCGGTGATTGAACTTGCCTGCATAATTTTTACACTGCATATTTCAAATACAATTTCAAGGTCAATAACTTTTCTTCAGCGTTCTACAAAAAGACTTGCGGACGGACAAGTATCAAAACCACTGGAAAGACGGAAAAATCACCGCGGAGAAAACGAGATTACTGATTTAATCGGGAATCTCGACAAAATGCGCATAAGCCTTCTTGAAAACGAAGAAAGAAGAAAACGTTTTATAATGGGAATGAGCCATGACCTGCGCACACCCGTCGCAGTCATAAAAGGTTATCTTGAAGCAATCGACGACGGAGTTGTAAGCGGCAAGGAAGAAATTGCAAAATCCGTAAATATAATTCTAAACAAAACAAACCAGCTCGAAGCTATGCTCAATTCGCTGATAAATTTTGTCAAACTTGAGACGGCGGAACAGAAAAATAATCTTACATTGCAGCCGATTCTTCCATTGCTCCAGGAATTTGCAGAATCCTGCAAAAATTCTGGAACAATTTTTAACAGAAATGTAAAAACAGAGATCCAGGTTTCGCCGGACACGCAAATTATGCTCAACAAAGAACTAGTTTTAAGAGCCTTAGACAATCTTTATTCAAATGCCCAACGCTATACAAAAGACAAAAATGTAATAATAATCAAGGCAAACGAAACAGAAAGCGAAATTAAAATTTCTATAGAAGATACAGGCATCGGAATAAACGAAAAGGACATCCAGTTCATTTTTGATATTTTTTACCGGGCTTCAAACAGCCGAAACGAACCTGGCTACGGAATCGGACTTTCGGTCGTAAAAAACATAATCGATTCTCACGGCTGGAAAATCGACGTAAAATCGCAGGTTGGAGTCGGAACAAATTTTACAATAACGATTCCAAAAACAAATTCAAAAGCATAAGTCCGCGTTCGTTAAGAGCATAAAAAGTTTTGCCGTCTTTTTTGTAACTGCGGGCAAGATGTTTTTTAGACCATTCAAAAAAAAGTCCGTCTTTTACGCCGATTCTCTCTTCAAGGCTTTTTCCAAAGCGTTTTTTAAATTCTTCTGAACATACGCCTTCCAAAAGTCTAAATCCCATCATAAGCCATTCAAATTCCTGGGTCTGTAAATCGATTTTTTCAACTTGCCGTATCGATTCCGGAATTTCTGATTCAGAATTAAAGTTAAGCCAGAAATTTTCATAATTTTTAATAGAACAGGTATTCGTCCAGCGTTCTGAAACATCGCCGTAAACACTGCCGCACGCGCCGCTTCCACAGCCAATATAATTCTCAAGATGCCAGTAAACTTTGTTGTGACGACTTTCTGCTCCTGTTCTTGCAAAATTGCTTACTTCGTACGGAATAAATCCATTTTCTTTTAAAATTTTTCTGCCCAAAATCCACATTCTGTCTGTTTTTTGCTGGCTCCATTTTATTTTTCCAGACTCGATTTTTTTATAAAGCGGAGTATTTTCTTCCAAAGTAAGCGAATAAAGTGAAATATGCTCGATGTTTTTGCAGTAAAAAACCATCTCAAACTGTTTTTTAAAAGAACTGTAAGTCTGTCCAGGAAGACCTGCTATAAAATCGACAGAAAGCTTTTTTTTCCATTTTTTTTGAAGAAGTTCAAACGCAGAAATTGCAGTTTTAAGCGAGCAATGCCTGTTTATGCTGTCCAAGGCCTTTTGGTCGAGAGCCTGAACGCCTATTGAAATTCTGTCCACGCCGGCATTTTGCGCAGAATCCAAAATATCCTCTGTCAAATCTTCAGGGTTCATCTCAACGGTAAATTCATCTGCCGTCTTGCCGGAAACAGCATTTTTTATGCCAGAGACAAGTTCAAAAAGAAGTTTTGCTCCAAGCTGGCTCGGAGTTCCGCCTCCAATATAGACAGTTTTCCAGCGTGAAACTGAGTATTTTTTTACATAAAAACGAATTTCAGTTAAAACTGAACGGACATATTCCTCATCTGGACAAATACAGGAAGCGCAATTTGAAGGAATACTGAAAAAATCGCAGTAATCGCACTTCTGCCTGCAAAAAGGAACGTGAACATAAAGGGAAATCTCCATTTAAATTTCCTTAAAACTAAAAAAGCTTCATTTTTGAAAAAGGAAAATAAATAAAAAGCGCCCTGCCCTTGAAAGAAGCCGAACTTACAGGTCCCCAAAGCCTGGAATCAGAAGATTCAAGACGGTTGTCCGCAAGAACAAAATATTCGTTTTCTTTTAAGATGAATTGTTCCATATTTCCTACAGTGCCGATTCTGCTGTCAGTTTTTGCGGAAATTTCCGGAACAGAGAGAGTGTATTTTATCTTTGTAAGTTCAAATTCCGTAAGAAACTGGGACTGGCCTTCGGGTTTTATGTAGACAAGATGGTTTGAAATATAAATCGTATCTCCCGGAAGACCGACAACGCGCCGGAAAGACGGCGACAGTTCGTTTTTAGCAAAAGGAGAATACTGCTGGACCGTAAAAAAGCGGCAGACAAAGTCAACAGATTTTTCAAAAAAAGAATGAACAGGCTCATCTTTTGGACTTACAAGCATAACCTGACCGCGTTCAGGATTCCGCAAAAGAGGAGCAATTTGAACAACGCAATCAGAGGCAATACCTGGCGACATAGAATCAGATTTTGAAAGAACTGGATAAAAAAGCGCAAGCCGGATTAAATTTATGCTTGCAAAGCAGACAAAAACAGAAAGAAGAATTAAAAAAACACGGTGATAAAGCTCCCTTTTCATCCTGTAGGAAACTGAATAAATATCTCGAAACATAAATAAAACATACATCTTTTTATGGCAGGTTGCAAGGTAAACCCATTAAGAATATAATTACTTCTATGTCTGAAAACGTAAAAATTATTGCACAAAATAAAAAAGCCCGTTTTGACTATTTTGTCGAAGAAAAATACGAATGCGGAATTGTCCTCGAAGGAACAGAAGTCAAGTCTGTAAAAGAAGGAAATGTTTCATTCAACGATTCTTTTGCCGAAATTCAAAATGGTGAGTTATGGATGCGAAATTTTCATATTTCAGAATACAAATATTCGTCCATTTTTAACCATAATCCAGACAGAGTAAAAAAACTGCTCGTCCACAAGGAAGAGTTAAAGCGGATCCAGCGCAAAGTTGATGAAAAAGGTTTTACTTTGATTCCATTGGATTTTTATTTAAAAAATGGACGCGTAAAACTTACGCTTGGCGTTTGCAAAGGTAAAAAGCAGTTTGACAAGCGGGCTTCAATTAAAGAGCGCGATGTGAACAGAGATTTACAGAGAGAATTTAGAAATTCAAACCTGTAAAACGGGGATTTTATTTGAAAAAGTTATCTGCAATTTTTACAGCAGTATTTCTCACCGTAATGCAATCAGTTTTTGCAGCCCCGCTCCAGCTCGATTATTACGGTGTCATTTCATCGTCGGCAGATTCAAACATGCTGAAAATGGCCCAGGATTTTTTCTTTACGCAGCTAAATGCAATCGACGGAGTTTCTGTCCATGACAAAAGGCAGAATCCAGGAACTGTCTTAAGTTCAATTCCGGACACATCTTCGACTCATGCGCCAAAAATTGCTTTTTACGCAGAAATAACCGAAGACAAAAAAGACGAATCAGCAGTTTTTTGGAACTGCATTTTTTTTGCAGGGATTCCAGATTCTTCAGGCGGAACAACTTACCAGAAAAGCAAAAATTATGATTCATACTACAAAATGCTGACAAACTCAAAAGACACGATTCACGAACTTTTAGACAAAATAAAAATGAGAAATTCCGAGAATGAATCTTTGTCGGCTTCTTCAAAAAATTCAGCTTTCGCGCAAAAAAGCTTTAACATTGAAAAACTTTCTGGAATATGGAGCGGAGAGCCTTTTACAGACAAAATCGTTATTTTGCGGGGCGGACGCGGTTTTATAATCTTTAAAAACGGCGCAACTATGAACATTTCTGTTTCGGCAGAAGAAAATTCTGAACACGGAAGCATCATAAAAATCCGGCAAATCGGAAAACCAAACGCCTCTTTTTATCCAGAACTTCCGCGCGAAATTGCGCTTTCTGTTGCACCGAACGCTTCTCCAATCGAGTGGAATTTTACAATGAATGATGAAAATGCGCTTTCCGGCACAAAGACAACTCTTTTAAGAGACGATTCAAAGGCCGAAAAAGTAAAAGCCGGAAATCAAAACGTAACCTGGCACAAAAAATAAAATTTTCTTTTAAACCGCGCAGTCAAGTTTTATCTGCCCCTGCCGTACAAGCTGGACTGTTCCGTCTTCTTCCAAAGCCACTATTGTAGAAGGAACACCTGAAGTTTTGTCTCCGTCATCAATAATCAAGTCAACAGCAGAACCAAACTCTTTTTTTATTTCGCAAAGATTATTTAAAGGAGCAGAACCGCTTTTATTTACACTAGTTGAATAAATTGGCGCGCCGCATTCTGCAATCAATTTTCTGAGCCATTCGTCGCCAGGACAGCGGAATGCAGTTGTTGCAAAATTTCCGTCTTGTTCAAAAGTATGAACGATTATCGTAAGCGGACCGGGCCAAAAAGAAAGCAGCTCATCAGGAACAAGATCGCGAGTATATTTTTTTAAGTCCTCTGGTTTTGAAAGAAGCTGGATGCACCTTTTTCCTTCTTCCCTTCCCTTTATTTCTGAGATTTTTTGCTCTGTGTGGTAAGAATAATGTCTTCCGTCAACAATTCCAGAAAAACCGTAGACCGTGTCGGTTGGAAGAATGACGATTTTTCCGCGGCGAATGTAATCAGCGGCAATAAAAATAGATTCCGAATCAGACTTGCGGCAAATCATAAACAGGAATGCCCTCCATAAAGACAGGATTTTTTCTTCGCTTAAAAAGTCCAGATTTTATATCTTGATAAAGTGAATACAGGCAGACCGTCAAAAAGGCTGCAATTCCAAGAACTTTTCCGACCCATTCAGGAAGATATTCAGGCTCACGGGCTTTTATAGGCGTACCTGCATCATATATCTTTTCCTGTTCAAAAGGAAGACCGTTTATCTTAACGATTTTGTCGCCGTCAGAAACATAACCGAGTTTTTTTGCAAGACCTTCGATTACTTCTTTGTCGTTTTGCAAAGCCGTACATTCAAGCTTGAGAGAATTATTTGTTTTTTGGATTGATTCTGTCCGGACTGCAAGGATTCTTTTTTGCTCCCGCTGCTGTCTTTCTGCCAAAAGACCGTCTCTTCCTGCAAAAACAGAAATAAAAACATAGACAAAAGTTCCTGTTAAAGCCGCTGACAAAATCCTAAACCTTTTCATAATCTAGAATATCGGCTGATTTTTTGATTTTTATAACGGGATTTTTTTATTTTTTGAAATTTAAAAGCGGAAAACAAAAATTTTTGAGAAAAACCTACCCCGGACAAAAGGGGCGGCAGTGCCGTTGCCGAAAGGCAATGAGCGCCTAGCGAACCCCGGCTGGCCGGATAGACAGGCGATGCGGTCCAAACTAAAAAAAGTTTTAAGTAATTTTTAAACTTTCAAAAATAGACTTTGAAAAAAAATTCTGTTAAAATATTGATTTATAAGTCTTATTTTTTAAGTTTTTAAGATGAAGATTTTGAGCGGTTATGCCGATATTTTCTTTGATAAAACTTTTTGCAAGGGGAATTTTATGAGCGATTCAAAAGAAACAAATGAACTTGACAGTTACGGCGTTTGGGTAAAAACCCCTCCAAAGACAGTGGATTCCTCTGAGACTTCTGTTAATTCAGACGACGTTTTTAATTTTGACACGGATTTGCCAGATTTTTCTGATTTAGATGTAATTGATGAGCCTTCAGATTTTTCAGCTTCGGACAATTCTGACGATGCGCTTTCGGCTGAGGATTTGGCTGGGCTTGAAACAGAAAACAA
>DLLE01000063.1:86494-105128 GCA_002477955.1 Treponema sp. UBA7570 | reverse complement strand
CAGAAAACAAAGTTTCTGATTCGCCAGTTTCTAACACTGAGGAAGAAATTTCTCTCGACGAATTTATCGAAGGCGGTGTCTTTGAAACAGGACCTGATGAAGACAAAATAAAAGAAAAAGAAGCGGAAAAAGCGGCGGCACAAACTGGGCAAGAAACCGACTTTGCTTCACAGCCGGAAATTTCAAAAGAGACTGCCGCTGAGGACGATTTTAGCGTTGCAGCGGATTTAGAAACAGAAACTCCTGAAGACGCATTTGATTCTGACAATTCAGAAAGCGCTTCGGACGATGATATTTTTAATGTAGATCTCTCGTTTGACGAGCCGTCGGATGAGCCAGCTCCAGCTTTGCAGGAAACTTCTCAGAATGCACAGGAAACTTCAAGCGCAGACTCGCCAGCAGGAACTCATGACGTTGATTTGAGCGAATTCGGTCTTGATGATTTGAGCTTTGACAAAAACGATTCTTCTTCTGAAGCAAATGCAGGCAATGATGGAATGGAAAGCGTTGATTTGAGTGAATTCGGTTTCGACGATTCGGATTTCCAGGAAACAGAAAAAGCTCCGGAAAGCGCAGAAAATGAGGAAGCGCCTGAAATTCCAGAACAAAAAGAACCTTCTCTAGAAACAGAAACTACTCCAAAACAGGAAGTTGAAACCATAAATACTGAAGAAACAATTTCTCTTGAACCAGAAGAAGAACAGAGTTTTGAAAGCGAACCTCAAGAAACAGAAACTTCTGAAGCAAGCGCAGACGATGATGATTTTGACCTTGACTCAATTCTCGACAATATTACCGACGAAACAACCGGAGACACTGTAAGCATTTCGGACGTTGGCGGAAGTTCAGCAGAGCCGGTTGAAACAGCTCCAGAAAGAGAAATCATTGACGAGCCGAAAGAAGCAGTTTCTGAAAACACAGTTTCGGAAACAAAACCTTCTGCACAGCCAGTTGAAATCACTCCGGAAAGCGAAATCATTGACGAACCGAAAGCCGATGCCGCTGATTTGACAGAAAAAGAAGTTGAAGAAACAGAAATTCCGGACACATTCGATGAAGAAGCGGCGTCTTTCCTTGAAAATGACGACGAAAAAGTTGCAGAAGTTGCAGATTCGATTACAGCGCCAATTTTGGACGAAGGCGAACTTGAAACAGAAAAACCTTCGACACAGATGACGGCCATTTTCAGCCAGATTGTTACAGAACTTTCTTCGTTAAAAAACGAAATTGCATCGTTAAAAAATGAATTTGAAACCCTCAAAAACGAAAAACAGCCTGGAAATTTAAAATTGGAAAGCAATGATTCCGAAAACGAAGGATTTTTCTCAAATTCAGACGAAGACGACACAATTGCCCTTTCAAAAGATGAAATGGACAATATTTTGAACACAGCAGACATTGCGCAGGCTGAGGAAACAGACGAAGACAAGAAAAAAGAAACAGAATCTGAAAAAACAAAAGAAACACAGGATAATATTTCTGAACCGGAAGAACTTTCTAGCGAAGAGCCAGAATTTAAGGAAGAGCCGGAAGCTGCAGAGGAAACAGAAAATCTTTTTGGAAGCGCAGATGACATCGCGGATATTTCTGACGAGGACATTCTTTCGGACGATGATTTTGCAATGGAATTTGAAAACGCCCAGACAGAAAATACCGAAGAACCGCCTACTCTCGATGACGTAGATTATACAAATATTTCTAAGGAAAATGATTTACCGGAAGAGATTTCCGTTCCAAAAAATGACGACATCTTGGTTGAGTCAAGCCCAACTGACATTTTAGAAACAAAAGATAGCGAAAATAAAACCGAAAATGCTTCTGACAGTTTTAATGAAGATCCGTTTGAGCTTTCTGCCGTTGAACCTTCAATCAGCGAGACTCTCACCGATGAAAAACTCGACTATCTCTCAAAAGCTCCTGAAGAATCGGAACAAAACGAAAATTCAGAAGAGCTTTTGGAACTCCCCGAATCAGAAGAAACTGAAGCCACAGAAAAGGTTGAACCAGAAACCTTGCAGGAAGTTAAAGAAGAACCAGAAACAAAAGAAAGCAAAGATATTTCTGACAACCTAAAATCAGAAATTAAATCTGTACTTTCTTACATGGATCAGCTGCTCGAAAATTTGCCGGAAAACAAAATTGCAGAATTTGCGCAGTCAGAGCAATTTGATACATACAAAAAGCTTTTCAAGGAATTGGGACTTGCATAATGGGTCTTTTAAGCCGTATTGAAAATTTAACTACAGAAAAAGCCGGTCTTTTAGCTCGTGCCGATGAGCTAAAAAAATGCGCCGGCAAACCTCAGGCACAGGAAACAGCAAATATTGATTTCTGTGCTTTTGCAAGTAAAAACGGCTTTACACATTCAGGAATTTTTTCTTTAAAGGATGATTTTTATTATCTTTCTGAAACCCAGAATCTTGATTTGACAACGATAACAAATTCTCTTTCAACAAAAGATTTTTGGGACGGACTTATAAGCGGCAAAAAAGGCTGGATTTTTTTTGAAGGAGAAAGCCTAAATCCTTTTTTTCAGCTTTTTTCGACTGAAATCAAAGACAAAATCAAAAAAGTTTCCATATTTCCGTTCTCACACGAAAATTCAACCTGCTATTTTTTTGCGCTAAACTTTCAGGAAGAATTAAATCTTTCTGAGTCAGAATTTGCAGAAAATCTAATCAAAATTTTAAAAACCAAGTCTCTTCAAAACCAAAATTTGCCGGGCGAAACAAAGCTTTGCGAAGGATTTGATATTTCAGATGCCAGCCTTTTTATTATTTCTGCAAAACTTTCGCTTGAAGAAGCATTTAAAAATTTTTCTTCGCCTTTTAAGGAACTTCTAAAACAGACAGCATTAAAACAGCTTTTTGAATACTTAAAAACTCTCTTTTCTTTTCCAAACTGTTGCGCTCTAGGTCAAGATGAAGAAATTAAAGCCGTAATTTTTTCAAAAGAAGAAATTGATGAAAAATTTTTACAGTTTCAGTTGAACATTTCTGCAAAAAAGTTTTTTTTGAATTCAAATATGCAAAATCTTCTTGTACTCTGCGCAGGAATCTGTAAAACTCCGCACGGAACGCTCACATTTTTATCCCAGGACTAATTCAAATTGAGCGAAACTAATTTGAATTTTGTTTTTTTTAATGCAAAAAACGGCGAGCAAACCTGCAGACTGAACGAAAAATATTTCCATTCTGCTTACGATCCTTCAAAAGAAGCGCAGGCATTCTGCAGTTCGATTGAATGTACTTTTAAACCATCTTGCGTAATTATTTTGGAGCCGGCTCTCTCCTTTTGCGCCGCTTTTTTAAGAAAAACTTTTCCTTCTGTCAAACTGATTGCAATTCGCTTTACAGATGTTTTTTGCAAAACAGACAGTCTTTGGGACAAAGTTTTTTATTTTTTTCAAACAAAAAATTTCGCTCAAAAACTTTATTCTGCGCTTGGAGAAGAAAAAATTCTTTCTGCGTTGATTTTTGACTGGCCAGGAAGCAAAAATATTTTTCCAGAAATTTCAAATTCAGTCTGGCAAGAAATTAAAATTGCAGTTTTGACAGCAAGAGACGTGCTTTATACGCGCGAAAAATTTGCAAAACGCTGGTTCTTAAATTCGCTGGCTTTCTGCAAATTCGGACAGAATTTTTATTCACTTCGCAGAATAAAAAAAGACATTCTAGTTACGGCTTCTGGGCCTTCACTTCAGTCTTCACTAAAAAATATAAAAAAGTACCGCGAAAATTTCTTTTTGATTGCGGTTTCTTCTTCACTTTCGGTTCTTCTCTACAATAAAATTTTTCCAGATTTGGTGATTAGCACTGATGGCGGATTTTGGGCAAAAAAACATCTTGAATTAAACAGCGAAGATTTAAAAAAACTTAAAAACACAGTCTTTGCGCTCACAGACGAAGCAAACTGTCCTAAAAATATTTTGCAAAGCCAAAAAATTCTTCCGCTCGCCTATCCTTCTTCTATCGGAGAAAAAATTTTTACTGATTCAAAAATTGAATTTTTTCCGGCCTTAAGAAACGGAACTGTAAGCGGAACTGCGGCAGCTTTTGCGCTAAACCTGACTCAAAAGAATGTTTACTTTTGCGGACTGGATTTGGCAGAAAACAACGGATTTCAGCATGCCCAGCCAAATATGCTTGAAAAAAACTCTCAAAATAAAGATTTTCGGCTTGGAACAAAAGAAAAAAGGCAGGTTTCTTCGAGATTTAATTCAAAAGGTTCGCTCGAAATCTACCGCAGCTGGTTTAAAAATCAAGGAGACAGTTTAAAAGAACGGCTTTTCAGGCTTTCAGATCACTATAATTTTTCGGAAAAACTCGGACAAATAAAAGATTTGTCATGGGAAGAACTCGATTTTGACAAAAAAAATGCTGATTTTGATTCTACAACGGAAGTTTTTTTCAAAACAAAAAATTCAGCCGAAAAAAAGGAATTTAAATCACGTTTTTTAAAAATTCTTGAAAGCGGAGATTTTGACGGAGAACTTTTTCCGCTTGAATCAATACTTTTAGCGCGAGAGCTTTGCGAAGAAAAGAAAAATGGACAAAAATTAAAAATCCAGCAAAAAAAGGCAGAACTTGCAGAAAAAATCCGGAGACTTTTTGATGAATAGTTCTTACACAACCCTCGAAAATTCAAAAAACGGAATTTTAATTCCAGTAAAAAATCGAATTTACGTCTGCTCAAAATACGATCCTGTTCACGAGGCAGAAATTTTTGCGTCTCAATTTGAAAAAAAAGAAAAATTTTTTGTAGTTGCAGGTTTATGTTCAGGCTGGCATATAGAAAAACTTTTAACAGAAAGCTTTGACAGAAAAATAATCATTGTAGAAAACGATATTGAAGATTTTAAGTTTTTAAGGCAGATTCCGCTTTGCAGCAAACTTTTGGAAGACAGACGGATTATTTTTTCAACACCTCAAAGCCTTTTTACAGACATTTTATCAAATTATCTTCCTGCAATTTACGGAAATCTCAATTTTTGTTTTTTGCGAGGCTGGGAAAACGCTTTTTTCGACAAAATGCAGCTTATAAAAACAATCGTCGAAAAAGCAATAAAAACTGTAAAAGCAGATTTTGCAGTTCAGAGCCATTTTGGAAAAATCTGGAATAAAAATATCTTTGAAAACCTTAAAATTGCTTCTGAACAAAAAAACGCCTCGCAAATGATCGAAAATCTCAAAAAAAACAATAAAGTGACCGCGGCGATAATTGCGGCAGGTCCGACGTTAGATACTACAATCGAAAAACTGAAAAAAAATCCCGGCAAATATTTTATAATTTCGACAGACACCGCATATTCAAGTCTTTTGCGCTCAAAAATCGTTCCAGACGTTGTTGTAAGCATTGACGGCCAGAACATAAGTTACTCGCATTTTCTTCATCAGGCACAAAAAAACAAGACGATTTTTGCCTTCGATCTTTGCGCAAATTCAATTCCTGCAAAAAAGATTTCAGTTCAAAAAAATAAAATTCTTTTTTTTGAATCGGGGCATCCGCTTTCAACCATCGCTTCGCACTTTAATGGAACAAGTTTTATTCATTTAAATTCTGGGTCAGGAACTGTTACAATCGCCGCCACAGACCTTGCCTTTTTTCTTGGCTTTGAAAAAATTGAATTTTTTGGAGCGGATTTTGCATATTTAAACGGGAAACCTTACGCAAAAGGAACATATCTCGATGACATTTTTTATAAAAAACAAAACCGGCTTTCTACGGCGGAACAGTCTTTTTGCACTTTAATGTACAGAACCAAACTTATTTATCTTGAAGAAAAAAAAATTACAACAGAAGTTCTGGAAAGTTACAGGTTTTCGCTGGAAACTTATTTGAAAAATCCCGGAAAATCAATTTCTGTCGAAATCAAAGATTTTAATTTTGAGATTTTCAACACCTTTTTTAAGAAAAAACTGCTCTCTCTTCCAGAAAATTTTACCGGCGAACTAACGAACCAATTTTTTTATCCGCTTCTTCCGGTTATGGCTTTTTACGAAAAGACTCATTCAATTCAAGACAGCTATAAACTTGCACGTGCTGACTGCTTGCGATATACTTACTGAATATGAAAAAAAGAACCTTTAACTTTATTTCTGTAGTCATTTCGGCTATTTTTGTTTTTACAGCAGTTTATTTTATTTCTGGCATCGTTTCCGACAAAAAAAACGGACCTTTGCAGGCAGAAGAAATTTTCGATTCTTTAGCTATAAAAACTCAAAATGCCGCAAATTCATATCCGCTCGATTCATATAATTTTTCAGATTCTTTTATTCGTGCCGCAGGAGATTTCAGCAATTACCAAAAATTAAACCTTTCTGTTGACGGAAATTTGATTTATTCTTATCCGCCAAAAGACACATACTTTTCAAGAAAATCAAGCGCAAAGTCTTTTACAAAAAATTTTCCGACAAAAAACGGAAATTCAATTCTCATAAATGCAGAAATTTATACGGCGGTCCAGTCTTCTCTTTTTTATCATGCGCGAACTGCTTTTATAGTTATTTTTGCCGCAACATTGGCTGCGATTTTGATTTTAATTTTTACAAAAACGGAAAAAGACGAAATTGATGAAATTTCATTTGAAGACGAACAGGAAAGTTCTGACAAAGAAATTTTTTCTGAAAATAAAACAGATGAACTTTCTTCAGAAAAACAGAACAACGAATACGATTTGACCGAGGAAGAAAAAAAACAGCTTTTTGACGGCTTTGACACTGTAGATTTTTCTCAAAAAGAAACCCCGGACAAAGAGATTTTTTCTGAAAAAACGGACACTGAAAAAGAAAAATCTTTTCCAAAAATACAGCCGATTGAAAATCTTGAAGCAAAATGCGAAGAAGCACTTGTAAAAGCAGCAGAAAACGGTTCAGACCTTGCGGTTTTAATAATAAAAGTTAATTCTTCCGAAAACGAAATTTCATCAGAACAAATAGAAAATATTTTTGACTCGGACTTTGCTCAAAATGCGCTTGTTTTTTCAAACGAAAACAACCTTTTTACAGTTCTTTTGGAAAACACGGGTCTTGATGACGCAATCACAGTTGCAAAAGAGGTTTTTGAAGATTTTTCTAAAAAACTGGAAGATGACGGACAAAAACTGACAATCGGGCTTTCTTCAAAAAACGGGAGAACAGTGAGCAGCGAAAGGCTTTTGACAGAAGCGAGCGAAGCTCAAAAACATGCAGCGACAGAGCCTGATTCTCCGATAATTGCTTTTAGGGCAAGTCCAGAAAAATACAACGCCTGCATCCTTAAATAAATAAGATTTTTTAACTCTGCCCTAAAGCTTAGGAGTTTTTTCAGGTTCTTTTACAGGGCTTTCATGAGAGCCGGCAGTATTTTCAGTTTCTTCCTTAGGCTGGAGTTTTTCGCGGAGCTTTTCAATTTTATCAGAAAAAGACTGAAGGTTTGCATTGTCAGGAAATTTTTCTGAAAGAATCTGATATTGTTTTTCTGATTCTTCGAAATTTTCCAAAAACAAAAGCAAGATTAAATAATTTTCCAAAAGAGAAGAATCGTTCGGAAACTTTTCTATCAATTCTTTATAAAGACTCGCAGCTTCCTCGGTTTTTCCGCTCATTCCCTTTATATATGCAAGAGAAATCTGCAAATCCTTATTTTCTGGATCGACAGAGAGAAGTTTTTCATAGCATTTTTCGGCAGATTCATAATCTTTCGCCAAGGCATAACTTCTTGCAAGCTTGTAATAAGCGGCTGCATTGAGCGATTTATTCTTCATGGCAAGTTTATAATACTGAATCGCCTTTTGATAATTTTTTAAATTTAAATATTCGTCTGCAATTGCAAAATATTCTGAGGAGATATTCGTTGTAATAATTTCATTTTCCCCCGGCACACGAAACGAATATTCGCTCTGGCAGGAGAAAAGTGAAATAATTGCCATGAAAACTAAAGCTGCGGAAAAAAATTTGTACTTTTTCAACTTTCTAGTCAAGAACAGTTTCTTCAATTTTTGCAAGCTGATTACGGTAAAGTTCCGAAATATTTGAACCATAATCTGCAATCAGACGAATAATATTGCGGGGATTGTCTTTTTTATCGCAGCCGTTAAGACGGTCGCCAGCATCGCCAAGCCCTGGCATAATATATGCTTTTTCGTTTAAAACAGGGTCGAGCCACAAAGTATAGCAAGTGCAGTTTTCGAGGGCGCGTGTTACGCGAAGACTTCCTTTTAATGCGGAAATCACATTAAAAAATTTAATAGATTTTGGCTTTACACCATTCTGCTGAAGGTATTTTACAACTGTCACAAGAGAACCGCCTGTCGCATTCATCGGGTCGGCAAAAATCAAATCTTTTCCATCGAGATCTTCAAGATTGAAGAATGATTTTTTTAAATCGAGGATGTACTCCATGTTGTCTTCGTTTTTTGAATCGTCGCGGTTAATCTTAAAAAGCGCAAACGGAGTCACATATTTATGGCTGGAATATTCTTCGATTTCTTTTGACATGATAATGCTTGGCAAAAGCGCGCCGCGCAGCATTACGCACATTACAGAATTTTCAATTTCTTTATCAATATCAGGAATTTTATGAACCGCATAATTTTGAGCAGGGAAAGTAACAGGAGTTTTTACGACAATGTGGCCCTTGTTATTTTCTGAATGGTCAGTAAAAGCAAGGCGGAAAAGCATTTCGTATGCACGCTGAACGTAATAGATAAATTCCTGATGTCCGGTATTTATATCGCGGAGTTTCGAAATTACGCGGCTAGCCTCCGCATGGCTTCCAGATTCGGTTTCAAAGGAAAAAACCTTAATACGAGGATGTTCGCTGCAAATGCGCTGAAGCTCGTGTCCCATTTTGTCAAAACTGTCGATCACATTCTGTTTGTCGAGCGGTTCAAAAGATTTGAGGGTCTGCCCATACATATCTTCCAAAAGCTTTATATCTTTAAAATCCTGCTCCTTTAAATAACCGTCAAGATCCTCTGCCTTGAGAATAATTTTTTCACTAGTTTTCATAGTTCCTCCTAAAAGCTATTGCCTTAAAATTTTTCCAAGCTGATTATATGATAATGAAATATCCGAAATTTGAATCTGAGAAGCGCCTTTTTGCACAATTTTTGCAGGAATCGGGAACAAGGCAACTTTTAGCATTTTAACAGCAGCCTTTGCAATAGCCGGATTTGAAAGCTCAAGATTAAGGATAAGCGCAAATTTTTTATCGACTTTTGACTCTTCCAAAGAACCAGAAAGACTTTTTAGTCCGAGATTTATCGTTTTTCCGACAATTTTTCCGAAGAGGTTTCCTGGATTTTGTGAATAAAAACGAATCTGAGAAGCTTTGTTGTCTGTCAAGAAATCGTAAATTTCATCTGGAAGAGAATTTTGAGAATTCTTTCCGTTTTCACCAAATTCAAAAATATTTTGCTCATTTTCGTAGCGGGCAAGCATTTTTGAAACATTTTCGGAAGCAACAAAAGTTTTTGAATCAGGAAAAGCAACTTTAAATGAAACGGCAGCTGAAGAATAAACAGCAAAAGGAAAATTCGTTCCTTTTATAATCTGCGTATTCCAGCCTTTTTTTTCAGAAAAAGCCATTTTTATTCCCGCTTTCGGAAAAGAGCCTTCAACTGCAATCTGAATTTTTTCGTCAGAATCCAAAGCAAGGGCAATATTCTCCATTCTTGAAACTATAGACTTGACATTTTTTTGCGAAAAATCAAAAAAATCGGTCATTGCATATTCAACAAAAGTTTTACTGGCAGAAACAGGAATATAAACAATAACCGGCGAATCTCCATCAATCAGTTTTAAAGGCTCAACCTGCTCCATCTGAACCGGAGATTTACAGGAGAAAATTAAAAATACAGAAAAAAAAGTGCAGACAGAAAATAAAATTTTCTGAAAGCACTTTAAATTTTTATGCTTTTGCAACGCAAATTCTCCAGATTTTATCGTCTGCCTCGATTTCTTTTGCACCGTCAATTTTTTCTACCCAAGACTGCTCGTTTGTAAGTGTTGATGTAGAAATCAATGAAGCGAACATTTCGTAAGCCGATTTTAATTCAGAATCGCCGCTCAGTTTAAGATTGATTTTGTCCTGAACTGTCAGCCCCTGCTCCTTTCGGATTGACTGAATTCCGCGGATAAGATCTCTTACATAGCCTTCTTTTTTGAGCTCATCAGTAACCTTTGTTTCAAGGCCGATTGTAATCGTTCCATCGTTAAGAACTTTCAAATCTTCTTTTTCGGTGCGCTCAACAATAATTTTTTCCGAATTGAGTTCAACTTTCTGTCCCTCAACGTCAATTTCGATGTTTTTTCCAGAAAGAATATCAGAAATCTGTTCATTTTTGAGTGTTGCGATAATTCCTGCCGCAATCTTCATTTTTGAACCAAGTTCTTTTCCAAGCACACGGAAATTTGCCTTCGCAGAATAGTGAACAAGTTCATCTTCCCTTTCATGGAAATTTACTTTTTTAACATTCAATTCTTCGGCAATTGCATCAACCATGCTTTCAAGAACCTTGCGTTCTTCTAGATCTCTTGTAACAAGCTCTGCCGAAAGAAGCGGCTGGCGGTTCTTTAAGTTGAACTGGTTGCGCAGAGAGCGTCCCATAGAAACAGCTTTCTGTACTGTAGCCATCTTGAATTCAAGGGCTGTGTCGCGCAATTTTTCGTTATAAACAGGATAGTCCATCAGATGAACTGACTCTTTGTCGCCTTCAAGTTTTAAATTCTGCCAAATTTCTTCAGCAAGGAACGGAATAAAAGGAGAAGCAACAAGACAGAAAGTCCTGAAAGCAGTATAAAGAGTTTCAAAAGCTTCAATCATGTCGCTGCGGTCTTCGTTGCGGGAAAAACGCTTTCTTGAACGGCGGATATACCAGTTATTGATTTCGTCAATAAAGTCGATGATTGGATCGATCGCAGCGCTTAAGTCATAATCGTCCAAGGCTTCGGTAACTTCTTTTACCATTTTCTGAGCAACAGAAATAATCCAGCGATCCATAGGATTTGAAGGAGTTTTGCCGTCAAAATAATGACCCGTCGCCTTATAGTTTTCTACGTTAGAATAACTGATGAAGAAGTTATATCCAGACCAAATTGGAATTATGATGTTTTTGATTACTTCTCGAACACCATTGTCTGAATAACGAAGGTCGTCTGCCCGAACTACAGAAGAATGAGTTAAGAAAAGACGGAGCGCATCAGCACCAAATTTGTTGATAGCTTCGACAGGGTCAGTGTAGTTGCGCAGAGATTTAGACATTTTTCGTCCGTCTTCTGCAAGCACAAGGCCGTTTACAATACAATTCTTAAATGCCGGACGACCGAACAAATGGGTTGCAAGAATCGTAAGTGTGTAGAACCAGCCGCGTGTCTGGTCAAGACCTTCTGAAATAAAGTCTGCAGGAAAATGCTTTTCAAAATATTCTTTGTTTTCAAACGGATAATGCTGTTCAGCATAAGGCATAGAACCTGATTCAAACCAGCAGTCAAAAACTTCCGGAATACGATGCATTGTGCCTTTTTTACATTTTGGACATTCAAAAGTTATTTTATCTACAAACTGCTTGTGCAAATCTTCAGGGTATGTTCCAGAAAGCTCTTTAAGTTCCTGTCTTGAACCTACACAGATTTTGTTTCCACAGTCAGGATTATCGCATCTCCAGATTGGAATTGGATTTCCCCAGTAACGGTTGCGGCTTACAGCCCAGTCACGGCTGCCTGCGAGCCATTTTCCAAAGCGACCATCTTTTATGTGCGCAGGCTGCCATTTAATCTGACTGTTTGAATTTAAAAGCTCCTTATGATAGTCTGCAACTTTTACAAACCAAGAACCAATTCCACGGTAAATAAGAGGAGAAGAACATCTCCAGCAATGCGGATATGAGTGCTCATACTGTTCTTTTTTTACAAGTTTTTTTTCTGCCTTCAAGCGGTCGCAAATATCTTTGTCGCAGTCTTTTACAAATCTTCCCTTATAGTCAGAAACTTCCGAAGTAAATTTACATTCTGCATCAATCGGTTCAACGTTCGGAACTCCGCTTCCTCTAAACACTAAATTATCGTCTTCACCAAAAGCAGGAGCAATATGAACAATACCTGTACCGTCTTCTGTAGAAACGTAGGCCGCATTGAACATTCTGAAAGCGCCTTCAGAACATTTTTGTCCTGAAATTCTTTCACATTCAGAAGGATCTGAAAGACTTGCAAAATAAGGGAAAAGCGGCTCATATTCTGCGCCGATAAAATCCTTGCCCTTGCGTCTGTAGATAATTTCGTAATCTTCAGGATTTTTGTAATAAGCACAAAGTCTAGCTTCTGCAAAGATATAGAAATCTCCAGATTCCTTGTCGAGAATTTTTACATAGTCGATTTCCGGTCCCATACAAAGACCGAGATTTGAAGGCAAAGTCCAGGGAGTTGTTGTCCATGCAATAAAATAAGTTCTGCCGTTTTCCAAATCTTTGTCGTCAATTGCTTCAGGCGCTTTTGTAATCTTAAAACGAACTGTAACTGCCGTATCTTTTACATCTTTATATCCCTGGGCAAGTTCGTGAGTAGAAAGAACGGTTGCACAGCGAGGACAGTACGGAAGAATATATTTTCCTTCATAGATAAGACCTTTGTCCCACAAAGATTTTGCAACCCACCAAATTGATTCCATATAATCAGGATTCATAGTTTTGTAGTCGTTGTCAAAATCGACCCAGCGTCCCATTCTTGTGATTGTCTTTCGCCATTCTGAAGTGTATTTTAAAACTGAAGCACGGCATTTGTCGTTAAAATTGGCAACTCCATAAGCTTCGATCTCGTGCTTAGAGTTGATTCCAAGTTCTTTTTCAATAAGGTTTTCTACCGGAAGGCCATGACAATCCCAGCCAAAACGGCGCTCAACCTTTTTGCCTTTCATAGTCTGGTAGCGTGGAATTATATCTTTTATAGTTGATGGAATAAAATGTCCAAAATGTGGCAGTCCTGTTGCAAACGGAGGTCCGTCAAAAAAAACAAATTCTTCTGCCTTGTCGCGCTGACGGATAGATTTTTTAAAAATATCATTTTTTTCCCAAAATTTTAAAACTTCTTCTTCCTGTCTAGGAAAATCTGGCTTTGGATTTACTGGAGTATACACAGTCGTCTGCCCTCTTTTTGTTGTAGTTTATTTATCGAGTATAATGATTTTTGGCATTTTATACAATTATTTATGAATATCAAGGTTCCGTTTTGACCAAGTACGAGCATCATAAACTTCAATGTCTGAAATTTCTTTCCAGCGAAATTCAGGCTCTTTGACAGGAAAAGGCGGAGCTGAAGGCGGATGACGGCGCTGATTGTTTTTTTCGGCAATATTTAAAATCTGCTCATAATTTCCAGTTCCTGGAACATAGACAAGATATTCTTTTCCATAAGCGTAAATTTTCTTGTCGCTATCGGTAATAAAATTAACCGGAAAATCTTCAATTTTTTTTACATTTCGGATTTTTGAACTTCGCCCCGTTGCGCAGACATAAAGATTTCCGGCAGCTTGAATAAATTTTGGAAGGCTGAATGTTTTTTCTCCATCAAAAAGCTCGGCACGGTCTTCGGATTCTTCCATTTGAGAAAGCCAGTAACGGACAGGATAAAAGTTCTTGCCGTCCACGACATAGCTTAAAAGCTCATTTTTTATAACAGGAGGCGAGATAGTAATTCCAGAAGCAGCTGAAAAATCTTTTAAGAAAAAAACTTCCGTTTCCAAAACTGAAAGATTATTTTTAGACGGAGGATTTTCCTGATTAAAAGTTTCGACATCAAGAACAGGATTTTCAAAAAAGGCCTCGCGTATAAAAAAGTTAAGAAAGATTTTTCCGTCAACGACAGCAAGAGGAATATAAACATAATCTTTTAGCGCAGGATATTTTATTCTTAGCTCGAATGCAGCCGCGGTTTTTGAAGGATTTTCAAAAATCGTCTTAAAGCCAATTGAGATGTTTTCCGGATGAATTGCGCTCGTATTGTTTCTGTCGCGGCTTGAAATTTGGGCAAACTGTCCGTTTTCTGCGGCTCGGTCGTCATACCACTGGTAAAAGACACGAAGAACGCAGGCAAAAGAAGAATTTTTTCCAGAAAAAAGCAAAAGCCTGTCGCTGCCCTGCCAAACGCCTTCAAGCAGGGGAGGAACTTCTGAAGAATATTCTGAAAAATGAGAATAGTCGCGTCCAAAAGAAGAAAAAACAACGGCAAAAAAAAACAAAAGAAAAATACCTTTCTTCACAGAAAAAATTATAAATAAAAAAAAAGAATTTTTCTATAAGAAGCTAATGCCGGAAGATTTTTTGCCAGAACGGTTTGTATAAATTTTGCCTGATTTTTCTGCGTTAAGGATAGGAGCACCTGCGGAGCAGTCCACCGCAAGCGGGCGCGGAGGATGAGCGGCTAGCGAAGTGCGGATAGCCTGTCCCTTGCAAAACTTTAGCTTTGCAAGGGAAACGCCATGAATTAAAATCCGCTTGTCTATTTTTTTTCTGAAAACAATTTTTTGATTTCTTTTTTGTAGATTTCGGAAATTGAGTGGCGCATAAGTTCGTGCTTTGCGTTGATTTCTTTTCCGAGCTGGAAACTCTGGTGCAAAAGTCCAAACTTAAAAATGCGTTCGCAGGTACGGAAACCAGTTTTTGCATTTACGCGCATGTCGATTTCTGTACGGAAAACGTTTTGAATTTCGTTTGTTTCGAGAAGATTTTCGTAATTGTCGTAAAAAATTGAATTTTCTTCTGCATAAGCGATGACATTTGCCTGGTCTGGACAAATAAGCGCGGCAATGTATTTTTGATCCTGCCCGAGGACAACGCAGCGTTCAACAAGAGGCGAAGCGTTTACTGCATTTTCAATTACAACTGGCTCGATGTTCTCGCCGCCAAGAAGAACAATTGTGTCTTTTGCCCGGCCGACAATTTTTAGTTCCTTGTCGCAGCTTATCATGCCGAGGTCGCCGGTGTTGAGCCAGCCGTCTTTATCTATGATTTTTTCCGTCAAATCTGGACGCTTGTAGTATCCTTTCATTACCTGACGGCCTTTTACCATTACAAGACCGCGTTTGCCCGGTTTGAGAGCTTTTGAATCAACTGGCTGTCCGTTTTTTTCTTTTACAATTTTTACTTCGTTGCTCGGAAAAATTTGGCCGACATTGTTTGAGCGCGGCTTTTTTGAATTGCAAACCGAAAGAACCGGAGATGTTTCTGTCATGCCGTAGCCTTCCATAAGCCTAAATCCGATCGCATGGAAAAAACTTTCGGTAGAAGGCTGAAGCGCGCCTCCGCCAGAAATTGCGGCCCGCATTTTTCCGCCAAATTTTGC
Source organism: Treponema sp. UBA7570 (assembly GCA_002477955.1). GTDB lineage: Bacteria > Spirochaetota > Spirochaetia > Treponematales > Treponemataceae > Treponema_D. The sequence continues at coordinate 89,814 of DLLE01000063.1, read as the reverse complement.
ACGCAATTTTTTAAAAACAAGTTTTTCGGCTGCAAAACGAGGAATCCATAAAATAACATACGGAAGGATTCCGAGCAAGGTGTCTAAAAAGCGCGGATACCAGTGATAGCGGCATTTTAAGCCAAAAACCAGTTCTTTTGCCTTGTAAAACTGTCTGCCGATAAATACTGCCGCGTTGAATTCCCACTGACGGATTCCGCTCTGTTTTTTGATTTCGCGGAAAAGTCCCTGTGCGACAGACTCCCAAAGGCGAGGAACGGCATTCATCCATTGAGGCTGAATAAGCGCCATATCGCTGAGCATTACGGAAACAATCGGCTTTGAATAGGCAAATCCGCCTTCCATTGCAACAACCATATAGCAGAATGCGCGCTCAAAACTATGCCATATTGGAAGAACTGTAAGCCACATGTCCCCTCTCTGCATAAGTCCAAGACAATGATGCGCAACCTCGCACTGTGCAATAAAATTGTCGTGAGTAAGCTGAACTCCTTTTGGAATGCCTGTAGTGCCGGAAGTAAAAATAATAGTTGCCGTATCATCTGGAGAAATAGTTTCCATTGAGTCTTCGAGCTCTTTCCATTCCTCTTTTGTAATCTCTACACCAGAACTTTCCAAAAAGTGATAGTTTACAACTTCAATTCCGAGAGACTTTGCCTTTTCGATTAGCTTTTCATCCGGATAATCAAAAAGAACCGCTGTCTTTAAAAGAGGAACTTCCTCGACTTTTTCTAGAACTTTTTCAAGCTGTCTGCCGTTTTCAAAAAAACTTACTTTGCATTCGGTAAAATTCAAGATAAAGCGAATTTCAACTCCCATTGAATCGCAGCCACGAGGAACGTCGATCGCGCCGAGAGTTAAAAGCGCATAGTCGGCAATAAGCCATTCGCGGCGGTTGTCGCTCATAAGTCCAACATGCTCGCCGCGTTTAATGCCGAGTTTCTTGAGGCTGTGGGCCATTTCCAGAACATGCTGGTAAACCTGGGAATAACTGTAGCGGACAAAAACTCCGCTCTTGTTCTTTACAGCCTGCAAAGTCAAGTTCGGATTTTTTTTAGTTTTTTCTCTAAGAAGAATCGGAAGGTTTTTTCCGAGCGTTTTGTCAAATGTAGTATCAGGAAAAATTTTCTCAATCATAACAATATGACATTATCACAAAATATGTCATTTTGACAAGCAAAATGTTTTGGCAAGCCAAACAAAAAAAGGCATCAGATACTCTTTTCAAACTGATGCCTTGCCCACATTTTTGTAATTCATTTTTTTTTAATCAACAAGCTCTTTAAGCGAGAGAACCGCGTTTTTGCAGCAGTCAGGACATTCGCAAAGAATTTTTCCTGTTGAAAGGCCTTTTAGCTCTCGGCAGAGAGTTGCGCCGCATTTTTCCTTAAAGTCAGAAAGTATTTTTTTTGCGGCAACTGAAGTTCCTTTTCCTCCGGTCAAAAACCCTGCAACCATTACGGCTCCGATTAAGGCGCCGCATGTGGCTTCCATACAGCCCATTCCGGCGGCAAAACCAGCACCGCTTTTCATCAAATCGTCAGAAGAAAGCGGAAGCCTGTCTTCAAAAACTTTCAGCACCGACTGAGTACAGTTGCATTGTCCAGTCGCCTTTAATTCGGCCGCTTTTTGAGCGCGTTCTTCTAAATTCATTATGTCTCCTATAAAACTCCGCGTTAGCGGCGAGCCACGTAAGTTTTCCAAACATCAAAAAAGTAACTGCGGAAGAATAGCACAAAATTCAAAAAAATACATCGCAAAAAAAAGATTTCACAAAGTTTGAAAATCGGATATAAAAATTGAAAAAAAAAACTTCAAAACCTTACCGGAACAATTTTAATGGAACAAGATTTTTTTTTCTGTTATATTGGTTTTATGGTTACATATTTGGGAAAACTTGGCGAGCTTACTTTGAAGGGCTCCAATTTAAAATCATTTGAAAAGCTTTTGGTTCAAAACGCTAAATCTTATCTTCTGTCGGTCGAAGCAAAAGTTCACTTGAATTTTGGCAGGCTTTATATTGAATGTGATGAAAGCGCCTGTCCTGCCGTTGAATTTGCGCTTGACCATTTGACAGGAATTACAGGCTGGGCAAAGGCCGAAGTCTGCGGCAAAAACATTGAATCAATTCAAAAAAAAGTTCTGGAACTTGCAGAATCAGAAAAAAAACGCGGTGCTAAAACATTTAAAATCGAGGCAAAACGAAGCGACAAAAGCTTTGAACTTGACAGCTACGGAATTATGCGCGAAGCCGGAAATCTAGTCTACGAACAGAAAATTCTCGACGTAGACGTTCATTCGCCGGACGTTGTTTTTACTGTGGAAGTGCGCGACAAAGTTTACGTTTACTCGGATTCAAAAAAAGGCTGCCGCGGACTTCCTGTCGGCTGTTCAGGCAAAGGGCTTTTACTTTTGAGCGGCGGTCTTGACAGTCCGGTTGCCGGTTACAGGATGATTCGCCGCGGAATGACGGTTGAATGCGTTTATTTTCACTCATATCCTTACACTTCCGAGGAAGCCCAGAAAAAAGTCGAAAAACTTGCGGAAATTGTAAGCAGCTATGGAATAAGGCTGCACTTGAACACAATTCCTTTTACAAAGGTTCAAATGCAGATTAAGAAAAAATCTCCGGAAAATTATACAACTCTTATGCTCCGCATGTGCATGATGAAAGTTGCGACTATGCTCGCAAAAAGAATCGGCGCTGACTGCCTTATAACCGGCGAAAGCCTCGGCCAAGTTGCAAGCCAGACGGTCGAAAATATGGCTGTAACTGAATCTGCCTGCGGAATTCCGCTTTTAAGACCACTCGTTGGTCTGGACAAAGAAGAAATCATTGCGACAGCAAGAGAAATCGGCACTTACGAAACTTCAATTCTGCCTTACGAAGACTGCTGCGTGCTTTTTAGTCCAAAACATCCAGTTCTGCGCGCTCCGCTTGACGAAGCCCGGAAAATTTTTAACAGCCTCGAGGCCGACTCTCTTATCGAAGAAGCGTTCAACAACAGGGAGCTTATGAGATTTGAAGCCGCAGGATTTGTTGCTCAAAACTGGGGAACAAAAGAAAACACAGAAAAACTTTCAAAAGACCATGCGGTCTTGATTCCAAGGGAAAAATAAATTTTCTCGAAAGTCTAACTTTTTAAGGTTTATAAGGGGAGAAGCCTCTCCCCTCGCGGCAAACTTCGTAAGCCGCTCCCCTCTCTGCGGGGACACCCCGCAACGCCCCGGCTCTAATACGTATATCTAAAACCAAGCGTAAAATAGTGGTTTACCCTGTCGGTTAAATTTTCAATCCATTCGCTTTTTTGCCTAGCGGC
>DLLE01000063.1:83951-86420 GCA_002477955.1 Treponema sp. UBA7570 | reverse complement strand
TGTAAGTGAACTTTTTCCATTAAATCTATAATATGTTGTCTCGTTACCTTTATCATCTTTATCTGTATAAGGCTCAAATCCAATGCCCTTATAAATATTTTTATTAACTCCGGAATTTTTTACATATTCAAAGGTGTAGCCTGCAAGAAAAGTAAGCTGTCCGCCTCTTGTCTTTGGAAGGTCAATCTCAGCTGTAAGTCCAGCCTGCATTACAGCCATCTTGTGGTCAGAAGTCATAAATCCGAGATTTTCCCAGGCCTGATCAACGTGCGTTCCAGAAGTTCCGTCCGGGTCTGAAAACATCTGGTGCATGTAAGCAGAGCCGTCTGTCGCATACTGGCCCTCTTTTGCAAGAACATATTCCGCCGCGTCATCATCGTCAAATGCTTCCGCCGAATTTGCATGGCGGATAAAATTCGTTGCAAAGCCAAATCTCATAAACGGCTTTGGAGAAAATTCCGCATAAAACGAAACTTTGTCGGAGTTAGGATCTAGCGCGGAACCAATATTCACTCCTGCGTTCGTGTAATTCTGGCGGTTTGCAGTAGCCCCGGAAATTTCTCCCGAATCGTCGCTTCCGTATTCCCAATGCGCATAAACATAAGGCAAGACAATCTGATAATTAAGTCCGATTTTTTTGCAAGCTGTGTTTGACGGAGCAAAAACAAGTCCTGTCTGCCCTGCCACGCGGATTTTTGTGTCAAAATTAAGTTTTACAATGTCGTTCACTTCAATATCATCAACAAAAATATCTGTCGACCACAGAAGACCGTTTGCCGGTTTTATATCGAGCACAAGTCCCATTTGCAAATTGTCATTAGCTCCTCCAATATTTTGAATCGGCATGTACGGAACAGGGAAAAGATACGAAATGTTCATATTCGGGCCAAAAACAATGTTCTCGTAATATGAAATATTGATAAAATCGTTAAAGCGGTAATTTATAGAATGAAACGAAAGGTATTTTCCGTCGCTGTGGTCGCTGTATTTATAAGGATTGTTCGTCGTTGCGCCAATAATTTCAAAAACAGAAGAATAGCTCCACTTTTTTCTGGTTACGTTCATAATAAGGTTTGCAGAATGAAAAGAAGTGTCGTTAAGGGCAAGTCCGTCGTTCAAAAATGAACCGTAGCCTGTTTTGCTAAGTCCGGCAATTGCATAATATTCATTTGTGCCGACAGCAACGTTTGTGTTCCAGTCAAGGTAAAGGGCAATCGGGCCAATGCTTGAAGAGTCAAACACTGAATCCGGAGCCTTGTTTTTGTAAAGAGGGGCAATATCTTCGTAATCTGTAGCTTCCGCATACATTCCAAGGTCGTAGCCAACAGAAATGTACGGATTAAAAACTATTTCTCCGGCAATTCCGCCTTCGCCTTTTACGTTTTTTGTGCCTTTGTCGTTTTCTTCCGTCAGGTCTTGAGAAGCCTTGTATTCACCGTCGCCAGAAACATAAAGATTCAAAGACTTTCCGAAAATTCTTTCATATTCATAAAGCGCAAATTCGCGGTCATTTTTGTCGCCCTTGTCTATAACTTCTTCGAGAATAGATTTTATAAGGTTTGAAGGATAAGGACGAATCTGCGGAAGAGCCGAAATATAGCCTTTTAATTCCCAGCCCTGAGCCTGAGAATAAAATCTGTCCGTCGGATCTACGCTGACCTGGGCAAACAAACAGAACAAATTTGCAAATAAAACTGCAGAAAGAAAAAATTTTTTCATAAAAATCCTCGTTTTGAAAAATTATATCAGAACATTCCGGTTTTGCTATGCAAACATCGCGGCATCAACTACGGCAATGGCAGTTTTGTCAGCACGGGAATGGCACTCAAATTGCGGTTCTTATCAAAACCCGACATTTTGGCTAAATAAACATCTCCAGCTTAAAACAATTTACAATTTAATCGAACACGCTCCGGCAACTTCAAGTCCAGCGGCTTTTTTTCCTTCTTCGTGCCCCTTGTTGAATATAAACACAAAGGAAGGCTGCAGGACACATTCGATTTTTGACGAAAAATTGTACGTTCCGCGGATAGAAATTCTGTTTACAAACTCAGGAGTTCCTGTCGGAGTTACAAGCGACTGCAGCTCCTTTGCAGTTAATGATGGAAAAACTGAATTTTTTCCGCTGCTTCCAGGATAACACCAGCCTTTAGTATCCTCATCACCTGTATTAGTAATAGCATTATCATTTGTATGAACTCCGCCCCACAAGTATCTTCCATCGTTGTCTACCATTGTGTCAAACACACTTGTTCCGGACATTTCGCCTCTTGCCATAAAAAGATAGATAAAGTTCAAAGCCCATTTTTCAGGAACTTCGTATCCCATGTTAAGCTCTCCGCTGATTGTGTCAGGACCAAAAGGAGAACCAATCCATTCGTAGAACGGATATTTTTTGTTTCCCATGTTTTCGGCGTATGTGCGAACCAAGGACCAGTTCGGGCTTTCCTTTATGTAAAGATACGGCTG
>DLLE01000063.1:44540-83858 GCA_002477955.1 Treponema sp. UBA7570 | reverse complement strand
GTATACCTTCCTCCAAGCTGGCCGCCCATTGCGTTCGGCGTCGTGTCGTCTGGATAGTTTGAAGTTTCGTAAGAAGTCTGAAACTGTGTCATGGCAAAAAGACCGTAGAATTTTAAATTTGAAACAGGAGCAAACTGAAACTTTATGCCAAGATATGCGCCGGTATGGCTTTCCCTGTCATAAGAATCATCGTCCTCGTCGGGATATTCACGCCACGGAGCCATTCCATGAAAAATCGTAAAAGGATTTAAGTAGCGCAGTTCAACAGGAGCATTTACAAAAACGCCCTCAAGCGCCGTAATTGTCAGTTTCTTAAAAAGCCTTATATCAAACTGATGCGCGTACATATAGCGGTCAACGTTAAACTGGCTTACAATTCCTGTGTATTTTATGTCTGGAGAATAAACCGAAAGCTGGGCATAAGAAGCTCCGGTAAGATATTCAGACCAAATCATTGAACCAGTAAGCGTTTTTCCGATGTTTCTGGCGCCTTTTCCAATCTGAAAAGAAACTCCTGTCTTTTGTGTCAATCTGTGCCCGATCGAAAAATATGCATTGTCTGGAAAGTTGATGTCGATTGAATCCGCAGAAAGAGGAACATTTGAATATACGTCATTTTTTACGGCATTGTTTTTATTCATTCCAAGAAGAATATCCATCTTCATTGCAACAAAATCCGAAACCGTAAAATTTAAAGGAACAAAAATGAACGGCTTACGCTCATATCTGTCATAAACCCAGTCAATATCGTCATTCGTCTTATAAAAAACAGAAAGATTAAAAGAAGGCTCTATTCCAAAGTTTATGATGTCGGATTTTAAGCCAATCTGCTCATATTCAAAATAGTTCTGAATTTTTTTGAGTTCTGCATGGCCGGCTTCGCTCAGCTTAAAAAAATCGATTTCCTGCAAATAAAGCTTTAGCTCAGAAATTGAAGCCGGCTCAGAATCAGCAAAATTTACAATTCCGCTTTCCATGCACAGGTTTTCGATTGAGTCGTAAATCCAGTGTCCGGCTTCCACAAGCTCCTGCTCTCCTCGGGCAAAGGCAAAAAATGAAATTCCGCAAAAGAGAACAGTTGAAAATATTTTTTTCATAACGCTTTTATTCATTTTTTAATCCATTTTTTTCTGAAATTTTTACGGCAACAGCCTTTTCGTAACATTCGACAAGCTTTGGTGTCAAGGAAGAAATTTTCCATTTAGCGCCCCAAGACTTAGCTTCGAGCGATTTTTCTTTTCTGAGATTCTGGTCTTCGAGAAGGAGCTGGACTTTTTGGGCGAATTCATTCACATCGTTTTTTACCATAAATCCGCCGTTATCGCCCTGCATTACGTCAACAGTTCCCAATTCTCCGATTGCAACAACAGGAAGACCGCTCAACATAGCTTCTACAGTAACAAGTCCCTGAGTTTCTGTTTTGCTCGGAAAGGTAAAGACGCTTGCCATTCTGTAAAAATATATCAAGTCCTCGCCGGGAATGTAACCTGTAAAAAAAACTGAATCTGCCAATTTTTGATTTTCTGCCAGTTCCTTGAGCTCTTCAAGATAAGGACCGTTTCCAACAAACAAAACAGCAGTCTTTTTATTCTTTTTTTGAATTTCACGCAGAACATCGAGCAGAAATGCGCAGTTTTTTTCTTTTACAATGCGGCCAACAAAAAGAAGTATTTTTTTGCCTTTTATTCCTGGACATTTTGAGTAAAGTCTGGAACGAACCGCCATTCCCCGTTTTATCGAATATTTTAATTTTTCTTCGGGAATTCCTGTCGGAAGAATATCCGGCGTTTTGTCTATTCCGTATCTTGAAACGACAGAAGCAATTCTTTGAGTTGGAGCAATTATCTCGTCAGCGCGCTTAAGATAATACTTTACGATTCCTGCGCCGATTTTGCGAAGACTTATATCAGGCAAAAAATTGACGTAATTTGAAAGATAATCTTCCCACATCGTATGAAAGGTAAAAACGCATGGAAGTTTTCGGTGACGCGCATAAATAGAACCCAAATAGCCGATAGTCCACTCAGAATTCAGGTGAACTACGTCCGGTTCGAATTTATCAAGAGATTTTTTTAGGTAGTGCCAGGTATTCAGACGCACAATGCGGTCTTCCTTCGAAAAAACAACTGAGGTTGAAGGAATACGGAGGATTTTAAAAGGCGCAGTCGCATCGCTTTCTTTTTCGTTAAAAAAAGAGCTTCTCTGCTGTTCCTGAGAATATTCAAGGCAGACAACGCAGACTTCGTGCCCGATTCTTGAAAGCTCAGTGGCAAAAGATTTGACAGAAACAGAAACACCATTGATTCTCGGAAAATAGGCGTCTGTAAACATTGCTATTTTCATAGAACTTGTATTCTACTCAATTAAAACGGCAACTTCAAGATGAAGACTGACGGACAGTTTTATATGCCAGGAATTAGCCAAGCCTTTCTTTATAATTTTTTTCATATGCTTTAAAACCGCAGATTTTATGTTTTTCGGATGAATTTTTCCAGAGAATTCTATAAACTTATTTTATATGACTTCAGAACAAAAACAGCAGATTTATTCGCTTTTAAAAACCGCATCAGATTCTATTTTGGGCTACAAATCTAAAAGTTTTGACGAAAATGCTCCGTTTTTTAAGGATGATGAAAAAATTCACACTCAGGAAAAACAGCAGCCACAACAAAAAATTCAGCCACAGGAAAATACAAAAAGCTTAAATCAGATTTTGCCGCAGCCGATGCAAAACGTAATCGAAAAAATCGCGCAGTGCTCACGCTGTCCGCTTGCAAAAACCCGCCACAACACAGTTCCAGGAACAGGGGTTTCTTCTCCATTTGTTCTTGTAATCGGCGAAGGACCGGGCTTTGAAGAAGATATGCAGGGGCTTCCATTTGTAGGGCCAGCAGGACAACTCTTGGACAAAATGCTCGCCGCAATCAATTTGAGCCGAATTTCAAACGTTTACATTGCTAATATCGTAAAGTGCCGTCCGCCTCAAAACAGAAATCCTTATCCTGAAGAAGCAGATGCGTGCTCTTCTTTTTTGCAGGCGCAGATTGCGCTTTTAAAACCAAAGGCAATTCTCTGCGTAGGAACAGTTGCCGCAAAAAACCTTTTAAAGACCGAATTTGGAGTTACAAAACTTCGCGGACAGTTTTTTGAATATCAAAATATTCCCGTCTGCGTAACTTACCATCCAAGCGCTCTTTTAAGAGACAATTCACTAAAAAGACTTGCATGGGAAGACTTGAAATTCTTTAAGACAAAACTGCTTGAATTAAACCCAGGCTACGAAAGCCAATATATTCCATATATAAAACAATAAAAAATGGCAAAATATCTTCAGGTTGCGCTAAACGTTCCCTTAAACCAGACATTCACTTACCTCAACATAGAACCTTCCGAAATTTCTAGAATCGGATGCAGGGTTGAAATAAAATTCGGAGCACGAAAAACAAAAGGATGCGTCGTAGACGAATTTGAAAACCTTCCGCCAGATTTTCCAGTCGAAGAATCAAAAATCCGTCCAATCACAAAAGTTATTGACGAAAAACCGCTTTTAACTCCGGAACTGATCGAACTTGCATTCTGGGTTTCAAAATATTACATCTGCGCAATCGGCGAAGCTGTAAGCGCCATGCTTCCTTCTGCAAAACGAGAAACCGATGCCGGAGGATTTTCGTTCGTAGATGAAATTTCTTCGGAAAAAGCGGCTGTCTTGAGCGAAGAACAGGAAAAAGCCGTAAAAGAAATTCTTTCGCCAGAGGCAAATACAAACCTTCACTATCTTTACGGGCCGACAGGCACAGGCAAGACGGAAGTTTTTCTTCAATGCGCGCAAAAAATCCTTGATCAAAAAAAAGGCGTAATCTACCTTGTGCCGGAAATAGGCCTTACACAGCAGGTTATCGAGGCAGTCGTAAAAAGATTCGGCCAGACGGCGGCTGTTCTTCATTCAGGCCTAACCCCAAGCCAAAAATTAAGCGAATACCACAGAATCTTAAACAGAGAAGCGCGGGTCGTAATCGGCGCGCGAAGCGCGGTCTTTGCGCCAGTTCCAGACCTCGGCCTTATAATAATCGACGAAGAGCACGACGGCTCTTACAAATCAGGCTCAACCCCGCGCTACCATGCAAGACAAGTTGCAATGTACCGCTGCAAAAAACAGAAAATTCCTCTTGTAATGGGTTCGGCGACGCCGAGCGTTGAAGCCTGGTATCTTATGAACACAAAGACAATCGCCAGGCACACTCTCTCAAAACGTCTGGCCGGCGGAAAAATGCCTCAAACCAAAGCAATCGACCTAAAAAACGAGCCCGCCGACACACTCTGCATTTCCCGCGAGCTCGAGCACGAAATAAATAAAACCCTTGCGGAAAAAAAACAGACAATTCTGTTTTTAAACCGCCGCGGCTTTACCCATTTTTACCGCTGCCGCTCCTGCGGATTTGAGTTAAAATGTAAAAACTGTTCTGTAAGCCTTACCTACCACAAGGCAGAAAACCGCCTTCGCTGCCATTACTGCGGCTGGAGCACAACGCCGCCGCAGCAGTGTCCGCAATGCGGCTCTCTTGATGCAGGCTATTCGGGCTTTGGAACAGAATTTATAGAATCCGAAGTAAAGGCAAAATTTCCGAATGCAAGAATCGTGCGAATGGACACGGACAACCTTACAAAAAAAGGCGAGCTGCAGGAAAAAATCAACGCCTTTAAAAACAACGAATACGACATTATGCTTGGAACCCAGATGGTCGCAAAAGGACTCAACTTTCCAAACTTAAAACTGGTCGGAGTAATTCTTGCGGACACAGCGCTTCATCTGCCGGATTTTCGCTCAGCAGAACGCACATTTTCTCTCATAACGCAGGTTGCCGGCCGGGCAGGAAGATTCTTTCCAGACGGCAAAGTCCTTGTACAGACATATTCGCCAGAACGAGAGCCAATCCTCTTTTCGGTAAATAATCAGACTCAGAAATTTTACGAAATGGAAATAAATAACCGCCGGATGCTCAATTTTCCGCCTTTTTGCCGCCTTGTCCGTCTGGTTTTCAGAGCGCCGACAGAAAAACAGGCAGTCGAGGCCGCAGAAGGAGCGTCATCAATTCTCAGAAACGAACTTTACGCCATCTACAGCCAGAAAATCTCGCCTGACTTTACACAGGAACAAAAAAACAAGGTCGCGTCCACAGAAATTCTCGGTCCAGCCGAGTGTCCGCTTTCAAAAATCGCAGGAAGTTTCCGCTGGCAACTCATTTTAAAAGGCCAGGATATAACAATTCTTCAAAAAGCAGCCTCAAACCTTTTTTACAACTATTCGCGCCCCACAGACGTCTACATCGAAACCGACGTTGATCCTGTAAATCTTCTTTAAATATTTGGGCGCCGCCCGCTTTTGCGGGCCGGAGTATTACGGGCTTCGGTGCCCTCGGTGCTTTGCACCGGCTTCGCCGCCCTCCATGTTCCTGGCGCATAAAAAACTCAAATATGACGCCTGATTCCATCAAATTTTATTTCATGCAAAAAAAGCCCCTTTGCAGGCGCTGTCGGACCTGCATTTTTGCGTTCTTTGCTTTCCAAGACTTCCTTAAAAAATTCAGCGTCTTTTCCCATCCGCTCAAAATAAATCAGGCTTCCTGTAATCGATCGGACCATTTTCCACAAAAAGGCGTTTGCTTCAATTTGAAAAACAAGATTTTCGCCTTCGTAAAAAAAATGCGCATCATCAATATAACGGAACATCGAAACGCTTTGGTCTCCGGCCGCGGCAAATGTCGAACAGTCAATTTCGCCATGCAGACATTCGGCCATCTTATTCAATTTTTCAATATCCGGTCTGTAATAAATCGGCCAAACATATCTCATCTGGCTTGCAAACGGTTTTCCTGTATTTATAAAATATCTGTAAACACGGCTCGTTGCATTTCTTCTGGCAGAAAAATCTTCATCAACCACACTTGCATCCATAATCCGCACGTCGTCCGGCAAAAAACAGTTTAAAGCCACAGGATATTTTTCTACAGGAATCGAATCCACTGGAGAATAAAAATTCGCTGCCTGCGCAAACGCATGGACACCGCTGTCCGTTCTTCCAGATCCCTGCAATGAAATTTTCCGTTTATGGAGTTTTTCCAGCGCATCTTCCACAGTCTGCTGGACAGTTCTGACTGCTTTTCCCTTATCTGCAAAATCTTGCCGCTGCCAGCCGCAAAAATCGGTTCCGTCATAAGAAATTGTCAAGAGTATATTACGCAAAATAACCGCCTTTTTCTCGCAAATTGAATTTTCAAAAAACTCTATTCATCGTCAACCGAAATAATATTGGCTTCGTTCAAAGTTGCCGTCAGCTTGTCGTAAAGGTCGCGGGATTTTTCCAAAAGCGGTCCAGGTTTTGATTTTGAAGATTTTCCAAGTCCAAAAATTCGGGCAATAGAACGCTTGTTTGCATCGAGTTTTTTATACCGCATCTGCATGTCTTCTTTTTGTCCGTATTTGTATTCCAAAAGCGAATTAAGATAGATTACGCCGTCATAACCATAATTTTTGTCTACATCAGGTCCAAAATTCGTAATTTTTGCAATCGTTTCGATTCTCTGAGTCTCGTTAATCAAAGTCTGCTCGTAAAAAAACTGGGCTTTTCTGTAAAAAACTTCGGCCGCATAGTCATAATTATGTTCAGGGACAAGTTTCTGTAAATCGCGGCAAATCCATGCCAGGCGAAGCGAAATTATCGCCCTTTTCATAGTCGGCGCATACGAAAGATCTACTTTTTCGTAAGACAAAAGCGCAAGATAATACATTGCCGCTCCGTCAAGAAGGTTTCGTTCTCTCGTCAATTCATAATAAGGAAACATGTTGTTTACAATTTCCTTGCGTTTTTTGCTGTCCGCCAAAAGCTCATTTAGAGAATTATTGTCCTGAATTTCTTCAAAATCGCTCCAGAAAAGCGCAGTATGGCATTTCGGGCAGGCTCCGATTGAATAAATCACCGGATAAATCTGGCCGTATTTTGCAGAAGGCTCAAAAACGCGGTGCAGTTCGTCAGTCAGTTCGCCGGCAATCATTCGGCCAGAACCGGAAAGCATTTCCTCACGCTCAAAATTATTCTGGCAGACCGGGCAATGGCATCTGTTTTTTGACCAATAGGAAATCTTTGGCTTTTTTCCAGGATTTTCAACTTTTTTTGAACTGCGGTACAACATAGATTCTCCAGATTTTTACTTTATAAAAATATTTTAACCCAATTTTTCGATTATAACAAAAGCAACTGCATATTCTTTTTCATGGCTTATAGAAAGCTGAATATTGAGGTCTTTTCCTATTTTGGCTTCCAGATTTTTTTTAGTTTTTTCTCCAAATTCAAAAAACGGCTTTCCGGCTTTATCCTTGGCGACGTAAAAATCATTCAACCTCAGGCCGGTAAATCCTGTACCCAGAGCCTTGGAAAACGCTTCTTTCGCGGCAAACCGAGCCGCATAGTGACGGCAGGCCGCTCCTTCATTTTGACTAAAATCACAGGAAAACTGCTCTTTCTCGTTAAAAAAACGCAAGAATAGTTCTGTTTTTTTTAGCCATTTTTCAAACCTTTTTACTTCGCAAATGTCCGTTCCGATTCCATAAACCATTATTCGCCTGACTGTCCGCCTGTCAATTCAATTTTTTCTGGAAGAATTTCATTCGCCGGAGAAGCAATCACATCTCCAACTTTTTCTTCAAGCTCATCTACAACCTTAATTTTTTCGACGGTAATTTTTATTTTTTTAGGAGAAAAATCCTGAACTGTAAATTTTGCAGGAACTGACGATTTTACATCGAGCTCATAAACTCCTGGTTCAGAAATCTCCGACGCATTTACAAAAAGAGAACCATTAGGAACGCTAAATTTCTCTAAATCAACCAGTTTTCCGCCTAAATTTAATATTCCTGAATTTTTTTGAGATGAAACTACAAATTCCTTCGGCAAATATTTTACATCTATCGTCTGAACAGAAAAACTTTTTTCCGAAACAACAGGCGCAATTTCGACCGTAACTGTAAGTTTTTCATCATTATTTTTAAATTTTAAATACGAGCCAGGATTTTCTGGCAAAACAGGAGAAGCAAAACTTTTATCCGCATTTTTTACAGAAACAGCCTTTGTCTGAAGCCTCGTGCAGTTTTGAACCATCGAGCGCGGTCCTGTAAGTTCAACTGTGTCCGGTTTTACAGTAATATTTTTTATCTCATAGCCATGCGCAGGACTTCCGTTTATAAGAGGCGAAATCGGCACAAAGGCTAAAATTTTTTCCTCAACCTTTAAATTGACTTCCTGAGGCGAAACAGTAACTTCAAGAGTATCCAGCAAAAGAGCCTGCTGAGGAAGCTCAACAAGAACCGGCAGCTTGTAGACTCCGTCTTTTGGCAGATAGTTCAGATCAAGGTAGGCAGAAAAACTGTTTTTTTGAAGAGAAGCAATATCTTCTGTCTTTCCCTTTAATTTTATTTTTACATTTGCAGGATACGGACTTACAGGCACAATTCCTGAACCGTTTTTTATTTTTAATGGAACTGTAAAAGACCTAGAATCTTGAAGCGAAAGCGTATAAAAAACATAAATACATATTGCAAGCAGAACACAACTCGCCTTTACCGGCCAGTTTTCCGTAATTTTTTCAATAAAGTCCTTTATTTTCATCAATAGTGTCCTCTATCGTTTTTTGCGCAGGCGTCATTTCCAACAGTTTTTCGAGCTGTTTTGTAATCTGGTTCGGGTTCAAATCGTAGTGAAGCTGACTGTCGTAAGCAAGGGAAACCGCTCCAGATTCTTCTGAAACGACAAGAACAACAGCATCGCTTATTTCGCTCATTCCAAGGGCGGCACGGTGTCTTGTTCCAAATGTTTTTTTAATATCATATTGCTCGCTCAAAGGCAAAAAACAACCTGCGGCGATTATTTTTCCGTTCTGAACGACGCAGGCGGCGTCATGCAAAGGCGTGTCATGACCAAAAATCGTCACAAGAAGAGCGCTTGAAAGGTCTGCGTCAAGACGTGTTCCAGTTTCAATAATGTCATCAATTTTTGTATGGCGTGTAAAAACTACGAGCATGCCTCTCTTCATTTTTGAAAGCATTTCGGCAGCTATGATTACGGTATCGACATAAGTATGCCTTGAACGGTTTCCAAAAGTGAACCACTGGCTCTGTCCAAGTTTTAAGAAAACCTTTCTAAGTTCCGGCTGGAATACAATCGCAAAACAGACAACAAGTCCAGGAGCAAGTTTCTGAAGAACCCACAGCAGCATTGAAAGATGAAGCAAAAGCGCCACAGCATAGGCCATTGCAACGACAATTGCGGCTTTTATTATCTGAAGGGCATTTGTTTTGACAATTATCTCGTATGCCTTGTACAAAATAAAGGCCATTACACCAATATCTAAAAACGGCCGTATAAAATCATAAACATGAAGAAGATTTTCAAATCCGTTCAATCTATACTCCAATTCCTTTTAAAACATTTAGAGAATCAACTGCTTCTTTTACATCGTGCACGCGGACAAGAGTTGCTCCGTTCATAACAGCAATCAAATCCGCAGCAACAGTTCCAATCATTCTGTCCTGAATTTCACGGTTGCAAAGCTGACCGATTACAGTTTTTCGGGAAAGCGCCATTAAAACCGGATATTTTGAATCGCACAGCTGTCCGCATCTCCTGATCAAAGTGCAGTTGTCAGTCATATTCTTTCCAAAGCCGATTCCTGGATCAACAATAATCTTATCAGAAGATATGCCATGCTTTAAAGCGTATTCAACTCTCTGACGCAAATAAAGGTCAACTTCATTAAAAATATCCTGATATTCGGTATTGCTCTGCATAACGTCCGGAGTAGAGCGCTTGTGCATTAAAATTACAGGAATTTTTGATTCCGCGCACAGTCCTGAAAGTTTTTCGTCGTCTTCAAGGGCGGAAACATCGTTCAAAATGTCAGCACCTTCGTCAAGGCAGGCTTTCAAAACAGAGTATTTTCTCGTATCTATAGAAACAGGAATATCCGAATGACGGCGAATTTCTCTTAAAACCGGAACAAGCCTTTTTATCTGCTCATCTTCGCTTACATAATAAGAGCCAGGCCTTGTAGACTCTGCGCCAAGGTCAATAATATCCGCGCCTTGTTCAATCTGTTCAAGAGCCATCTTAGCTCCGCCGCGGCTTCCTTCCCAAAATGAATCTGGAGTCGCATTTACGATTCCCATTACGAAGGCGTTTTTTTCTGTCGTAATAGTCTTATCTGCAAGTTTTAATGAAATCATTTTCTATAAGCCACCTTATAAGCACATTCCGCAAGGCTCCGGGGATCCATTTTTACATCTTCGCAAATTTCACCGCGGGTTCCTTGATTTAAAAATTTTTCCGGCAAAGCATTGACCGCAGTTTTATTAAATCCACGTTTTAACAATTCATATTCAAGCTCTTCACTCACACCGCCGCGGCATATTCCGTCTTCAACAAATATAACCGCATCTCGATTTTTTGCATATTCAAAAAGATGATTTATATCAACCTTATTTAAAAATCTCAGTGAATAAATATCAGCCTCAATGTTTTCAATCATAAGATTGCGGCTCGCCTGAATCACTTCCGAAAGCATGCTTCCTGTAGAAACAAAAAGAACGGATTTTGACTTTTTATTTTTTTGAACTGAAACAGCTTCCAATTCATTTTCATCAAATTTCAGGCTCAAAGCAGGCGCAAATTCTTCACATTTTACGTAAATACCCTTTCCTTCTTCGATTTTTTGAGAAAAACATTTCAGTTCTGTAGGACAAGTTGATTTTGGATAACGAAGCACGACAGGTCCGTTTTGAGAAAGCGCCCATTCAAGACTGAGCTTAAAATCAACAGCGGTCGCAGGAGAAAGAATTTTTAAATTTGGAACAGTCCTCAAAAGCGCAATGTCAAACATGCCCTGGTGAGTTTCGCCATCGCTCGGAACAAGTCCTGCCCTGTCCAAACAAAAAACTACCGGAAATTCCGGCAATGCAACATCATGAATAATCTGATCAACTGCCCGCTGCATAAATGTTGAATAGATTGCAACCACAGGTTTTAGTCCGCCAGCCGCAAGTCCAGAAGCAAAAGTTACCGCATGCTCTTCAGCGATTCCAACATCAAAAAATCTTTCAGGAAAATGCCTTGCAAAAGCATCAAGACCAGTTCCTTTTGCCATCGCCGCCGTAATTGCAGTAATTTTTTTATCTTTTTCCGCAAGCTCAAGCAAAGTCTGGCTAAAACATTCGGTAAAGCTCATCGTATCAAAATGCTCAACTTTTCCGTCAGAAATTAAAAACGGTCCAATTCCATGAAAAGCCGCCGGATCATTCTCAGCAGGAGAATACCCTTTTCCTTTTTTTGTAACTACGTGAACCACGACCGGTCCTTGAAGTTTTTTTACGTCCTTAAAAACATTTTCAAGCTCACCGATATTATGTCCGTCCAAAGGTCCGACGTATTCAAAACCTAAATCTGTAAAAAAATTATTGCTTAAAAAAAGAGCCTTTAGCGAACGCTTAAATCTGTAGACAAATTTTCCGATATGCCTGTTTGAATTTGGAATTTTTGAAAGCGCGAGATCAATTTTGTGGCGAATATTCTGATAAAAACCAGACATTGTAAGCTTAGAAAGATATTTTGAGACAGCTCCAGTATTCTCGCTGATTGACATTTTGTTGTCGTTCAAAACAACTATAAGATTTTTTCCAAGCTGGCCTGCATGGTTCATAGCCTCAAGCGCAAGTCCGCCGGTCAAAGAGCCATCTCCGATTACAGCGACAACCTTTCCGTTTTTTTTCTGTAAATCCCAGGCGGTCAAAAGCCCAAGCCCCTGAGAAATCGAAGTCGAAGCGTGACCGTTGTCAAAAAAATCATGCTTGCTTTCAGTTCTTCTGGTAAAACCAGAAAGTCCATTTTTTTGCCTTATAGTTGAAAAATCCGAAAAACGGCCAGTGAGCATTTTGTGCGCATAGCACTGATGGCTTACATCAAAAATTATTGCATCTTCCGGTGAATTAAAAACCCTGTGAAGCGCAATCGTAAGCTCGACAACACCAAGGTTTGAAGCAAGATGTCCGCCGTTTTTTCCGACTACTTCAATAATTTTTTTTCTAATTTCTTCTGAAAGTTTCGGAAGCTGGTCTTCCGGGATTTTTTTTAAATCATCAGGCGAATTTATTTTGGAAAGCAACATAACAATCTTCTATTATTTTTATTGTAAGACAAAAAACTGATTTTTACAATTTTGAAGAAAAAAAAGACCGCGAAGTAAAAAACTACCGCGGTCTATTCTACGGGCATATATCAAAACACCAAAAAAGATGTTACTTGCTCTTATGCCGATTGCGTCTAAGCATCTTCTTGCGCTTATGTGTAGCCATCTTCTGGCGCTTTCTTTTTTTACCACAAGGCATTATGGGCACTCCTTAATCAAATTAGTATACTAATTATCATCAATTTAAAGTCTTTCGTCAAGAGATTAAATCCGATGTAAATTACTTTTGTTCAATTCTTTTGTATTGAATAGTGTTGTTAAAAATCTGCTTTGCTGCAAGAGACACAACCTTGCCGTCATTACGGTCAATTTCGGCATCTTTCATCATTGCCAGCTGATAAGCCCGGCGACTTGCTGCGACAGTAATCTCATAAACGTTTCCTGAAAATTTTACAAGCTGTTCCAAAGGAAAAATCATTACACTATCCCCCAAGTTAATATGAATACTCGATTATATTATAATCTAAAAATGCTGTCTAGTATTTATTAAATCAGTTTTTCAAATTATAATAAATTTATGCGCAGTTCATCTACTTTTGCAACAATTCTTGCTCTCAAACAGTCTGGAGAAAACAACCGTTCTGTAACGCTTCTTACTCCTCAAGACGGAATTGTTTACGCAACTCTTTATGGCGGACCAAAAAGCAAATTTCGTTCGCTTGTAAGCCCGTTTAACTGCGGAACTGCGTATCTTTACAAAGACGAAACAAAAAATTCCTGCAAAATAACCGATTTTGACGTAAAATCCTACCATCCTTCGTTTAGAGAAAATCTTTTTAAAACCTATGCGGCAAGCTTTGCTTCGGAAATCATAATAAAGTCGCGCTGCGCAGGAAGCCCGGAACAGACATTCTGCCTTCTTAACGGACTTTTGGACGGAATGGAACAGAGCACAGAAAACAACAGCCGGCTCGGTCTTATCCGTTTTTTGTGGCGTTACATAGGAATTTTGGGAATGAGGCCGGACACGCAATTCTGCTGCCAATGCGGAAAATCTTTTTTAGCCGGCAAAATTGACCAAAACGCGCAAACTTACTACGGAATGTACAGCGAACGCGAAAACGGATTTGTGTGCAACGACTGCCTTTCAAACGCACAGACAGAAAATCGAAACAGTTTTTTTCTTTCCAAAACTTCGCTAACATATCTTCAGGCAGTTTCGGTTCTAAAACCAAAAGACGTCCGCAAAATAATAATTGATGAAAAAACAATGATTGAATTAAAAGACTTTTGCTATTTTTTAATTCAAAATGTATGCGGAACAAAATTCATTTCGCTTGAATCAGGAATTGCTATTCTTTAAGTAAAAAAAATAAAAACAGGATATAAAAAATGAAAAAATGGATAAAAAAACCGGTTCTAAAAGAATCAGTAAAAGAAATGACACAAAAATACGGAATTGACGCAATCACCGCTTCAATTCTGATTCGCCGTGGAATTACAAAAAGCAGCGACATACTTTATTTTTTGGAAGATGACAAAAGATTTTTGCACAATCCGTTTGAATTTTCTGCAATGGAAGACGCTGTTGACAGAATTCTTCAGGCTCAGGAGGAAGGAGAAATCGTACTGATTTTTGGAGACCGCGATGTAGACGGAATTTCAAGCACTACAATTTTATACGAACAGCTCAAGTCTATGGGAATCGAAGCTGAATGGAAGCTTCCGGGCGGAAATGACGGTTACGGACTTTCTATCGAAGCCGTAGACGAATTTTACAAAAAAAACGGAACACTCATCATTACGGTTGACTGCGGAATTTCAAACAACGCAGAAATCGCATATGCGGCAGAACTCGGAATTGACACAATAGTTCTTGACCACCACAACCCTCCAGAACAGCTTCCAAGCCCGGCAATAATCATTGACCAAAAATGCGAAGATTCACAATATCCTTTCCACGATATTTCTGGAGCAGCAATCGCCTGCAAAACCGCCGCGGCCCTCCGATTTGCAAAATCTGAGCTTTACAAACAGGAAATTTGCCTGCTTGCAGCGCGAAAAGAAAACGAAACAAATGTAATCGAATGCATG
Organism: Treponema sp. UBA7570; assembly: GCA_002477955.1. Lineage (GTDB taxonomy): Bacteria > Spirochaetota > Spirochaetia > Treponematales > Treponemataceae > Treponema_D. The sequence continues at coordinate 69,537 of DLLE01000063.1, read as the reverse complement.
AAAGTCCGGAACCTCGTAAAACAGGAAATTTTAGTTCAAAAAATAGCTCCATTGAGCGTGCCTTTTTCAAAGACAAAATTTCTCTCTTTTTTGACAGGACAGCAAATTTTTGTATGGAACAAAAACGAAACCATGAAAATTTTGAATGAAACGTTCGGCTCTGCAATCGAATTCAACGTTCTCGATCTCAGAAATGAAATTTCAAAAATATTTCCTCAGTTTTCAGAAAAAAGCCTTTTAGATTTAAAAAAAGCGTCAATTCTCGCAAAATACAACGAAACTGACGGAACCCAAATTGAAACCTTTTTCAACATTTTTGTAACTTACGTCAATACAGTAACTGCAAAACAATTTCCAAAAGACAGCATTCAGGAAGAAAAAGACCTTCAGCTCGCCGCGCTAGCCGCGCTTGCAGACATAATGCCTCTCAAAGATGAAAACCGCATAATTGTAAGACAGGGATTAAAATCAATAAACTCAGGAAACGCGCGCCCAGGCTTAATCGAGCTTCTCTCAAAACTAAAGCTTTTGGGCACTACGGTAACAAGCACAAAACTAAGCTGGAATGTAGTTCCTGTTTTAAATGCCACAGGCCGCCTTGGGCAGCCGGAGCTTGGAATGGAACTTTTTCTTGAAGAGGATCCGTACAAGAGAGACAGGCTTGCTGACGAAATACTCGAAATGAACGGCAAACGAAAAGAACTCGGTCAAAAAGCCTGGGAAATCGCCTCAAAAACAGCAGAAGAAAGCATAAAACACTACAACGGAAAACTCTGCGTAATAATCGACAAAGAAATAAACCGCGGAGTTTCAGGAATTCTTGCAGGAAGGCTTACATCAACATATAAAATTCCGTCAATGGCAGTCACAGTTGTCGATGGAATTGCAATCGGCTCAATGCGCAGCTGCCGTGGATTTTTACTTCCGCCTTTCCTTGACAAAATGTCCGATATTTTTATAAATCACGGCGGACACAACCTTGCGGCAGGATTCAGTTTTGAAGAATCAAAAATGGAAGAATTCAAAAAACGCCTTGAACTTCTCTGCAAAGAAATTGAACTGAACAACGAAGAAGAAAGTGAAAACATCGAAATCGATGCCGAACTTCCTCCTCAATATCTAAAACCGGAAATTCTAAATATAATCGACCGTTTTGAGCCTTACGGCGAAGAAAATCCAGAACTCACATTTTTGAGCCAGGGAATGAAAATTCAAGACGGAATTCTCATGGGAAAACCAGATCCAGTTCACCTAAAATTGCTTCTTGACGCTGGAGAAACAAAGTGGCCGGCAATATTCTTTGGCGAAGGAGGACGGCTCCACAGAGACTTTGACAAGGGAGATTCGATAAATATTTTGTATCAAGTTCAGCGCAACGTCTTTAACGGAAATGTAACTCCGCAGATTATCTTGTCCGAAGCGCAGCTGACAGATAAGTAAAATCCGGCTTGATTTTAAGAATTTGAAATCGCTTCGCAGGCAGCGCTACTTTAAGAGAGCAAGAAACTGCTCTTCTGTAATTACCGGAATTCCTAGTTTTGCGGCCTTTACATTTTTTGAAGAACCGCTTGCTGTGTCATTTGTCACAAGATAAGAAAGGTCTTTTGTGACAGACGATTTGCATGTTCCGCCGTTTTCCTTTACGAGGGATTCGGCGTCCAGCCTTTTCATCGTCTCAAGTTCACCAGTAAAACAGAAAGACTTACCTGCAAAAACACCAGAAGCACTTCCTTCTTCAACTTGAATGTAGTTTTTTGAGAGAAAAACAAGTTCGTCTTTGTTTTCTTCAAGGCCTTCAAAAAAGTTTCTGGCAGAAATTTCTGCAAATCCATAGACTTTTGAAAAATCTTCAGCTTTTGCCTCAAGCATTTTTTCCAAAGTGTTAAATCCGCTGTCAACAAGCTTTTGAATCATAGTTTCGCCCATGTCTTCAATATCAAAGCCAGCGATAAAGGCGGCTAATTTTGCCTTTCTGTGGGACTGAATTGAATCATAAACTTTCTGCGCTCCAAGGCTTTCTTTTTCTTTTTGACGGCTTTCTGCATTCAAAAAATACGGTGTCAGCTCTTCGACCGTAAGAGTATACAAATCGCTAATCGAACGCACCCTGGAAGAATTAAAAAGAGATCTTATCAAAGTTTCGCCAAGGTCGCGAATGTCAATCACACTGACCCATTTTAGAAGCTGATGCAAAATTCTTTTTTCGCAGTTTTTATTCGGACAAAAAAGCCTTGTTCCCTCGTCCGTAAGTTTTGAACCGCAGCAGGAACATTTTTCGGGAATTTGAATTTCCGAAAAGCTCTGTCCTTTTTCGGCAGGAACGACGCTTTCGATTTTTGGAATTATTTCTCCTCTCTTTACTACGACGATTTTGCTTCCGATTTTTACGCCAAGTCTTCGCATTGTTTCGGGATTTGAAAGAGACGCCCTCTGCACTGTAGTTCCATTCAGCTGAACTTCGTCAAAAACAGCCACAGGAGTATAAGTTGCTCCAGATTCACTCCATTCGACATTGCGCAAAACCGACACAGCTTCTTCCAGACTGAATTTAAATGCAATCTGTCTGTCCGGGCGCGCACGGCTTGCGTCTGCATGGTTTATTGTCCGCTCTTTTACAACAAGTCCGTCTATGTCGTATTCAAGATTTTTTCGCTCTTCCATAACTGAGGCACGGTATTCGATCACTTCATCTGCTGAATGGCAAATTTTTAGAGGAACAACATTAAATCCGCAATTTTTAAGCCAGACAATTTTTTCTTCCTCATCTTTAAAAGGCTGGTTTCCATCCGAAGCCCAGGCATCGTAAGCAATGAGTTTTAGATTTTCGCTTCCAAGACCGTCCTTTCTTTTCATAAGACCATTGGCGGCATTCCGGCAATTCGCCTTATCTGCATACAAACTGTCATGAACAGAATGCGTCATTATAACTTCGCCACGCACGCCGCCCGTATAATCAAGAATTTTTCCGTTAAAAGAGCAAAGGGCCGATGGAACTCCGTGCATTTTTTTTGCATTAAGAGTAATGTCATCGCCAACAGTTCCGTCTCCGCGAGTTACAGCTGCTTTTAAAATTCCATGCTCAAACTGAAGCTCAAGGCTTGCGCCGTCAAGCTTGTATTCAACAAGATATTCTGAATACGAATGATTTTTTGTCCATGTTAAAAACTGCTGAGGATCGGCGGCTTTTTCCTGGCTTCCCATAGGCATAATATGGCGTACTTTTGCAAAATTTCCGCTGTCCGCTCCAACTTTTTGCAGAACAGGATTTTTCGGATCCAAAAGTTTTAATTCGTCCCAGAGTTTATCAAATTCAAAATCCGAAATTTCAGCTTCACCGTTGTAATAAGAAGCCTGGTATCTTTTTATTAAACTAACTAATTCTGAAATTCTTGCGCTTTGACCTATGTCAAAAAGATCTCCCATAAAATCCCCTCTTTTTTAAGGCTGACGCTCTCACAATTTTGGGCAAATTACTGCTTTATAAACATCATCTCGTTAATTACACGGTTTGCATCAATCCCTTTTTGCTCAAAACGAGTCTCAGGCCGCCACTGCTGATGAGGAGCGTAACCTTCATATTTGTTTTTAAGGCCGGGAGTTTTTTCAAGTTGCTCAAGGCCAAATTCCGCGTAAGGAAGCCAGTCCGTAACAAAATACAGATAGCCGTCTTTTTTTAAGCGCGAAGCAATCAAGTCCGTTCTCGGCCTCTGAATCAAGCGTCTTTTTTCATGGCGCTTTTTCTGCCACGGATCTGGAAAGAAAATATGAAAAGCATCGACGCTTTCAGGAGCAATCATGTTTTCCAAAACTTCCATTGCATCGTGTTCAATTATGCGGATATTTTTTAAATTCCGTGTTCTGATTTCTCCAAGAAGTTTTCCAACTCCAGGCTTATGAACTTCAAGACCGAGATAGTTTATATCAGGATTATTTTCTGCAATTATTGCAGTAGCTTTTCCCATTCCAAAGCCGATTTCGATTACGAGCGGATTTTTATTTCCAAAAATTTTCCCAAAATCTAAAATTTCTTCTCTATATTGCACTCCAAAAAGTGGCAAAAGCTGGGCATAATCTTTTTTTTCACAAGCTGTAAAATGACCGGCGCGAATTGCAAAAGTGCGGATTGTGCGCTTCATCGACTCTTCGGCAGAAAGCGAGCATTTTTTATTTTCTGTTTCTGCAATTTCATTCATAAATCAAATCCTTTTTTATTTTTCAATTAAATTTTCAAGAGGAAGTTTTATAACGACAGTTCCAGAAGCATCCGTCAAAATCCGTCTTTTGAAAAAAGCCCGGCTGTATTCTTTTAAAATATCAGAATTTTTCTTCCAGGCTCTTTTTGCAGTTCCATAAAAAAGCATATTCATGTTTTTGTCAAAAAGAATGACAACTTCGCTTAAATTTATGCCGGCGGCCTTGCGGACATTTTCTGGTTTTGACTTAAGGATTTCTTCGTTATATTTTATAAAAAACTTTTCTTCAGATTCGTTTCCAGCGGCATCTGCATACAAAACTTCATATTCACCGTTTTTTATAGCCTTGCCTTCTGCAGCGCGCAAAGACGGATAACCAATCCAGTTTTTGTTCTGGCTTTCAAAAATCACTGGAGAATAAACATTCCAGCTGTAATTTTCCTCAATTTTTGTAATTTTAAGAAAATCCGCCCTCTGAGCCTCGTATTCGCCCTGAACAAAGACTGAAAGACTTGTTTCTGGAAGCGACTTTTCATCTTTGTAATCAAAAACAACGCTCGCATTTACAGAAAGGATATTTGCCGACGATTCGGAACATGACAAAAAAAGAAAAACTGCCAAAATCAGACACAACGAGAGACAAAAAGACAGGATTCTTATTTTTAAATTCCGATGGCTTTTCATTTGACCTAAAAATTAAAAATAAGGTTTATGACCGTCAAATCGCTTGAAGAGAACTGATTTACGATTGATTCAAACTTTACATTCACTTTTTTGCAGGCGTCATCAAGGTAAGAAAGGTAATAAAGCCCCAAATCTGTGCTTTCCTGCCCTTCAGGCAATTCCCTGTAAAAGTCAATCAACGATTTTTTATTAGTGTCGGCAGAAGCCTTTGACTCGATATTTTCCTTTACTTCCTGAAACTCATCGTCCTTATTGTAAAGGGTTATCTGAAGTCTTCCTTGTTTTCCGATTGCAGACGAACCGCCGCCGAGCTTCCAAGAAATAAAAACCTGCTCATGATTGCGCTTTAATTCGGCAACGATTTTTTCACGCTGCTCAGGATCGTAAATAAGCGCATCAACATCTTCAATTCCTGCAAACATACGCTTCGCTTCCTTACGCATATTTGTATTTTCACTGTTGAGGGCAAGTTCCATTACGAGAATTGAAATATATTCGGCAACACGGCTCTTTTCCATATAAACCTGAAGAAGATGGCGAATTGCGATATTGATCTGAGAAAAACCTTCTGTGCGGTAGAATTTTGTAATTATGTACCAGTTCATCAAAGAAAGACGGTTCAAGAACTTTTCGGTCATAAGAAGATAGATATTTTTTTCTTCGAGAGAATAGTCTTTGTTTTCCATCAAAGATTTCCAGACTGGATCCAAAATTTCCTTTTTTGCAAGCTGAACAGTCGCTTTTTGAGAAGCAAGTATCTGTCTGAGCTGGTTTTCGGACATTTTTGTGCGTTCATCAATCAACTGAGTGGGATTTTTACGGTTGTGTTTTTGAACGGCATCAGTTTGAATAAAATCCGCAAAAAGCTGGCGGTCAAACTGTTTGTAAAGAAGCGAATAAACCACAACTTTTGAAAGATCCATAACTTCTTGACGAACTGAAACAAATTCCGACATGGAAATTTCAATTTTTGAAATGTAATTCACCAAAATCATATTTTGCAACGACTGAGGTGAAAATGGATTCAGCGAAATTCCATATTCTTCAATATTGTCAGCAAGCCTGAAACGCAAAAGTTTAATTTTATTACTGATAAAATGTGATGCTCCCTCTTCTGTCAAAATGACTTTGAGCGGTAGATTAAGTGAAAATTTTTTTTCAGCAGACATCTTTTCTCCAACTAACGTTTCTAATTATACTGCAAGGGGCTTGCATTGTAAACCTTCAAATTATATTCTGTTAGAATGAGTTTTAGAGTTCTGCGGAAGTTTTTAATTTCTTTACTGCTATTGAATTACATCATTTTTTATCCGCAGGCGAAAAGCGCCGAAAAACATTTTCTAAAAGGAGCGGAACTTTCTCTTTACACAGAACAACTGCTTGAAAAATCCGATTTTTCTTTTCATAGACTTGAGCTTGCCCCGACAGGAAACGATGTTTTTCCGTTCAATGTAAACATTCGCCTTGAACCTTCTTTGCCGGCTGCTTCGGCAAAAACAATGCTGGTTCTTATTTCCCAGGAAGATTTTTTTGAATATCCGGACGAAATTTTGTCTCTTGTCGAAAAAACTAAAAAAATGAAAAGGGCTTTTCCAGTTGAATTCGTTTTTACAGCCCTTGATGACAGAAATAGTCTTTTTCCGGAATATAAGTTTTTTTTACAAGGAACTGAAAATTTTGCAGGAAATTTAGACGACGGCTCAGAATATTTTGCCGTCTTGATTAACTTTTCAAAGAACACAAAAGCAAAGGCTGAAATTTTTACAACTGGCGGAAAAAGTTCAACTCCAATGTGGCTTGCAAAGGAAACTGTCGATTCTTTTTTGAGCAAAAACATTCCCTTTTCAGTTCCGCAAAAACTGCTTTCAATTTACAGGGCAGGTCTTCTTTTTGGCGATGAACAGATGGCGGCTTTTTTTAAGGAAGGAGTTCCATGCATAAAATTGCAATTTTCTAAGGTTGAACAGATTTCTGCCCTTGAAAATTTTATTCAAAATCATATTCCTTTTCAAAACGAAAAAAACGATGTTCATTATTCATTTATCACTTTGGCAAACCACACTTTTTGGATAAACGAATTTAAAAATATACTTTCTGTCGAGATTTTCGGAATTCTTGTAATTCTTTTTTTGGTCTGCTTTACCTTTACTGGAAAAAATCGGCTTCAGTCAAAGAAAGATTTTTCAAGATATTGGCTTTTTATTCCTGCAATGCTGTGCGCAAGTGTTTTTTCGCTTTATGCTGGACAATTCTGCTGTAAAAATCTGGCTTTTATTTCCCAAGCGAATCCCGTAATTCAATTTGCGGCAAAACTTTTTATTTCCGTAATTGTAATTTCCGTATTTTTTCTGTTTCAGTCACATTTAAAGCTTCCTGGCACATCGTTCATCTACGGTTTTATGATTATTCTGGTTTCGGCAGCAAATATTTTTCTTTTCAGCATGGCGGACATTACGGTTTTTTGGGTTTTCGCCCTTGAATATTTTATAATTTACTTTACGCGGAATTCTTCAAAATTGCTTTCGCTTATAATTACGTTTTCGCTTATGCTTCTGCCTTTTTTGTCTTATGTTGCAGTTTACTTTGCAAACGTAAACGCCCCGGACATTAAAATTTTAATTTCGAGCGGAAAACAGGTAAACATCATGCTCAGCCTTATTCTTTTTCCGTTCCAGATTATCTGGCTAAAAATTCTTGTGCGCCTTCGCGTCATCAACAAGGACAAATCTCTCAGCCTAAAAAAAATTGCAGGTTTTACCTTTATCTCTGCTGCAATAATTGCCGCCGTCATAACGATTTTTGCTTTTTTAACAACAAAATTTGTTTACAACAAAAAACACAGCTTTGAAAATCCTCAAATTCTTGAAAATTCAACAGAAAAAAATCTTTTTTGTAAAATTTTTAATGATGATTCTTCAATGCTCCGCTCAAGCCGATTAAAAATAAAATCAAAAAAGCAGGCAGTCCGATGCTCAGTAAACATTTCGAGCGAGCAAAATACGCCGGTTTTAGATTCAAATTACAGTTATCTGGCTTTAAATAATTCAAAAACCGCGGATTTTAATATTCCTGACTTTCCGCCGCAAAATTTTGAAATTGACTTTTCAACGGAAAAAAACACTTCAAAAATCGTCACGATAACTTCTTTTTACGCAACAGAAAATCAAAATGAATTTGAAAAAGAAACCGTTTCTATTTTTGTTTCCGGGGATAAGTCAAAGTGAAAAATTTTTTCATCCATGCAGATTTAGACGCGTTTTTTGCCTCTGTTGAAATTCTTGACCATCCAGAATGGAAAAATCTTCCTGTAATTGTCGGTGGAAAACCGGAAGACCGCAGGGCTGTTGTTTCGACAGCCTCATACGAAGCCAGAAAATACGGCGTTCATTCGGCAATGCCAACCGCAATAGCGGCAAGACTGTGTCCAAACGGAATTTTTGTTCATCCAAGAATGAAGCGCTATCTTGAGATGTCTGGAAAAATTATGGAAATTTTTTCGCGATATTCTCCTGACGTACAGCAGATTTCAATCGACGAGGCCTTTATCGACCTTACAGGAACAGAAAAGCTTTTTGGACCTCCAGACGAAACGGCAAAAAAAATAAAGACCGATGTAAAAAGAGAAACAGGACTGACAGTTTCAATCGGACTTGCGCCGACAAAATACCTTGCAAAACTCGCCTCAGAAATAAAAAAGCCGGATGGATTTTTTGAAGTAAAAGAAGGAAACGAAGAAAATTTTATGCTTTCGCTTCCACTAAAAAAAATCTGGGGAATAGGAGATAAAACACTCGCCCTGCTAAACAGAAACGGAATAAACACAACAAAAGACCTTCATTCAAAGCCTAAAAATCTTCTTGCGGCACTTTTTGGACAGGTGACAGGAACTTTTTTATACGATGCCGTCCGCGGTCAGGAAAAAGAAACATTCAATCAAACTCCAAAAACCCACGCAATCAGCGCAGAAAACACTTATCCTTTTGACCTGACATCAAAAGAAGCAATCGAAACCGCCCTTCTCGAATTAAGTTACACGGTAATATGGCGGATGCGAAAAGAAAATTTGAGAAGCTGGACGATCGGCCTAAAAATCCGCTACGAAAATTTTACAACGACAACAGTTCAGGAAACTTCGACCAGAGAAATAGGCAGCATTGACGACCTTTTTGAACGTGCAAAAAAACTTTTTGACAAAAAAGCGGACACTTCAAAAGGAATAAGGCTTTTGGGACTTGCCTTGCAAAACACAGAAAGCGCCTCAAATCCGCATCAGGTGGAACTTTTTAATTTTGATGAAGAAAAAAAACGGAAGGTTGAAGAAGCAGTTTTAAAAGCAGAAAAAAAAATACCGGGAATAAAAATTACAAAAGCAAGGCTTTTGGGAAAAGATTCGTTAAAAAGCATTGTTTTTTTTGTCATTCCGTCAATGTTTTTTATATTTTCCGCGCAAAAAACATTTTCTTCGCCATTAGTTTCTACTCAAACCGAAAGAAATGCAGACGGAGCAGGTTCGATTGTTTTTAATTCGACTTTGCTTCCGCCTCAAACCGATGAATCTGACGAAATTCCGTTTAAAGAAAAAAAAAGCCTTTTTAACTATTCAATTTTTGACAAAAATGTCGATTTTTTTGCCGAAGGCTACTGGAAATCCCTCGTAAACGGAGGATTTTCTTCAAGTTTCGGGTTCGGCTCAACGCCGGCGCTTTCGCTCAGCACTCCAGTTATTTTATCAGAAGTCAATCTTAGCCTGTTTTTTTTGCTTGAAAAACACTGGTACTTTGAAGCTGGTTTTGCAGATCATTTTGACAAAAACACGGTTGCGGCAGGATATTACGGAGACGGAATTTTAAAAAGCGCAAGGATTGCAAACCGCGGAATTGTTTTTGAATCCGGCTATTCAATTGACGATTTAAACCGAAGTCCTGGAGGCGGCGAAAATCTTGCTCCAGGAATTTCTGCTCATTTTGAAACACAAACTTTAAGCGCAGATGCAATTTTTAGGTACGACTCTCTCGAAGCAAAATCCAAGACCTGGTACGGGAAAAACAGCGTTTCTGAGCAAAAAATAGAACTTTCTGCATACGAAACAGGTTTTCAATTCGTGCTTCCTTCAAAACAAGCCGTTCTTGCCGTTAAGTCGGTTTTTGTAGAAAATTCGGACGGAAATTACAAAGACGAAAACGGCCGGACATTCAAAAAATTAAATTCATCGCAATTCCTTTTGAGCGCTTCAAATTATTCAATTTTTCTTTCAAAGGAAGCAAATGCTTCTAAAACTTCTGGAATTTTGCCAGCTGTCGCAGTTGAATACGATTCTTCCTACCCGCCTTCAGTTGCGCGTTCCGAGCTTGGAACTTATGGAGAAGCAGAAGAAAAAAATGGCAGCGGTTTTTTAGGCGAAGTTCAAGAAGTTTTTTCAAAAAACTTAAAAAACTATTCGCTTTCGCTAACCGGAAAAATTGACGGAAACGAGGTTTTTTATATTCAATATCCAAAGAAATTTTCACCATACGCTGTCTGCTACCGTTACGACGCAGGACTTTTATCTTCCGGAGAAGCAGCAGTTTGCTCCGGCACAACCTCAGTTCAAAATGAAAATTTTTTTGTTACCCTAGGCGAAAACGATTTTTCGGACGTTCTGACAGATTTTTTTAATTCACCGCACATTTATGCCGATGTTTTTTTTAAAAATTCCAATTCTCCTCTTTCGGCAGAATACAGATTTCCTTTTTGCACGGAAGCTGAGGAAATTTATCTTGGGCTAAAAACTTCTTCAGATTTAAAAGTTTGCGTACGAAGTTTTACGCCTGTAAACCGCTTTGAAATCGGCACGAATGCAACAGGCGGAACAGTCCTTGTTTACAAAAACGGAATTCAGGATGCGAGCGCAGCTTACGACAAGGAATCTGGCTGCATAACGCTCTCAACTTCGGTTTCGGCTTCCGATAAAATAACGGCTCAATGGTACGAAGACAGTTCGGATTCGTCTTCCAGGGCAATTACGGCGGCAGGCGGAATAAAAAAACAGTTCACAAAAAACCTTAGCGGAGATTTTGCTTTTGCAGGAAGCTGGGCTCTTCCAAGCACAGACAGCGAAAAAAATCACACAACCTTAACAACTTCTTCTCCAGGACATGCAGTTTTAGCAACAGGTCTTGAATATTCGGCCGAAAATTTTAAATTCAAGAATACAGGAGCCGTAAGCCTCGAAAGCTCAAATACGACCGGAAAATGCCTGATTTCTGGAATGGACGAAGAAAAAACAGAAACCTTTTATCTTGCAAAAGACGCCGCGGCCACCATTCCAGACGACATTCTGCCGTTTTTAAACTCACGGCCAGGCGAAAGTGAACGGAAGATTGAACTAAAAGGCTCTAAAAACGGTTCAGTCAAAGCAAAAAACGGACAATCTGATTCCTCGATTACAGGTTATTCGGCAAGTTTTGAATGGGATTTTTCCAATTTTTCCGAAAATGCGGCAGAAACATCACCTTTTTGGGCAGGAACTTCACTTAAATTTCCGGCACTTTCCGGAATTTTGCCTTCCTGCAGCGAATTCTCGCTCGCCTTAAAAATTGATGAAAATTCCGACTTTTTTAGTCTTTCGGATTTTGAGCTTTACCTTCAGCTCGGTGTAAATGCCGATGAAGAACTGAGCTTTGAAGACAAAAACCAAATTCCCACCTGGAAAATCGGAAGCTCGGAAGGACAATGCGACTCAGACGTTAAACTTGCGTTCAATAAAGAAAAAAAAGGCGAATGGCAGACTGTTACAGTAAAAATTTCGGACGAAGAAAAATCTCTTCTTGCGACAGACTGCGACGGAAGGCTCATTCTCACTTCAAAATCAAAAAAAATTGGAAGAATTTTTGCAGGACCTTACGAAGCAAAGGAATCGGGATTTTTTGTAAGCACAGAAAACGGTTCAGATTATGAAGTTTTTACTGCACGCGAAAAAGCCGGAAGCTCAAACTACATGACTTTTTTTGAATTCAAAAATTCTTCGGAAGAAATTTTTACGCTCACAAGATATTTTGGCGAAATCAACCTCGAAGGCTACAAGTTTTTAAGGCTGAATACAAAATTCTCCTCAAAAAATTTGACTTGTGACGACGAAACTTTTTTAATTTTATCATTTGACCGGCCTCAAAGCGACGGAAGTTTTAAAACCGCTGTAAAAATAAAACTGAGCGCAGAAGAGCTTATAAAACTTTCTCAGACACAAAAATTCTCAGACATAAAAATAAATCTTTCCGACAAAAAATCAAATTACGGCTCGGTCGAAAAAATCGACATTTCTGTCGTTCCAACTAGATTCTGCGCCGAATTTCATTCAGTCTCGCAGACACAGACAGAGCTCGCCTTTGACAGTTTTATGCTTACGGACAGCTCGCCTTATTTTCTTCTTCAAGATATTGTAAAAACTTCATGGCAAAAAAACGGCGAAATTATAAAAATAAAAGATTATGCAATTCTCAAAGACGCAAGTTTTCAAGCTGACGGAAGAACCAGTTCTCAGATAAGCACTGGCAATTTAGAAAACGGAAATCACTTTTCCGGAAGCGCAAAAACAAGCTTTACTTTTTCAGAAATTTATTTTTCGCTTGATGCCGGACGCTCCTTGGATTCGTCAATGCCGCTGTCTTCGGCTTCGCACACAGTCAAAAACACAAGACCTTTTTTTAAAATTTTAAATATTGAAGAAAATTATTCTTTTAACCACGATGACGAAAGCCTCAAAAAATCCAATTCGCTTTTAGCCGACTTTTCACCGCTCAATTTGCCAATTGTTTTTTCAGCAGACGCCGCCGCAGATTCAGATATTTGGGCGCAAAACCAGAATATTTCTGCAAAAATTCACTTAAAAACCCGGCCTTTTGTTTTTGAAATGCACTCTGGCGCAAAACAAAAAATAATTTCCACAGATTCCGGAGAAACAAAATATTACGATACAAAAAATTATTTCGATTCCTGGAATAAAATCAATTCGCTTGAATTTAGCCCAGGAAAACTGGAAGCCGCAAAAAGAAATGTTTTTGCAAAGGCGAATTTAAAATTCAACCTGGAAAAAAATAGTTTTTCTCCCGAATACAATTTTTCTTCCGAAGAAAGCTTCAAAAATTCGGCATATATAACTTATTCAGACAAGACAAGCCAGACTTTTTCCGTTCCTTTTTCCATAAAAAAGAATAATTTTTCTTTCAGCTGGAAAAAATCCACTGGCGGAACACAAAAAAACGGCAAAACTGAAAACTATTCGGACGATTTTGAACATCTTGCGTCTACTCTGAACAAAAAAATCTGGTACTTTAAGGCGCTTCCGTTTTATGACATTTTCAGCAACTCAATAAAGAATGAAGTTTTAAAAGATCCGATGATGAATGAAGACTCGGCCGAAAGCATCTACTATTCTTCGCTTTATTCCGCCGGATGGAAAAGAAATTTCTTTGGAAATTCAAAAGACTTTTTTTTGCCTCAAAATGCCTCGGTTTCTTTTGAACGCGACATAAAAACTTCATCTTCGGTAACCGACGTATGCCAGTTAAAAGGAATTTTAGGTTTTAGCGCGCTGAATGTCTTTGGAAAAAACAGTGCAATTCACCTTACGGACCTTTTTGAACAAGATGAATACCTTACGTCTTTTTCGATTACCTTAAAAACTCCCGGCCAGAATTTTTCATCTTCGAAGGCAGTAATTTCGTTTTACCAGCAGGATATTTTTTACATAAAGAAAGACGAGACATTAAAGGCTGGATTTGAATTTTCTTTTGAAGACAAAAACAATCTTTCCGCAAAGTCTACTTTTGTCTGGAAAAGACCTGGCGAATCTTCTTTTATTGAAAAATTTTTCGTTTATTTTTTTAGGCGGTTTGAACTTTTTTCCGCACAAAAAACGCAAAATCAGACAAAAATAAACCGTTCTGACAGCCTGAATGCTGTTTTTTCGAGAGAAAGCTCTTCTTCACTAACAGGAACAAAAGCCTCCGAGCATAATTTTTTTGAATATCTTCATGAACTGGACATTCAACTGAATAAATTCGTCTGCATAAACAGTTCGCTCGGCTTAAGCTACAGCTGCTATTGGGACAAAAACGCAAGTCTTTCGGCAAACGCCCAAATCGGAGCAACAATAAAATTCTAAGTTTTTATTGTTTTTATTGAAGCGGAGCAAAATATCCGCTGTCATCACGGCCAGAACGGTTCATCAAATACGCTTCAACTTCGACAGGAAGATATTTTTCGCCAAACTGGGTTGATTGCGATGAAGTAAACGACAAAACGTAAATTCCGCACGGAGCATCAATAACATCTTTTACGACATTTTTTAAGCCTTCCGTCCGGTAAACATAATATTCATTTCCTGCTGTATGCTCGCAAATATATGCAAGTTCAGGAGCCACGCTAGTTTTTGCAACAAGAACTGACGAAAGAATAATTGAATTGTTGTTTAAATATGCGGTCAAATCCGTAAGTCCGTATCTGTTAAATGAATTCTCGCTTAATTTTCCTGCTCCGATTAAAACAACCGCTCTCTTTTTTTCGCCGGAAATTAAACCGTTCGCAGCAAGCCTGATTGCCAAATCGACAGTACATTTTTCTGACAGAGGATTTTTCATCGACTGAAGACTAAAATTTAAGGCTTTTTCAGGAGAACCTTCATACTCAAGTACAGGAACAGCCCCGGAAGTTACAATCCTAAGAGTTCCTTTATTTGCGTGTTCATTCATAGAAGATGCAATTTCGCGGACAGCGGCCTCAATTTCTCTCGAATATTGAGCAGCTTCAAAACTTCGGTCAATTACAACCGTAATATCCGCAAAATCGTTCACATAAGAGGCGCCTTCAAAAACATAATTCTGAACTGAGCCTTTTTTTTCTGTAATCACAAAATTTTGCTCTTTAAGACCGACAACTGCTTGTCTGTGGCGGTTTTCAACCTTAACTTCAATCTTTACCTCTGGAAATTTTGAAGCGTCGACTTTTTCGATTTGAACAAAAAGTCCGCCGACAAGTTCAGACATCTTGGACATTACATAAATTTCGTTCGTGCGGTAATCCGTTGCGAGAAGATTTCCGTTTACGTCAGGAACCGCGCATGTCAAATAAGAAGGAGCATTTCCAGTGCGGACATTTTCAAAAACCGTTCCATTTTCTGTATCAACCGAATAAATTTTATTTCCGTCGCAAACAACAAGATAATTTCCCCATTTTTTCATTGATTCCGGGTGAACAAAAGTTTTTTCGAGACACAAAAGTCCCAGATAATTTCCTGCCGCATCAAAACGATAAACAGCTCCGGTTACAGCATCGGCGACAAAAACTTCATTTCCAGAGACAGCAACTCCGGACGGAGCTTTTAAACCGTCAAAACCGGAAGATTTTTCAGCTTTCTGTCCAAAAAAGAAAAGTCCGTTTCCGTCCCTGTCAAAAACATCAATCCGCGCATTTCCAAAATCTGACACGTAAATATTCCCGATTTCATCAGTTGCAAGATACTGCGGGCCGACAAAATTTCCAGTTCCAAGGCCTTTAGAACCAAAATGCTTTAAAAATCTTCCGCTTGAAGAAAAAAGACTCAGTCTGTCTCCGGCAAATTCGCTTATAAGAAGATTACCGTCATTGAGGCGAATTATGTCCATCGGTCTGTCAAAACCTGCAAAAGATCCGTTCGAGCGTTCAAAAACAAAACCGTTGATGTCCATTCTTAAAAGTTCGTTTGAACCATAAGAAACAATCCACATTGAGCCGTCAGAATTTGCAAGAATCGAAACGGGCTGGCTAAAAACCAAATTTTTTCCGTCCGGAGAATTTCCTGAATAACTTCCGCTTTCCGTGTATTTTACAGGGTCATTGTAACTGTTGTTTGAAATTCTTCTTTCACGGACAATTTCTATTTTGTTTTTAAGCAAAAGTCCGCCGTAATTATTATCGCTTGCTGTCTGCCATTGTTCAAGCGCTGTTCCTTCAAGACCTGCACGATAGTAAGCTTTTCCAAGCCATTCGAGAATTATATTTTCCGACGGAAGATAAGAAAGAGCTTTTTCAAATTCCAAGATTGCGTCATTGTAACTTCCGCGGTAATAAGCTTGAACGCCTTTTCTAAATTCCTCTTCAGCAAAACCTGCCTGAGCAGAACGCACGCCAGTTGAATTTTTTACACGGGCTTCCTCGCTCGTAAAGATATAATTCTGAGAAAATGAATTAAAACCTGCAAAAAAAAATGGCAGCAGTATCAGGGTTTTTAGTATTTTATTTTTCATTTCAGTTCACTTCCACCTGGGCGATTTTTAAATGTTCGATGATTTCTGCATTTTCCGGACGAAGGGCATAAGCCTGAAGAAGGTATTTTGCAGCATCTTTTTTTAAGCCAAGCTTGTAATAAACCCAGCCAACAGAATCAAGGCAGGCTGCGGACTGAGGCTCTTTGTCGAGTGCCTTTTTGCAATAAGACAGGGCCTTTGCAAGATCTTTTTCCAAGCAGGCAAGAACATAGCCCATTCCGTTAAGAGATGTAACGTTTTCAGGATCTATTTCAAGCGATTTTTTGTAATAATCGAGGCATTTTTCAAATTCATTCTGCTGCCATGCAACATAGGCAAGAGAAGCGTAAACGTCCGCCGGCTTATAACCAGTTTCGAGAAGTTTATTCAATTCAAAATCGGCAAGGCGTTTTTTTCCAATCAGCGCATAAATCACCGCCAAAAGATAGCGGCACTGCAAAACGCGCGGACTTTGAGTTTCTGAAGTTATAACCTGCTCAAGATACAAAAGAGCATCGTCATATCTTTCGAGTTTTGCATAGCAAAGACCAATGTAATATGCGAGTTCAATATTATCAATTCCAGAATTTTCAGGAAGAGAAATAAAAAATGCAAGAGCAGATGTATAATCGCCTTTTTTATAAAGAGAAATTCCCTCAAAAAGAGGCGATGAACTTTTTTCTGCCATAAATCAACCTCCCGCGCCCATTAACCCGAATTACGATATTTTCCAGCTAAAAAACAAAATCAATCTTACGGTTCAAAGCCGGCTCAAAATCAACAGGCTCAGCGCAAATTCTCGTTATTGCAATGTTTCCCGACTCTACCGCCTCATATTCGTTCAATAGCTCAGGTCCTGTCGTCGTCAAATCTCCGCTTAAAAGAGTGCTTTTCAGCAAACCTTCTTCGATTTCATCAAATTCTATTTTATCTTTATAATCTCTTGTACACAAGGAAGTTAAAAAGGCTGAATCATATTTTTCCTGAGATTTCGCATTCACGCTCACAATACAGTCAGGCTCATAAAGCGAAATCAATCTTTCAAGGTTGTTCTTTACAAATTCCGCCAATGCGTCATATTCATAACCGTCCTGAGCATATTCTCCGCTTTCTGCTTTTAGGCTTACTGCAATTCCCGGCAAACCGTACAAAACCGCCTGTCTTGCCGCTGCGACCGTTCCTGAATAAATACAGTCGGTTCCCATGTTCGGGCCCTTGTTTATTCCTGAAAAAACAGCATCAAATTCAACATTTTCAAAAAGATTTGAACGCAAGGCCGAAATTACGCAGTCTGCAGGATAACCTGAGCAAGACCATTCGTTTTCCGCAAACCGCTTAAAAGTCAGCGACTCGTGCATTACAATATGAGAGGAAACGGCAGATCTGTTGGAAGACGGAGCCAGAACATAAACATTTGCAACTTTTTTTAAAGTTTCTGCAAGAATCTGAAGCCCCGGAGCAGAAATTCCATCATCGTTTGTGAGCAATAAATTCAGTTTTTTTGAATTATTCAATTACCTGTACCCCGCCAGCAGGCCGGACTTCGTAACAGGACGCCTTGAATCCAAAAATTCGCTCGTATTCGGCAAGAGTTTTTCTAAACGCCTGCTCGTCTGAACGGTTCATAATCGTGTAAGTCATGCGTCCAAAACCTTTGCCTGTAATTCTTCCGCACGAAACTGGATTTCTTGAATCTTGCGCATTTGGATTTATCTCCTGCAATCTTTTTAAAATCCAATCAATTTCCGGACAAGAAAGCTCATAGTCTTCGCGCATATTTTTATAACTGTGATTAACAGCCCTCGCAAAACCTCCGAATTCTCCGGCCATAAGCGATTTCTGAGCTTCGAGGACGTATTTGTGTTCACGCATAATGCACTGTAAACGCCTTCGAGTATCTTCCGGCACCACAGAAAGAACATCATTTACTTCGGAAGGATTTTCTTCATAAACCCATCCTCCGTAAACATTTGACTTCCGTTCCTTTAACTCGCCGAGAAGAAGGACATTTTCAGGCTGCTGAATAGTTTCTTCATTCCAAATTTCAACTCTCGGAACTTTAGTATCTGTAAGAAGAATTATCTTATCTTCAAAGTTGAACGGAACCAAATCACAAGAACCTGTTGAATAATCCGTAAGAACAAGTGAATTTTCTTTTGAATAGATTGCAGAAAAATAATCCGCCATGTAATTCTCAAGATTAAGGAAAATCTTGTTTCCACGCTCAATTACCTGCAAAAGCTGAGAATCCGAGCACTGAAGATTGAAAAGCTTTCTGATTGCATAGGCAGTTGCAACTTTTATTGCTGTCGTAATTCCGCATCCGGCAGAAGGTAAAACCTGGGAATAAACCGTAAAATCTATTCCAGAAAGGTCAAAACCACCTGAAATAAAACCGTAAACAATCGCTTTAAGAGCATTTGCCCAGCGGTCTTCTTTTCTGAATTTCAACGCGGTTAAAGTTCCGCGTTTTCTGTCTTTTAACTGGGAAAAATAAAATCTGAGCGAAACGTCCTGCCGTTTAGAAACAGCGACAAAAACAGGCAGGTCAACTGCCATAGATAAAGTTTTATCCTTTGCAAACCAAGTATGTTCGCCAATCAAATGAAATCGGCCGTTCGCAACAGCAATAACAGCTGGTTTTACCTGATATTCCTGCAAGTGCTCATTTCTGGTAAAATCTGCCTGTTCCATAGTGCCTCTCTACTTTTGGTGCAACGATTAACTTTTTATTTACATTTTTAAATATGCTTGGATATTTTCAAAACCTTGCTAAAAAAAATCAATATTTATAGAATGATATTATAATGTTCTGTTTTTTACAAGTTTTTTTATCTTTTTTTTCCAGCCTGCTAATTTCGCTTGCAATTCCAAATGAATTATTTAAAATCGGGTGCCCGCTCTTTGCGCTTTTTGCACTCGTTCCTCTATATATAGCAATTTCACGTTCACAAAGTTACAAAGAAGCATTCTGGCTTTCATTTTTACACGGAGGCCTTGTTCATTTATTTTCAAGTTTCTGGCTAAAAAATTTTCAGGGAATGGCGCTTTTTACACTCGGAGCAAGCCTTCTGGGAACAGCCTTTATCGAAGGAATAATCGGCTGGTTTTTATTCTTTCCTTTTTCTCAAAAAAACAGGGGTTTGCCGGGAATTTTTATTCTGATTAAGATTTTCTGGTTTACAGGCGTCTATGTCGTTTACGAATGGTGCAAATCGACAGGATTTTTAGCATATCCGTGGGGAACTCTTTCCATGACAGCACTTTCGTGGCCGTTTTTTATGCAAATCGCAGACATTACAGGCCAATACGGCGTAACTTTTATTTTTGCGCTATTTTCTTCGGTCGTTGCGCAGGGAATTCTTCTTATAAACGAACATAAAAAAATCCTCAACCTTAAAAGCTGCGTTTTTTCGTACAAGCTCGCGGCAAAAACATTTTTTATTCTCTTCGGACTGACAGCAATATATGGATTTTATCAATACAACAAACCTAGATTTCCAGTCAAGCATATCAATACGGTAATGGTTCAGCAGGACATGGACACTTACCGCTCAAACGAAAAAGACGCAATTGAGGTTTCTCAGTTTCTTACAGATGAGGGAATTAAAGAATTTTCTTCAAACCATAAAAAAACGGATTTAGTTGTCTGGAGCGAAGGCATCCTAAACAGAAGATGGCCGGATTCATATGGATATTATCTGACACATCCGGAGAAAAAACCTCTTATAAAATACATAAAAGAAAAAAAAGTTCCGTTTATAATCGGCGGAGCGATGATTCTTGACCGCGAAAACCATAAATTTTCAAATGCGGCGCTTCTTTTTAACAAAAACGGTGAACTTGCAGGCGCATATTCAAAACTTCATCTCGTTCCATTTGCAGAAGCAATTCCCTTTGTTGAATACGAACCTGTACGGAATTTCATAAAAAAAATCGCAGGTTTTTCATACGGATGGACGGCAGGAACAAAAAACACAGTTTTTGAAATACCTGTCTCTTCGCCAAAACAAAATCTTGATATGGAAATAATTTCTCTTGAAAAAAGACAGCCGGAAAAAACTTCAGTTATAGTTTCCGCTCCGATATGCTTTGACGACGCTTTTGGACACGTTTTCCGCGGACTTTTTTCTGCCGGAACCGAGCTTTTTATGAATATCACAAACGATTCGTGGTCAAAAACACAGTCAGCAGAATACCAGCATCTTGCGGTGGCAGCCTACAGGGCGATTGAATTCAGAACAACCCTCGCCCGCTGCACAAATTCTGGCGTTACAACAGTAATTTCTCCGTCTGGGAAAGTCATTTCTTCACTTCCACTTTTTGAGCCTGCTCACTTAAGCATCTCAATTCCAGTTTACGGAAGGCAGGTTACTGTCGCTTCTCAGTTCGGAGACTGGCTTCCTCATTTGCTTATAATCTTGATTGCCAGTTTTTTGTTTTTTTGCGCAAAATCAAAAAAATTCTATTGCCAGTCTAGATTTAGTGTTTTATGATGAATTAGTTATAAAAATAACACTATTGCTAGAGGGGATATTTTTTTATGCGCTGTCCTTACTGTGGAAGCCTAGACGACAAAGTCATTGAATCACGCACAATGGCAAACGGAGAATCGCTCCGCCGCCGCCGTGAATGTGTAAGCTGCGGATACAGATTTACAAGCTACGAAAGAATCGAAGAAAAACCATTTATGGTAATAAAAAGAGACGGACGCAGGCAGCCTTTTGACAGGACAAAACTCGAAAAGGGAATCGACCGGGCCCTCGAAAAACGTCCGGTTGCGACAAATATGATAGAAAACATCATAAATGACATAGAAGACCGTGCAATAATCGCAGGCAAGGCGAACCGAGAAATTTCAACGTCTGAATTGGGAGAATTCGTCCTTGAAAGACTGTACGACATAGATAAGGTTGCATACATCCGTTTTGCTTCCGTATACAAGCACTTTGAAAATCTCGAGGAATTTGTTACAGAAGTAAACAACCTTTCCAAGAAAAACCGTGAAAAGAAAAACAAAACAGAAAAAACAGAAGAGGGAGAATAAAGGTGGAATCTTTCAAAAAAACAAACAGCGATGATTTGTCAATATTTCCGCAATGGAGAAGTTTTTTGGGCTCATCCAGCGATGAAGAAACAAAAGGCTTTTTAAGACAGGTTGTAAAACGCAACGGCTCGATAGAAAAATACGACCGCTCAAAGATAGAATCAGCCGTAAACAGGGCAATTGAAGCTGTTTCAAAAATTCCAGACACAGAAAAAGCAAAAGAACTTACAGACAAGGTTGAAGAAAACCTGAGAGTTCTTTTGGCAGGCCGTCGCGCACATTCAATTCCTGCAATCGAAGAAATTCAAGATATTGTCGAAAACGTGCTTATAGAAGCAAAGGAAGTTGAAGTTGCAAAAGCATACATTCTTTACCGTGCAAAACACGAGGCAATCCGCGACTCAAAATCCTTAATGCTCGACATAAACGCAACAATGGACGGCTACCTTGCACAGTCAGACTGGCGCGTAAAAGAAAATGCAAACGTGAATTTTTCACTTGGAGGCCTTATTCTTCACAACTCAGGAACAGTAACGGCAAACTACTGGCTAAAGAATATTTATACTCCAGAAATTGCAGAAGCCCACAAAAACTGCGCTTTTCATATTCACGATCTGTCGATGTTTTCCGGCTATTGCGCCGGCTGGTCTTTAAGACAGCTTATTCAGGAAGGACTTGGCGGTGTTCCAGACAAAATCACCTCAAAACCAGCATCTCACCTTTCAACATTGGTAAACCAAATTGTCAATTTTTTGGGAATAATGCAAAACGAATGGGCTGGCGCTCAGGCGCTTTCATCATTCGATACATATCTTGCTCCTTTTGTAAAAGCAGATAATCTTGACTATAAAAGCGTAAAACAGTGCATTCAAAGCTACATATTCGGAGTAAACACACCAAGCCGCTGGGGTTCCCAGGCACCGTTTACAAACATAACGCTTGACTGGATCTGTCCAGACGACTTAAAGAATAAAAAAGCAATCGTAGGCGGAAAAGAACAGAATTTTAAATACGGCGACTGTCAAAAAGAAATGGACATGATAAACAAAGCTTTTCTTGAGCTTCTTCTGGAAGGCGATGCCGTCGGCCGAGGATTCGCATATCCGATTCCAACATACAACATTACAAAAGATTTCATCTGGGACAGCGAGAATGCAAAGCTTTTGTTTGAAATAACAAGCGCATACGGAACACCTTACTTTCAAAATTTCATCAATTCGGATTTAAATCCAAATGATGTCCGCTCAATGTGCTGCCGGCTCAGACTCGACAAACGAGAATTAAGAAAACGAGGCGGCGGACTTTTCGGCTCAGACGAATTTACAGGTTCTCTCGGAGTTGTAACAATCAACCTTCCGCAAATCGGGTATCTTGCAAAAACAGAGGAAGAATTTTACGCTAGGCTTGACTACCTAATGGATTTGGCAAAACAAAGCCTCTGCATAAAGCGAAAAGTAATTCAAAAGCTTTTGGACAACGGGCTTTTTCCATACACAAAGCGATACCTAAAAACACTGGACAACCACTTTAACACAATCGGTCTGTGCGGCATGAACGAATGCTGTCTGAACTTTTTGGGCGTAAACATCACAGACAAAAAAGGCTATCAATTTGCCTGTGAAGTGCTCGACCATATGCGCTCAAAAATGCAGGATTATCAGGAAAAAACTGGCGAGCTGTTCAACCTTGAGGCAACTCCTGCCGAAAGCACATCTTACCGTTTGGCACGGCATGACAAAACAAACTTTCCTGGCATAATCACAAGCGGAAAAGACGAGCCTTACTATACCAACAGCTCACAGCTTCCAGTCGATTACACTTCGGATGTTTTTGAAGCCCTC
Organism: Treponema sp. UBA7570; assembly: GCA_002477955.1. Lineage (GTDB taxonomy): Bacteria > Spirochaetota > Spirochaetia > Treponematales > Treponemataceae > Treponema_D. The sequence goes on along the minus strand of DLLE01000063.1, from coordinate 46,511 downwards.
GACCAGCAGGAAAAATTGCAGACAAAATACACAGGCGGAACAGTTTTCCATATGTTCCTGGGAGAACAGATAAAAGACTGGCGCGCCTGCCGTGATCTTGTAAAAAAAGTCTTTACAAATTACAGAATTCCGTATTTTACAATCAGCCCGACATATTCAGTTTGTCCAGTGCACGGCTACATTGCTGGAGAGCATTTTGAATGTCCAAAATGCAAGGCAGAAAAAGAAGCAGAATTAAGAAAAAAACTTGCAGAACTTGAAGCTGAACGAAATTCACTTTTAAACAAAAAAAAGTAACAATAAACAAAAATGGGAGAAGATAAAATGACAGAGCAGACAAAAACAATCGAAGAACTCGATGCGCAGATTGAATCTTTAAGAGAAGAACTCAAAAACGTGCACGGAACAGAAACCGAGGTCTATGCAAGAATTGTAGGATATTACCGTGCCGTAAAAAACTGGAACAAAGGAAAGCGCGACGAATACAATCATCGCAAACTTTTTACAGTGGACGAGACTTTTTCAGGCCAGCCAGACTGTCAGCAGGAACTTCAGGCTTCACTTTTTAACAAAACAAACAGTTCAGAAAACGAAAACACATGCTCGGAAGAATCGGCAGTGCCGGCAGATTATGAATTTTTTATGAGGAAAACTTGTCCAAACTGTCCTCCAGTAAAAGCCTTTATGGAAGAACTTAATCTTACAGGAAAGTTAATTGATGTTGATACAGACGAAGGACTGAGAATTGCAGCCGCAAAAGGCGTATTTTCTGCTCCAACAGTAATTTTCTATGACGAAAATGGAACTGAAATCGCGCGGGCACACAGCGTAGAAGACATAAAAACTTCAATTCCAGAAATGAATCTGGCACAGGCAGTTTAACTCCGCAATTTTTATATTTGCCGGATAAAAAGACAAATTGAACAAATTATATGAATGAAAAAATCGGCGCACTCGTAAAAACATCTCTCGTTGATTTTCCAGGAACTGTGTGCGCCGCAGTTTTTCTAAAGCACTGCAACCTGCGATGTCCGTACTGTTACAATGCACAGTTAGTAACAAAACCCCAAGACGACACTGGTCTTTTTACCCTAACCGAAATTAAAACCCACCTTATAAAACGCAAAGACGTTCTAGACGGATTAGTAATTTCCGGAGGAGAAGCGCTTTTAAATCCTGACACAAAAGAACTCATTCTTTTTGCAAAAAAATTAAACTACAAGATCAAGCTGGACACAAACGGCACAATGCCAGAACTTTTACAGCAAATTACAAAAAATCCGCAGACACGTCCAGATTTTATTTCAATGGACATAAAAACAAGCCCTCACAAATATCACAGGCTTTTAAATTATTCCAACATTTACGACAAAACAGATTATGAACAGGCCTTAAAAAAATCGATAAAAATATTAAAAGAATATCCTTCCGCCAGCCGAGAATTCCGAACAGTTTTAGTTCCGACACTCGTACAGAAAGAAGATATAGAAAATATCGCCGCAATTCTTCCAAAAGACGCCTCATGGCAGTTCGCACGTTTTTCTGCCGGAAACTGTCTTGAGCCTCTCTATAATGCGCTTCCACCTTACAGCGAATCTCAACTTTCAGAACTTATAAACTACGCAAAGACATTTATTCAAAATTCCTGCCTAAGATAATTTATAAAAAGCATTTTTTACAGACAGCCAATTATTTTTGATTATTTTCAATTTTTTTACATTTTGATACTTGACCTTTTTTTTGTACTTTGGTATAGTTGAACAATCACTTGGGGGCATAGTCCAGCTGGTAGAACACCGGACTCATATTCCGTATGTCATAGGTTCAAGTCCTATTGCCCCTACTTTTTTCAAGGGCTAGTCAATTTGACTAGCCCTTGTTATTTTCAGCCATACTGTCTTAAAGGAGGCATGATAAAAACAGCCGGAAATGGCGTCTGTTTTTATCTTTAAAAGTTTGCGTTGCAAACTT
>DLLE01000063.1:44134-44516 GCA_002477955.1 Treponema sp. UBA7570 | reverse complement strand
TCACTTCGTTGCGAAACAACTTAAAAAGCCAATGCTAAAACTGAAGTTTTAATTTTGACTTTTTATGGGAGTAAAAAATGGAAGCGGAAAAATTTAACTCGCCTTTTAAAGGACGTTCACTCTTAACATGGGCAGACTATTCTCCAAAAGAAATTTTACAGTTTCTCGACTACGCAATTCTCGCAAAAAAACAGGCGCACAATAAAGAAATTCATCAAAGATTTTTAGGAAAAACAATCGCCCTTATCTTCGAAAAGCGCTCTACACGTACACGCTCATCTTTTGAAACTGCATTTGGCGAAGAAGGCGGCCATCCAGTATTTATGTCAACACAAGACATTCAACTTGGCGGAAAAGAAAGCGTAAAAGACACCGCAAGAGT
>DLLE01000063.1:0-44026 GCA_002477955.1 Treponema sp. UBA7570 | reverse complement strand
AGCAGCTTGCAGAATTTTCAGGAATTCCAGTAATTAACGGACTTACAGACGAATTTCATCCTACGCAGGCACTTGCCGATATTCTTACGCTTCAGGAAAATTTCGGAAAACTCAAGGGCTTGAAATGGGTTTTCTGCGGAGACGGACGCAATAACGTAGCGCGCTCCCTTATGATTATTTCTGCAAAACTGGGAATTGACTTTGCAATATTCGCCCCTAAAGAACTTTTTCCTCCAAAAGACATTCAGGATTTGTGCGAACCGTTCTCAAAAGAAAGCGGAGCAAAAATTGAAATTTCAGATGATATTTCGGTTGTAAAAGGAGCAGATTGCCTTTATACTGACGTATGGGTTTCGATGGGTGAAGAAGCGCTCAAAGAAGAAAGAACCCGTTTGCTCAAACCGTATCAGGTAAACAAAGAACTTATGACTGCGACAGGCAAAGAAAACACAATTTTTATGCACTGTCTTCCAGCGGTCTTAGGCCAGGAAGTTACCGAGGATGTTTTTGAAAGTTCCGCAAGCAAAGTTTGGGACGAAGCAGAAAACCGCAAGCATACGATTAAAGCAATCATGCTGGCACTTATCTAGCCATAACCAGGAGATTCAAGATGAAAAAAACTCTCATTGTTGGACTTATTTCTGCAGTTCTTTCTGCTGGATTCATTTTTAGCGCAACTGCACAGGAAAGCGCAGACAAACAAGAACCTTCTTACAAAAAGGAATTTCATGAATCTGAAATGAGTTACAAAAATGTAACAGTTTACAGAGTCCTCGACCAAAAAGATGCTTACATCGTAATGTATGCAAAAGGTCATCGCGAAGTTGGCAATGTTGTAGTTCCAAAAAAATGGTACAAATCTTCACCAAGAAAACTCGCATTCCGCAAGCTTTCTACAGGAATGTCTCCTTATATGACAGTTCTCTACCGCAATGGAGAATTTGAACAGGTAATTCTTACAATGCCGATAAGCCGTGCAGATTCTGCCTGGGGAGTAGCAGACAGCAACGTCCAGGTAAATGCCGACAAAGATACATTCGACATAGTTTATTAAAACATCTCTAAAGATTCACATTTCTTTTTAGAGTCTCAAAAAGAAAAAGAGCCGTCCTTTCTATGATGGCTCTTTTTTTTGACAGGAAAATTTATGAAAATCATAACTGACAAACAAATCGATTCATTTAAATTATTTTTAAAGTCGCACAATTTCTTTTTTGTAATCGGACACAAAGAGCCAGACGGAGACTGCATCTACAGCTGCCTTGCAATGGCCTGTATTCTAAAAAAGCTAAATCTTGAATACCAGCTTTTAAGCGCCGGTCCGTTCAAACGCAATGAAATCGCTTCAAAAGCACATTTTTTTTCAGACACGCCTCAATTTTTGTCAGAGCCGGAACGAAAAGAAACTGGTCTTATAATTCTTGACTGCTCAGAATTAAAAAGGCTTGGAGATATTGAAGGAGATTTGACAGGACTGGACACTTTTATCGTAGACCATCACCTTACTGCCGATGTATCTGACAACTGCATAATCGATTCCTCTGCTCCTGCCGCCTGTTGCCTCGTTCAGCAGATTTACGAAAAATTAATCGGCCCTGTAGATTCGGAAGTTGCAAATTATCTTTTTATAGGACAAAGCACAGACACAGGATATTTTAAATTTCTTAATTCAGATTCAACAGAAGTATTTTTACAGACAGCAAGACTCGTTCAGGCAGGCGTAAATCCTAGAAAAGTTTACGACCAGATAACTGGCGGCCGTCCTTATTCAACACGAAAACTTCTCGGAATTCTTTTAGGCAGAACAGAAAGAGTTTGCAACGACAAACTTGCAATTACATACGAAACTTTGGAAGATACAAAAAAATACGGTCAGGAAGGACGAGACAGCGACGCGCTTTATTCACTTCTCCTTGCAACGACAGGAATCGAGGCTGTTGCCTTCTTGCGCCAAGATACGGAATTCAGTTGTACAGGAGGACTTCGCTCAAGAGACGACTGTGACGTAAGTGCAATTGCCTCTCATTTTGGCGGTGGCGGCCATAAAAATGCAGCAGGTTTTAGCATTCAGGGCAAGCTGGAAAACCTTATTCCCGAAATAAAAAAAGAATTTGCAAAAATTTTATAAAGTTTTTCTGCAAGATTTTGCAAGAAAGTTTAAAGATTTCGCAAGTTTTTGCATGATTTTGCAAGAAAATTGCAAGTTTTTGCAAGAATTTGCATAATTCCGAAAGAAAGCTGCAAGTTCTTGCAAGAATTTGCATAACTCTGCAAGAAAGCCGCAAGTTTTTGCAAGAAAATGAATTTTTTTGCAAGTTTTCTGGATGATTTTGCAAGAACCTGCAAGAAAATACGAAAATTTCATCATTTTTACATAAAAAAAAATTGGCATAAAAATTGCTGTTTCCAAAACAGGAGGCAGCAAATGCAGCAAATTCAAATTTTTCAGGTTCCGCAGTTATTAAAAACAAAAAAAATTACGGAGCAAATGGCCAGAAATATCATCTGGGAAGAAATCTTTAAAAATCCGAAAAAATATGGACTTTCTACGCTTACAGAAGACCAGCTGAGCGATTTTTTGCTCTTCGGCTCTTCAGTTTTTATTCAATACGTAAAAAATTACACAAAAAGCTCCATCAACTTTACAATTTTTCTAAGAGCATGCATAAAGCATACTTACAAAAATTGGGTTAAAAAACAGGTAAAAACAAAAGCTGGCGAACAATGCCTGCAAGACCAGTCTATTCTTGACTTTGAATACAGACAGGAAAAAATGAACGAAGACTACATCGAAAAAAGCCATAATTTTCAGACAAAACGAAATTTTTCAAAAACATTGGACAACATGAGCAAAAAAAAGCAGGAAATTCTAAAGGAATTCATTCACATTTGCGCCTGCAAAGCCTGCAACGAAATAGATCCTGCAATGCTCAAAAACATATCTGAATTTTTAAAAATGAACCATGAACATTTTTGCCAGGAAATTGAGGAGTTAAAATTAAGGACAGCCTGTAAAAGGTCAAAAAGAAATTATATGATTGAACGGAGAAACCGCGCATTTTTCTTTCATAAGAGAGGTCTTTTCGAGATTTCGAAAATCGATACATCTTCATCTTATTACAACAGACTTTCGGAAAAATACGAAAACCAGACAAACAGCTGGAAAAATATCAACAGCCTTCTAAAGCACAGATTTGTTGCTTCTCCTACAGTTGCAGAAATTGCAAAAGTTACAGGAATAAAAGAGCGGCGTATTTCGTTTTTTTTAACCCACCGTCAAAAAACACTCAATTTTATGCCATTTATTGAAAATGCCCAAAATTATAAAGAGGAAAACGGCAAAAATGACGATGAGTGAATTCGTTTATTGTAACCACTTTTTTTTTGGAGTATATTTAGCTTATGAAATTATTTTTAGCTTCCGGCAACCGGCACAAACAGAAAGAAATGCAGGAAATTCTCTCTGATTGTGAAATTTTAATCCCTGCAGACGTTGGAATCGAATTTGATCCAGAAGAAACAGGCGCTAGTTTTTACGAAAATTCCCTCATAAAAGCGCGCGCCCTTTACGAGCTTGTCCATGAACCTGTAATTGCAGACGATTCAGGAATCTGCGTAGAAAGCCTCGGAAACGCACCAGGAATCTACACTTCACGCTATGCAGGTCCAGAATTTATGCGCGGTTATCCAGACGGTCACAAAATGCCGCAAAACGAGCAGAATGAAAACCTTATTCTGCAGCTTAACGCAACAGGCTCAAAAAACCGCAGATGTTTTTACGTCTGCGCAATGGTTTTGCTCATAAACAGTGAACGTTTTTTTGTCGCCCAGGAAACCTTTGAAGGCGAGCTAATCGACGACATAAAAAAACAGGCAGGAAACGGAGGTTTTGGCTACGATCCTATTGTCTATCTTCCGCAATACAAAAAAACTGTCGCAGAAATTTCAGCCGAAGAAAAAAATAGAATTTCTCACCGCGGAAAAGCAGCGCGAGCAATTTCTGACATCTTAAAAAATCTGAATAAACAAGGCTAAAATTCATTTTTTTTTATTTCATCTTGAATTACACTACAATGCACGGTCTGTCACAAAAAATTGGCAGACCGTGTTTTTTTGTACATAGTATAGCTGACTATTTTATGCCAGAAAATTTTGCAATCTGCCTGCACGTAAAATTGCACTTCCTCGCTCAACTATTTTTTTCAAAAAGTTCAAAAAAAATTGAATTTTTTATTAAAGATATTTATTTCCAATGCCGATAAGAATAAAGACAAGTTATGGGCAGAAATGTTTCGATGAAACAGATGTCCAAACAAGTCAATGTAAAAGGAAATGGATGTAGCCTTGTAAATGCAGAAGTTTCCTTTTACAAACAGTCCAAAAAGGATTTTGGATTGACAATTTTCCATGGAGGAAAAAATTATGGTCATTAACCACAACATGTCAGCTCTGTATTCAAACAGACAGTTAGGAGTAACTAACCAGGGTCTTCAAAAAGACATGGAAAAGCTTTCATCAGGCGAAAGAATCAACCGCGCTGGTGATGACGCCTCTGGGCTTGCGGTATCTGAAAAAATGCGCAGCCAGATCCGTGGATTGAACCAGGCTTCTCAGAACGCACAGAATGGTATCAGTTTCATTCAGGTTACAGAAGGTTATCTGCAGGAGACAACAGACATCATGCAGCGTATCCGCGAACTTGCAGTTCAGTCATCAAACGGCATCTACAGCGACGAAGACCGCATGCAGATCCAGGTTGAAGTTTCTCAGCTCGTTGCAGAAGTAGACCGCATTGCATCTACAGCACAGTTCAACGGTATGAACATGCTCACAGGACGTTTTGCGCAGTCTACAGGTGAAAACACTGTTACAGGTTCTATGTGGTTCCACATTGGAGCAAACATGGATCAGCGTATGCAGGTATTCATCGGAACAATGACATCGGAAGCTCTCGGTATCCGCGAAATCGGTACTGAAACTCCAATGAGTTTGGCATCTCCTGATATGGCCAACCGCGCAATCGGAACTATCGACGAAGCTCTTAAAAAGATTAACAAGCAACGTGCCGATCTCGGTGGTTACCAGAACCGCATGGAATATGCAGTTCGCGGACTTGATATTTCAGCTGAAAATATGCAGGCTTCTGAATCACGCATCCGTGACACAGACATGGCTTCGCAGATGGTTGAATTCACCAAGAACCAGGTACTCACACAGGCTGGAACAGCAATGCTTGCTCAGGCAAACTCACAATCACAGAACGTATTGTCTTTGCTTAGATAGTGCTGTATAGTAATTTGTCAGAAATCTAAGTATGATTTTAAAATCATTTTTGAATTTCTGACAAATTTTGCGGTGTTTTTGTTCTACTTCTTTTTATTTTTTCACAAAAAACACTAAAAACCTAACTTTAGAATTTGATTTAGCAGATTTTTTTGCTATAATCTTATTCATAGAGTTTTGCAGAACAAAAAGCTGTAATTTTATTGCAGTTTTATCTGAAAAACCGGGCATTTTTTTAGGAATGCCAATGATCTTTGAAAACAGCTCTCCATGACCTTGTGACAGTATGGACGGTTATTAGTATTTTTATACAGAATACGAATAACAGTTCCTGCTGATGGACTAAAACTGCAGAAGGGGGCGCAAAACCGACTGCAAACCGCACAATGGCAGGACTTACGGCATGAAGTCGTATGTTTTTTTGCATGGAGGGCACAAATTATGGTTATTAATCACAATATGAGTTCGATGTACTCAAATCGCACACTGGGAGTTTCTAATGAACAGTTGCAGGCAAACATCGAAAAACTCAGTTCAGGTCAGCGCATTAACAAAGCTGGCGATGACGCTTCAGGACTTGCAGTATCTGAAAAGATGCGCAGCCAAATTCGTGGATTGAATCAAGCCAACAGAAACATTCAGAATGGTGTTTCTTTCATTCAGTCTACAGAAGGATATTTGCAGGAAACTACAGACATTCTTCAAAGAATTCGTGAACTCGCAGTTCAGTCATCAAACGGCATCTACAGCGATGAAGACCGTATGCAGATTCAGGTTGAAGTATCTCAGCTCGTTGCAGAAGTAGATCGTATCGCTTCCCAGGCTCAGTTCAACGGAATGAATACTCTTACAGGCGCATTCGCTTCAGATTCAGTATCAGGACGCATTATGCAGTTCCAGATCGGTGCAAATGTTGACCAGAACGCTCGTGTATACATCGGCACTATGACAGCCGAAGCTCTTGGACTTAAAGGAGCCCAGGGATCTGATGAACAGATTGGAATTGATTCACCAGACAAAGCTAACATGGCTATTGCATCAATCGACAACGCGCTTTTGACAGTTTCAAAACAGCGTGCAGATCTCGGTGCATACCAGAACCGCTTTGAAATGGCTTCTAACGGTATTGGCGTAGCTGCAGAAAACCTTCAGGCTGCTGAGTCACGCATCCGTGATACAGATATGGCTTCTGAAATGGTTGAGTATACAAAAAACCAGATTCTTTCACAGGCTGGTACAGCAATGCTCGCACAGGCAAACAGCCAGTCACAGAACGTACTTGCATTGCTCAGATAGCAAAATCGCTTTTATTATTTAAGAGATTCCTGGATGTTATCTTTTTTAGAATAAAAGCGTAAAGAAGAAGGGGTGCGCCCTCCTTCTTCTTTCATTTTTCAGGAGGAAAGCCCCATGACAATAAGTTCAATAGGGCAGCCGGCAATGGATGGCCGCATATCAGCAAACTCCGCAAATGTTTATGCATCTAGAATTCCGCAAAAACTGGAAGTAAAGATGCCTATGGCAGATGCTGCACAAGTGGTTCAAAACATTTCCGACAAAAATGCCCAATTACAAGAAGATGTCCGTCAATTACAAAAACTATCAGATGTTGTTTCGGGTAGAAAAGTCCAATTTTCGGTAAATAAGGAACTGAATCAAGTCGTTGTTACCGTTGTTGACTCAAAAACTGATAAAGTCATAAAACAAATTCCTTCCGAAGACATTCAAAAGTTAAAAGTAAGAATACGGAAAGCAATCGGAGTATTGTTTGACGAAATGATTTAATTCATTTTCTTGCATTAGCATAATTTACAGGATTACAACATGGCTGATATATCAATACCTGGAGTCAGTGACAAATATAAGACTAACGATTTTATTGAAGCATTGATTAAAAAAGAGCGGCTTCCGCTTACAAGGGAGCAGGAGTCGCTCGACAGGTACAAGGAACAGCAAAATGCCTGGAACGGAATGAGCCAGAAGATGACGGCTCTTCGCACAAATACAAAAACTCTTTACTCATTTGACAATCCCTTCAACAATAAAATTTCGACTTCAACTGACGAAAATGCAATAACCGCAACACCCGGACGAGAAGCAGCTTACGGTCAAATTAAAATTGATGTTGTAAAACCGGCGACATCAGACCGTTTTCTTTCGGAAGAGCTGGACAAAGATTTTTCAATTCCAAAAGGGAAATACAGTTTTCAGGTTGCAGACAAAACGATTTCTTTTAACTGGAAAGGCGGAAAAGTTTCGGAATTTGTAAATTCTCTCAATAAACGCGGAGCAAACACAATAAAAGCAAGCATCGTCGGTGTTTCAAACAGCAAACAGTCGCTTTTACTTGAGTCATTAAAAACTGGCGATGAAAATACTTTAATTTTTAAGGATGATGCGCTTTCATTCGCCCTGAAACACGGAATCATTGCAAAAACAAAGGCTGACTTTCAGGAAATCGGAACGTCTTTGGAAGATTTTTATTCGCCTCAGGACGAATTTCCAGTTCCTGCGGTAGAACAGTCTGGAATGCCGGAAATTACAAGCAAAGAAGTTGAATGGGATTCAGAAGAAAACCGCTATATTCTTCCTCCGCGCTCTGGACTTGAACTTCAACTTAATGACGAAATTCTTGAAAACAAGAATAATAGAATTGAATTCACGTATTCAACCTTTGAAACCCAGGATATAACCGATGAATTAAACCTTATCCGCACTACCCGGCCGGAACTTCAGGAAGCAGGCAAAGTTACTTACGAAGACGTGACTGTTTTTAACGACAAGACACAAGTTGAACTTCCGCCAGTGCCTCCTACCCTGCTTACGCCAATTGCCGGCGAAACAGACTTTTACGCAAGAACTGCCGATGGAAAGGAAACTCAGATTAAGACCGCAAGTCTTGCTATTGATGAAGAAACTGGAGAAAAAACAGTTCAAGTTGATTTAAAAAATTATCCGGACATTCAGAGCATTGTTATACGAAACAGAAACACAGGAGAAGCGGCTGCTGTTTCAAAGTTTACGGTTTATGACTCAAAAAAAGATTTGGGCTACGAAGCTGTGCATCCGGTTTCAACTGCAGGAGATGCAATAATCAAGTACGAAGGAATTACTGTAAACCGTCCGACAAACAAAATAGACGATGTAATTCCTCATGTAACGCTGAATGTATTTAATTCAACTGAAAAGACCGCGACAATCGACATAAAACCGGACAAAGAATCTGCAAAAGACGCTCTAATTCAATTTGTAGGAACTTACAATCAGGTTTTGGCAGAAATGAACATTTTGAGCGAAAACAAGCCGGAAATTATTTCTGAATTAGATTATCTTACAAGCGATGAGCAGGAAAACGCGCAAAAAAGGCTCGGAATGTTTTTTGGAGACAGTTCCCTACGTTCCGGAAAAAGTTCCTTGCAATCAATTGTTTCTGGAAGTTACCGCTGGTCAGAAAATGCGGCAATAACAATGCTCAATCAGCTTGGAATTTCAACAAGGGCGACAGGTTCTTCAGGAGGATATTCCGCAAGCCAGCTCCGCGGTTACCTTGAAATAAACGAAAAACAGCTGGACAAGGCTCTGGAAAACGACCTCGATCAGATAAAAAATATTTTTGGATACGATTCTGACGGAGATTTAATCGTTGATTCAGGCATTGCATATCAACTCGACAGGCAGCTAGGTTCCTGGGTTCAGAGCGGCGGAATAATCGCAAATAAAAACGCAACTCTCAAAACAAGGATTCAATCGTCCGAAACAAAGATTGCAACTCTTGAACGTCAAATAGACAGCAAAGAAGCGCAATTAAGGTCGAAATACGGACAGATGGAAGGAACCTTGAACAGTCTGAACGCACAGTCAAATACAATCTCAAACTTTGCAAACAACGGAAAACAATAGTAAAATATATCTAAGCTAAAATTTGAATTTTTATAACTTACAGAAACAGGAAAAATTTATGGAATTTTATGTAAACGGGACAAAGATTGATGTTGAGCTCGAAAACGAAAAAACAATCGGAGATGTTCTCAGAGGTTTTGAAGAAGAATGTGCGAAATCAAACGCAACGACCATAAGCATTATCGTTGACGGAAAAAATATCAGTGCAGAAGATTTTGACAAAACTGCCGAAAAACAATTGTGTCCGGACACAAAAATTGAACTTGAAATTATAAGTCAGGATGCAATCGAAAATTCTTTCAACGAAGAAAAAGAAATCTGCCGCAAACTTTCAGAAGAATTAAAACAACTTCCTGTAAAATTTCAGGCTGGAAAAGACAATGAAGCAAATTCAATAATTACTTCGCTTGCTGATTTAATCGACAGCATTTGCCACACAGCAAGTCTTTCCGCCTTGTTTCCTCAGAAATTTGGAAAAATAAAAATCGAAGGCAAAACTTTTGTCGAATTTTTCGCAGATTTGTCTCCGATTCTAAAGGACTTTGAACAGGCTATTGAATCAAAGGACACAGTCCTTTTGGGCGATTTGGCAGAATACGAAATCAGCCCGCGGCTCGGCAGCCTGGCAGACGCTCTGGAGGCATAAATGAATTCTGGTTCACCGATTGCAGCAAGGCTTTCCATAAATATTCTTTCCGTTCTGCTAGTTGCTCTTATTGCTGCGACAATACTTGTAATTCTATGGGGCATCTCAAAAATTCTCGAAAAATATAAAATTTCAGATTCATATGCAGAAAAAAGCAAAAACCGCCCTACTTCAAAAAAAAATATAAATGAAATTTCAAAACGCGCAAAACTTTCAACTGACGAAAAACAACTTTTCTCTAAAATCTGCACAGAACATCCGCTCCCAAACATAAATTACATTCTCAATAAAACAAATACATTTAATTCATACTTAAAAAGTGAATTCAATTCATTAAAAAACACAGAAGATGAAAATGCAAAATCAGTTATCTTTTCGCTCAGGGCAAAACTTGTAAAAACGTTTGAATCTTCTGCCATTATAAAAACTTCGCGCGTAATTCCAATAGGAACAACTTTTAATTACACTCCATCGCAGGGAATTCATTTTTTAACCGTTCTTGTCGATTCAAATCAGTACGAACTTCATTTTCAGCTTCCGGAAGATTTGCCTGCCCAGGACAGACCAGCAATTCTTTCAAAAATAAAGTTGATTTTTGTGTACAAAGACTCAATGCCTTACGAAATAGAAGTCCGGGTTGTGCGTTATCAGAAAGGGAAAAGAGATACAGACCTTCTTGTCTGCACCCACAGCGATAAAATATTTTCCAGAACAAAACGCGCTTTTCCGAGAATTGACCTTTTTCAAGATTGCAGTTTTTCTTATGTAAAACCAGAAATTGACGGCAACAAAACAGAATATAAAGCAAGCGAAAAAATACATGAAGGACAACTTTTAGATATTTCTGCCGGAGGATGCAGGATAACAACAAAACTTGCCATCAAAGCAGAGCAATATTTAAAAGTAACAGCTCCTTTTGACGGAAAAACAGAAGCCTGCGCAATCGGCTTTATAATCCGAACTACAAAAACAAAAAATAACGAATATATTATTCACATAAAATTTGTAAAAATTGAAAAAAATATTATGAATAGAATAAATGCACTCGCCTGCGGTTATGAAACATTTTGAAATGCAAAAAAAATTCATAAGACTTTTTAACAGCAATACTGTTATTGACGGTAAAATTAGATTAGATTATTCTGTAAAGACATGAAAGTTTTAGAAATCAGTTCTATTGGCGTTGAAGATAATTTGATTTATTACCGCCGAAATTATACTGCAATTGCAAAAATCGATTTTCTCTCAAAGCAGGAAGATGTAGAGATTTCTTTTACAATAGAAGTTGATCCGTTCGGACGAAAGACAGTCACATTAAATTATCCGTACGGCACAAATTTTGATTATCCAGTTTTGCCTGTAACAAAATCAATAAAAGAAAAAATTCTTTCAATGGACAACGAAGGATTATTACCAATATGACTTTTTATACAGATTCACCAGAGCAGACAATTGAATTTGGAAAAAAAATAGGTTCTAAATTAAAAAAAGGCGATATTCTTGCAATGCAGGGAACTCTTGCGGCAGGAAAAACAACAATTACAAAGGGAATTGCGATTGCTCTTGGAGTTGAAGATACAATCACTAGCCCGACATTCTGCCTCATAAGCGAATACGAAGGAAAACTTCCTCTTTATCACATGGACGTTTACCGCCTTAACGGAACTGACGACTTTATAAATCTTGGCGCAGAAGAATTGATTTATGGAAACGGCGTAAGCATAATCGAATGGTCAGAAAAAATTATGGATTCGCTTCCAAAAAAAACAATAATAATTCGGCTTGAGCCTCAGAAAAGCGCCGATGGCTGCCGAAGAAAAATTACGCTCGAAAACTGGCCTTACGGCGACTTTTTATGGGGAAAAAAATGAAAGCTTTAGCAATAGACAGCGCATCTGGCTGCATGACAGTCAGCGCGAAAAATGATGATATTACGACTTCTCTGTCGCTGGATATAGGACAAAAACAAAGCCAGGAACTCTTGCCTGCCATTGATTTTGTCTTAAAAAAAGTCGATTTAAAACCTGAAGAACTCGATTACACGGTTTTATGCAAAGGTCCGGGAACTTTTACAGGTTTGAGGCTTGCATTCTCCGCTTTAAAATCAATTGAGCTGGCATTTAACAAGCCTGTTTATGGAGTTTCCACACTCGAATGTTACGCCTCGCCATTTAAAAATTTTGAAGGACTTGTAATTTCGACAGTCGATGCAAAAAAAGAACAGTTTTTTGCAGGAATTTACGAAAATAAAAAGACAATTCTTGAGCCGGAAGACACGACGATAGAAAAAGTAATTTCCGTAATCGACAAAACAAAAAAAGTTCTCTGCGTCGGATCGGATGCAAAGCTTTTTGCAGAAGAACTCAAACAAAACAGCCCTTCTCTGGACGTTATTTATTTTGACGCGCAAATAAACACCTGCATAAATCTTTTCAATATTGCCGAAAAAATGATTGAAGAAAAAAAAGAGCCCCTCAAAGATTTTGAAGGGCCTGAATATCTGCGCAAAAGCGAAGCAGAAATCGCCTTGGAAAACATGTAGTTTTTAAGCCGATTTTTTTATTCTTGATTAGACTAACTTTTTCTTCAAAAAAACTTATTTTCCGCCTAAGAATTTAGAAAGCGCTTCGAGAGTCTGCGAATTTGCGGCAGCTTCCCTGTTTTCTGTCTGAATTGCATTAAAAACTTCTTGACGGAAAACCTTTACATTTTTTGGCGCTTCAATCCCGATTTTAACCTGATCTCCGCGAACTTCAATCAAAGTGATTGTAATGTTGTCGCCAATTTTTATTTTTTCATCTACTTTTCTTGACAATATCAACATTACTTTTTTTCCTTATCGTTTAAAGTTTTGATGATATTATGCTTTGTGGTCCATTTTGAATCAGAAAGTATAACCTGAAGAGCTGTCCGATTTTTGCGGTTTATAACAATCGGCCCCTGAAGATTTGCAGTTACAGCGCTTCCGTCTGCCGGAACTGTAATTATTGCGAACAAAATTACATCGCCCGGAGAATCAATGCCGATTTCACAGAGAGTTCTGTCATCAATGTCGAGTTCATAATCATTTACAATCAAAAACGGATCAACGATTATAAAGGCAAGGTTCTGTTCGTCGAGAGACTGAAGCCAGTAAAAAGGTTTGTATTCCGCCTCTATAATCGCATATTTATGATATTCTTCAAAACCATAAAGACCGTTTGGAAAACTGACGATTTGACTTTCATCAACATTGACAGTTCCCATTGTTTTTGTTTTTACTTCCATTGCTAAAAATTTTCCTCCCAATTATTTTTAATTTCATTCAATTTTTATCTCAAAATTTAAACTTTACTTCATGTAGTTTAAGAGAGAAGAACTGTACATTTTTCCGGCATTGCTTAAGGTTGCCTGCTGGGTATATTCAAGCATTTTCTGATCGGTAATGGCCTGTGTTATGTCAAGATCGCCTTCCCTAGAAATTTGAGAAGTTACGTTCAGCGCAGTCGCAGAATTCCGCACAATGTCGTTTTGAAGCCTTTCATATTCGCTTCCGGACTTTGCAACGCGGGTAGTAAGATTGTTTATTCCAGAGTCAATGCTGGCAAGAACGCGAGTTCCGATTGTATCTCCATCGCCTTTTAAAAGGGAATTTCTGAGCAAAATTACACTGTCAAAAAGAGAACCGCCCGAAACACGAACATTATCCGCCATATTGTAAGGAGGCTTTTGACTTGAATCTTTTATTATTCCAAGGTCATTCAAAACAGTTCCAGAAACGTCTTCCAGCCAGAGTTGATGAGAATCCGTCGTTGTAAGGTTCAATCCGTTCGTAACAGGATCGACAGCAGCCTTTACAGCGGCTCCTGAACTGTTGATTTTTGCAACAAGAGAATATACTGTATCTCCGCTTTCCATCTGAATTTTTTGACCGTCGATATTTATTACGCCGCTTTCCTTTGCCTGCCATGAAGAAAGGTCACGTCCGCTGAACAGGCGCTGAGGTTCCGCCCAAAATGTCTTTGAACCAACATTGTCCACTGTAATATATTTATTTTCATCAACTTCAACTTTATTCTTATCAATCGTTCCGTTATAGCGAACAGAAGAAATCAAAGGCTGAACAGCACCGTCAACATGACCTAAATCAACTTCAAACGCAGGAGAGTTTGTGTTTGTGCCTGCAAAAATTGAATTTCCGTCAGGACCAGTAGCATTCGCGTTTTGAACAAGTTCCTGCAAAAGTTCATCAACTTCTACAGCCATATTCCGCAAATCGTCCTGATTATAAATTCCGTTTGCTCCAGTAACTGCAAGCTCACGCACACGCTGCATAATATCAAGAGAATTTTGCATATAACCTTCGCGATACACAAACTGGTCGCTTAAAGTTTGTCCGTTTTTTTCAAAATTGTTTACGCGGTTAAGATAAGACTGATATTTTACAAGATGGCCTGCAGCAACAGGATCATCGCGCAAAGACTGAATTTTTTGCTGGCTTCCTATCTGGTTGTTTATTTTATTTAAGCGGCGTTCCTGAATACGAAGATTGTTCTGAGTATTGTTGTTATTCATCTGACTGCTGATTCTTCTCATAGCCTTATTTCTCCCATAAAAAGCCAAGCTAAAAACTTCAGTTTTAGGATTGACCTTTTACTGCAATTCCGTATCAAAGTGAGAAATTGCAATTGATTAGTAAGTTTGCAACGCAAACTTGTAAAGATAAAAACTAAACGCCAAGACGATTGATTATCGTATCAAGCATCTGGTCGATTACAGAAACATATTTTGCCGCAGCGTTGTATCCATGCTGAAATTTTATGATGTCGGCAAGCTCCTCATCGATATTTACGCCGCTGATAGAATCCCTAAAATTCCTTAAATCATTCATAATCGCATTCTGGCTCAAAAGCATATTTTCCGCCTGTTCGCCTTTTAGACCGGCATTTGTGACAGTTTCTGCAAAATAGTCGTCAAAAGTGCGGCTCGTTCCAATCATTACGTCAGTGTTGCGGATTGAAGCAATTTCTACAGCAGCACGGGCATCTCCAATCGAAGCCCTTCCCTGGCCGTTCGGAAAACCTGTCGCCACTGAATTCGGGTCGTTTTTTATTTTTTCGCTAACGGCAATATATCCGCCAGGATTCATAACAGGAGCAACAGAATATTCTCCAGCCAGAGAATCAACCGCATCGGCGCGAGCAAAATCATAAGCGTTTTCTGCGCCGCTTCCGTTCAAAATGCCTGAATAACCGGCAAGGAAAAGTCCTGAATCTTCGACATGGCGAAGCACAAAGTCTGGATTTTCCATTGATTCAGAAGCGCCCGCTTTTAAAACGAGTTTATTTTCGCGGTCAAGATAAGCTTTAACCTCGCCCTGAGAATCATTTATCCTTGCAATTACATCTTCCACAGTGTCATTTGCAAAATATGGAACAGCAATATTTCCTGAATGGCCTGACAAAGTCATAACACCGTCAAGTCCGACTTTTTCCTGAGGATTTAACGAATTTTTACCGGAAAAACGGAAAATATAAGACGTATCAACTTCACCGTCACCGTTGCGGTCATAATTTCCCTTGACATCAGTAACAAAAGGATGCTGAACAAAAAAATCAAGCCCTGTCTCATTGTTCGCACCGATTCCAGCGCGATGAACATCGTTTACCAAATCAGCAAAATTTACAGCCATAGTGTTCAATGCCTGAATTTCGTTTCTTATATCACTGTCACGCAGCTCAATCAAAGCGCCGAGTTTTCCAGATTTTATGTCAGCGTTAAGAGCGGTGTCTTTCCACACAACCTTGTCATAACCATTATTGTCAGCCTGGGCAACAAGATCAAAACCGCGGGCAACGCTTCCCTGAACCAAAACCTGTCCGCCGACGTGAACCATAAATTCGTCGCTGTCGCGGCTGTCGCTCGTTATTTCCACAAGACCAGAAAGCTTCTCAACAAGCAAATCCCTTCTGTCCATAAGATCGTTCGGATTATCGCCCATCGCCTTGGAACGCACAATTTCGCCGTTCAAATCAGCGATCTGCTTTGCATAATCATTTACCTGCTTTACAGTAGCTTCAATATCGCCGTTCAAAAGAGTTCCTATTCCAGCCAAAGAATTATAGCGGCCAGAAATAGACTGAGTTAAACTGTCCGCACGGGTAACAACGGCTTGACGGGCAGCCTTGCTTTCCGGATAAACAGAAAGCTCCTGCCAAGACTGCCAGAATTTGTCCATATTCGTCCGGACAGAAACATCGTTCGGTTCATTGTAAACCTGCTCAATCATAGTGTAATACTGTTCGCGAGTAGCCCAGTAAGATTCGTTGTTTGACTGCGCAGCAATTCTCTGGTCAAGCATTTCATCCCTAAGACGAGTTATGCTTTCAATCGTAGTTCCCTGACCAATCTGTCCTGGAGTTTCCGCACGAGCAAGGTCAGGTCTGTAAAGAGGATCAAAAGTCTTAACCTGAACACGCTGCCTGCTGTAACCTTCAGTATCAGCGTTTGAAATATTGTGGCCGGCAGTCTGAATCTGCTGCGAATGAGCCATTATGCTTCTTTTTCCAAGTTCAATTCCTGCAAAAGCGTTAGCCATATTTTTTTCCTCCGTTCCAGCCTAAACAATCTGGTCTATTACAACATTGTGAAGTTCCGGCTTTACGATTTTTCCATAATGCGAATAAACAGTATTTCTGCGCTCAGGCAAAACTTCTTCAAAAATTCCTTTCAAAAATTTCCTAGTATTAAAAATATATTCATTTAAAATTTTGTTTTCAATTTTCGACTTCAAAAGCTTAGACTTTACTTCGCGGACAAGCACGGCAATTTCCAGCTCCGAATAAAAACTAACTTCCGAAGAAATTTTTTCCCGGCGTCCGTCAAGTTCGGCAAATTCATCGCTTAAACAGCGCATTTTTTCCAGCCACTCTTCAAGTTCGAGCCAAACCCGCTTTACAACACATTCGTGAACATTTTTCTGAACAACAAGAATTTCATCCAGCAAAGAAGACTGTTTTTTCAAAATTTCCAAAAACTGCATTTTTAAAGCCTGTTCCATAAATTTCCTCAATTTATTTTCGGAAAAACAAAAGCCACCCTTTAATTTATTTTCTTATTAGAACCGTTTTTTTATTTTGGACGAATTTTTTTTGTCTCCTCCGGTGTTACGTTGTTCCGCTAAACGCTCATTCGCATACTTTCAGTCTGCGAACGCTTCGCGCAACTCCACCCCGGCGTAAAATTTCCGCAAAAAAAAACAAGTTCCTCAGTTTTTGACAGTTTTTTATTCAAATTTTTAAAAAATCCAGAAATCACAATTTTTCATCTTGACACTAATCTTCGTTTTTTGATAGAATTATTCACATCAGTTACACGGTGCCTATAGCTCAGCGGTAGAGTTCCAGATTGTGGATCTGGCTGTCGTGGGTTCGAACCCCACTAGGCACCCACATTCAAATACATTTTTATGTGTTGGAGCTCGCTGGTTAAATACAACGCGTTTGTAGCTCAACTGGATAGAGCAACGGACTTCGAATCCGTAGGTTGCACGTTCGAGCCGTGTCAGACGCATATTGTATAAAAACTGATAAGATTTTCGGGCGACTAGCTCAGTTGGTAGAGCAACAGACTCTTAATCTGTGGGTCCGGGGTTCGAGCCCCCGGTCGCTCATATTTCGGTTTTACGAAATAAAAAATCGGGATCGAGACTTCTGTCCTTGCCGTAATCTGCGAGAGTGGTGAAATTGGCATACACGCTAGACTTAGGATCTAGTGCTTCGGCGTAAGGGTTCAAGTCCCTTCTCTCGCAAAATTCTTCCCCCCCATAAAAAATAGCAAACATATTTTTTCTTAATCTAGTCATTTCCTCTATTGGTTTTAAATTCATTCTTAATTTTCTCAAAAAAAAACAAGCTGCATGTTGTTTTTCCGTCCAAAACTTAGAGCCAAACCAAAAATTCGCTGTCTTTATTAAAAACTTTCTGTTATTTTTACGTGTAACTAAATTAAAAAAAATTAACAGAAAAAACCATTGACTTATTTACTCAAGTAAAGTATAAATTATGCCCCATTTTTGCTTTTTTTTATAATTTATTGACTAACACCCCCATTTTGCTATAAATTTAATACAGTCGTTATGAGTGTTCAATCTGAAGAAGGATTAAAACAGGCTTACAAAATGCTTTCTCAAGGAGAGCCAGCAGAGGCAAAAAAACTTCTTGCGGATATTTTGGAATTCAACCTCGACAACAAAGAGATTGATTTTGCAGTCTGGTGCTGTTCTTATTGGATTGATTTTATAAAAAAACTGGCAAAATCCGACTTTTACGAACGTGGAGAAAGCATTCTATTTCAGTGGAAAACTTTCGAGGAAGCGTTCGGCAAAAAAAAAGAAATTTTTGCAAGAACAGTTTTTTCGGTGCAGACAGGAGTGTTTTCTCTTGCACTGGACAGTTTTAGTTCTGTTTCACAGGAAAATACAAGACTTCCGGCTCAAAAGGCAGATTTGCTTTTAAAAATCGGAATCTGCAACAAAAAACTCGGAAAGTACGACATTGCGCGTTCAAACCTTATGGAGGCAAATAAATTTCTTCCTGGTTCGGCGCAGATAATTGCCGAAATGGCCGACTGCTGTGCCCTGTGCGGGTTGGAAAACGAGTCAAAAGTTCTTTTTCGGGAAGCATTTTTTATCGATGCGAGAAAAATCGATATAAGCATGCTAGATTCAGAACTTATAAAATGTCTTGTTCAGAAAATAAAAGACGACCACGGATACAGCGGCTCAGAACTTCAATATTGGATTCCAGTTTATGCGGTTCTTTATGGAGTTTTTAATATAAAGCGTGAGCTTCGGAGCGTAGAGGTTTTAAAATTAAAGCAGGATATTTATGAAACGGAAAACGAAATTAAAAATCCTGCTAACAATGTAAATCAGTTAAAACCAAAATTGATTTACATGTATTTCTGGTTAGTTGATCACTACATTCAGAAAAACCAGACTGGAAGCGAAGTTAGCGACCTTTTACTAAAAATCAAGATTTTAGACAGAAATGTCTATGACTTGTATATAAAATAATAAGTTTTGGAATAATTTTTTTTACAGGAGTATAAAATGTCTGCAGAAATCGTTACAAAAGTACAGGACATGCTCAAAGAGGCAACCTGGACAAGAGCAGCAATCGGCAACTACACAAAGAACAACCTTATCGAGCTGTCGGAAATCATCGAAAAAGCAGAAGCAGAGGATTGCACTGCGGAAATAAAAGCAATCTGTGATGAACAGCTTTCTCACACAAAAGACAGCATCATTGCGCTTTATATTTCGGGAATTCTCGGTTTAAAACATGGAGATCTTGACAATTCGAATTTGGTAACTCTTGTAGACATTTTCCAGAAAAATTACAAAGAACCGGTTGTAACCTATCTTTGCGAAACAATTCTCGACATTGATCCTAATAACAAATTTGCCCTCCGCACACTTGCAGATATTTACCGTGCAGCAAATGATCCAAAAGCTTGGGCTCTTTACGAAAAAATTGTAAAAATTGACGTTGAAGAAGCTGAAATCGCAAAAATTCTCGCAGAACATTACGAAGCAGAAGGCGATGTAAAAAATGCCGTTGCTTATTGCAAAAAAGCACTTCTCCGCTTTGTTAATACAAACAACCCAACCGCATTAAAAGAAACTTGGGCAAAACTCGTTTCTATGATTCCTGACGAAATTGACTTCTTCCTTCTCGTACAGCGCAAAGTAGAAAAATCAATCAGCGCAGAAGAAAGCTCTCTTCTTCTTCACGGCCTTTATCCGTACTACAAAGACAACGCGCCTTCAGATCCTAAAAAATGGGATATTGCAATTCAAATTCTCAAAATAATTCTCAGAATCGATCCAAAAGATTCTTGGGCAAGAAACGAAATTGCAGCCTGCTTCCAGGGAAAATACGCTAAAAATCCAAACGTCAACGACTTTATCGCTTCATCAAACCTTACTCAGAATTTCCGCAACGTATTTGAGGCAATCAATGATTTTGAAAAACACATTGCTTTTGGCGTAAAAAATTTCATTTACCACAGAACATGGGGCGTTGGAATCATCACAAAAGTAGAAAATGACAATCTTTTCATCAACTTTGGAAGAAAGAACGGAGTTAAGCAGATGTCTCTCAAAATGGCAGTAAGCGCGCTCCAGCCTCTTGCACGCGACCACATCTGGGTTCTCAAGGCAACAAAATCAAAGGACGATTTACAGAAACTTTTCAAGGACAACCGCGACAAAACTCAGGCTCTCAAAATTATAATCAAGTCTTTCGGAAACAGCTGCGACTTCAAAAGAATCAAATCGGAACTAGTTCCTTCTATTTTGACTCCTGGAGAATGGACTTCGTGGAACACGGCCGCAAAAAAAACTCTCGAAACAAATCCAATTTTTGGTGTAAATCCAAACAACATTAACGAATACATTGTTCGTGATGCTAAAATTTCTACAGAAGAAAAACTCAGCAACGAATTCAAGGCTGAAAAACAGTTCGCTCCACGTGCAGATGTCTTCATGAGATTTTTCAAAAACGAAGAAGCTGATAAAGACAGCGAATTCTTCATGGATATGTACAACTATTTCAAGGGTTTTTTAAAAGGCGCACATCAGGCAAACGAGCAGGTTGTAGCTTCTTACCTTATAGTTCAGAAAGTAGGTGCTGAAATGCCATCTTTGGCAGTTCAGCTCAACTACACTTTTGAACAGCTCTACCGCGACATTGACAATCCTCGCGAAATGTACACTCTTCTCAAAGACACAAAAAATACAAGTTTCCAGGCTGACTTTCTAAACCAGATAAAACTTTTGTCTGACTGGGTTGACCAGTACATTGAGCTTTTCCCGACAGTTCTGAACAAAAAAATGCTCAACGAAATTATTGAAAATGGAAATACAGAAAAAGTTCAGAAACTTGCCGTAAAAGTATTTGAAAATTTCCGCGACTACCGCAATGCAGTCCTCTTCTTCTTTGAAGAATGTCAGGACGACGAATGGTTTAAACAGTCTGGAATTTCTTATCAGAAACAATTGATTACAATCGTAAACATTATCGATCAGTCTTACCGTGAAATCGATAATCACGTTGATACTACAGAAAATAAAAAAATCATTAAAAACGCAATAAAATTGATTTTTGACGGCGAAAATGCTTATGCAAACTACATGCTTTCATGCGACATGGACACAATGACTCACCTTTACACTCTTGTTGATGACATTGTTAACCTTGAAGGCATTTACAAGCAGGCTTTGCGCAACAAAATTCTTTCAAAGTATCCAGATTACAAATTCCGCGCAAAAGAGGAAAAGACAAACGCTCCAAAGGGAATGCTCGTCACAAAGGCAAAGCTCGACGAGAAAAAGGCTCTCGAAGCAAAAATGACAACTGTTGACATTCCAGCAATTGCAAAGGAAGTTGCGGATGCAAAGGAAAAAGGCGACTTGAAAGAAAACGCTGAATATATCGCCGCAAAAGAAGCGCAGCACAAGCTCAACAACGACTTGAACCGTCTTCAGGGCGAACTTGCACGTGCAGTTATCTTCGATCCAACAACTGCTACAACTTCGATGGTTTCTTTTGGAACAGAAGTCGTTCTAACAAACAACGCTACAGGAAAAGACGAAAAATACATTATCATGGGACCGTGGGAATCAGATCCGGATGCAGGTATCATTTCTTACATGTCTCCGTTTGGCAATGCAATTCTCGATTCAAAAGTCGGCGAAAAACTTGAATTTACAATTAACGAACACAAAAATGACTACACTGTAAAATCGATTAGACTTGCCAAATAAAAGGTAAAAAAGAGGCTGCCCTTCAAGACAGGCAGCCTTTTTTTTGCAAAAAAAATGAATAAAAAAAGCAGAACTTAAAAAAATTCTGCTCAAAATTCTAAAGTCTTATTTTTTAAAAATCTTATTCAAAGCTTTTACAAGCTGAACATTTTCTTCGTGGGCTTTTATCGAAACTCTGTACCAGCTTAAATCCATTCCATAAAAATCCGAACAACCACGGATTACGATTTTTGACATTGCCAGAGCCTGGCACAAAGGCGCCTTAAACGGATTTGGCGAAGAATCCTCTTCGTTGACCAAAGACTGCTTTTTCGGACCGTTATGACCTTTTTTATCCTTTGCATGCTCTGAGCCGGAAGCATAATCCAACGCCGTTTTCTGTAAAGTTTCATTAAGTTGAACGAGAATATAATTTCCTTCACCACGCAAAACTTTTGCTCCGATTGATTCAAAATAATCCGACAAATATTTTCGTTCTTCGGTTACAAGCTTGAGCATCTGACGGTGCCAACTATTGCTTTCAATTTCTGCCTGCATTACCGCAGAACCTGTTACCTGGGCGTCCGTACTGATTGTCCACGGACGCATTGCATTAACAAGAGGATTATAAACGCTGGAACTAAAGCAAAGCGCGTATCCCAAACGAAGTCCTGCCATTCCATAAAATTTTGTAAATGCATTGAGAATTATAAGATGCGGGAATTCATCAGCGCGGTCTATAAGCGCGCGGACATTTTTTTCGGCAGTTTCGCTAAACTGACAGAAACAGGAATCCAAAACAAGAACAGTGTCCGATTTTTCGCAGAGCCTGGCAATTCTTACAATCATATCCAAAGGCATCACGTTGCCTGCCGGGTTTGAAGGACTTGCCATAAACATAAGCGGAACTCCGCCCGAAAGAATTTTTTCAAGATGCTGAAAATCATCTTCCGTAAAAACAAAGTCGTTTTTCTTTTCGAGGGTAAGGTGAAGAATTTTTTCTTCGCTGCATGCCATCAAAAGCGCATTTTCGTATTCAGAAAAGGCAGGCTCAACAATCAGGTTAAAAGCCGTTCCCTGAACATTTTTTCCAAAAACCATAGAAATAAGCTGAGTAATATCAGCAGCGCCAGAGCCGCACAGAATTGGCCCGTCAAAATTCCAGTATTTAGCAAGAGATTCTTTCAGTTCCGTACAATTAGGATCCGGATAAGCCGCAATAATATCTGGATTTAAGGAAAGCGCAAGCAATGCCCTCGAAGCAGCCTTGTGAACTCCCAAAGGACTTGTGTTAGCAGAAAAGTCCAGATAATCATTCAGTCTTCTTGAATTAGTTCCACCATGAAAAAACATAACAGAATTATTATATCATTTTATTTAAATCTCTCAAAGATAAAACACGGCATAAATTGAATTTTAACTGATTTTTTGCTAAATTAGACAGGAAATTCAGATGTTACGTTTGGGATGACCATTATTTTTCGGCATCAGCAAGTATATCAATGACACTACCATATTTTCTCCCGCTAACGCGGTGTTTACAGGAGGACGTTATGAACAAGTACGTCAAACGGTATCTTATTGATGCTTTGGGTGGAATGGCGCAAGGTCTTTTCGCTTCGCTCTTAATCGGAACAATTGTAAAAACTCTTGGTCAGCAGCTTTTGCGGCTTGGCTCAAACCCAATTTTTACTTTTTTAGTTGATGCAGGCGCTTTTGCTTCGGACGCTCATGTTGTCGGAGCGGCTATGGCAATAGGAATCGGTTTTGCAATGCAAGTTCCTGCACTTGTTCTTTTTACACTTGCGGCAACAGGAAGCGCGGCAAATGTAACTGGTGGAGCTGGAGGACCTCTTGCAGTTCTTTTTATCGCAATTCTTTCAGCAGAAGCAGGTTGCCTTGTAAGCAAAAAAACAAAAGTTGATATTATTGTTACTCCGCTTGTTACGCTTTTAACAGGATCATTGCTAACAGTCATTACAGCAAAATACATTGGAAAAGCAGCAAGCGCCTTTGGAAACATAATTGTCTGGGCAACAACACTCCGTCCTTTCTTGATGGGAATGATAATTTCTCTTCTTGTAGGAGTTTTGCTCACTTTGCCAGTAAGTTCAGCAGCGATCTGCGCAGCTCTCGGTCTTACAGGTCTTGCAGGAGGAGCGGCAGTCGCCGGTTGCTGCGCGCAAATGGTCGGTTTTGCAGTATTGAGTTTTAAGGATAACCGCTGGTCAGGACTTTTGAGCCAGGGGCTTGGAACAAGCATGCTCCAAATGCCAAATATCATCAAAAATCCAAAAATATGGATTCCGGCCTGCCTTTCTTCACTCATCACAGGTCCTGTTGCAACCTGCATTTTCAAAATGGAAATGAATGGAGCAGCGGTAAGTTCTGGAATGGGAACCTGCGGCTTAGTAGGTCAAATCGGCGTCATTTCTGGCTGGTTCAATCCTTCTCAGACAGCACTTTCCCACGGAGCGTCAGCAGCTGCTCCTTCAGGATTCGACTGGCTTGGACTTATTCTCGTATGCTTTGTTTTACCAGGAATTTTAACATGGCTTTTTGGGAAATTTTTCAGAAAACTTGATTGGATAAAAGACGGCGATTTACTTTTGGAAAATAGCTAAAACAGTTCTATAATGTAAAAATTGAGATTCATATTAGATACCCTTGATTTCGAGTTTTATAATTTAATGTCATTATCGTGCTTGAACCAGATAATCTATTGAAAAATTCCAACAGCTTCACCTGTCGCAGCACAGGATAGACACTTAAATTACTGCTCTTATCAAAACTCGACATTTGTATTAGATAGATTTTTTTTACGGGAGAATAATAAATGAACGAAAAAACTGAATTATCTGAACTTTCAAAAAACATTTATCTTCTTGCATTGCCAACAAATATCGGAATTATTGCCCTAAAACAGCCAGATTCCTCCACAAATATTTATTTAATCGACAGCGGAAACGATGAACGCTATGCAAAGGCGATACTTGAAGCAGTAAACAGTTCCTTCAATTCTCCCAAAATAAAATCCGTAATAAACACACACTCTCATGCAGACCATTGCGGCGGAAACGAATATTTGCGCTCAAAAACCGGATGCCAGATTATTGCAAGCATTGGCGAAGCCGCAATAATGGAATGCCCCGTTCTCGAAACAGGCCTAATCTGGGGCGGAATGCCGGTAAAAGAGCTCGAAACAAAGTATTTTACGGCTTCTCCCTGCATTGCCGACAAAACATTTAAAAGCGGCTCAGATTTTTACATTGAAGATAAAATTCACGTACAGACAGTTCCGCTCAAAGGTCATTACATCGACCATACAGGATTTTTAATCACCGATACAGACGGAAAAAAAATTTTTTTTGCAGGCGACTGCCTGAGCGGACGCGACGCAATAAAAAAATACTGGATTCAGTATCTTTTTAACGAAGAAGAATCAAAAAAAAGCCTTTTGGCCCTCTCAAAAATCCAGGCCGATTTTTATGTTCCAGGGCACGGTCAAGGCGTTGAACAAATTGAAGGGCTGGTCGAACTAAACCTTATTGCCCTTCTCGAAACCGAAAATATGATTTTGGACGAATTAAAAACTCCAAAAACGGCAGAACAGCTTCTCCAAAATGTAAGCACCCGCAACGGAATTTCGCTCAAACTCAGCCAATACGTCCTTATAGGCTGCACCTTGCGCTCATATTTAAGCTCCCTAAGCGACAGCGGAAAAATCAAGTACGAAATCAAAGACAACATGATGTACTGGTCTCTCGCCTGATTTTCCGCCACAAAAAAACTCAGCCTTCAACAATTTTAACACCGGCAGAACAACCAAGCCTGTTTGCACCGGCATCCAGCATTGCCACGGCGTCTTCAAAAGTCCGGATTCCGCCGCTCGCCTTTACGCCCATGTCTTTTCCGACAGTTTTTCTCATCAATTCAACGGCATGAACGCTCGCGCCTCCAGTCCCAAATCCAGTAGAAGTCTTTACAAAATCAGCGCCGGCTTCCTTTGCCTTTTCGCAAACCGTTACAATTTCTTCATCATTAAGATAGCAGGTCTCAAGAATCACTTTTTCTACAATTTTTTTATTTTCACCGCAATCAACGTCATCGACTGCACAGCGAACCGCATAAATCTCTTCAAAAACATCTTCCCATCGCCCGTCTTTTACAGCGCCTAGATTTACAACCATGTCAACTTCGTCCGCGCCCTCGCTAACACACATAGCGGCCTGGCTCGCCTTGTCATCAATCGAATTCGCCCCAAGAGGAAAACCAATCACAGTGCAGACCTTAACTCCGCTTCCACGCAAAATTTCCGCCGCAAAAGGAACATAAACTGGATTAACGCAGCAGCTCGCAAATCCGTATTTTACAGCCTCTTCGCAAAGTTTTTTAATGTCGCTTTCCGTAGCACAGGCAGAAAGCTGAGTGTGATCAATAAATTTCGCAATTTCTTTTCTTTCCATATTTTTCTCCCGTAAAAAAACTAACATTCATTATAACATAATTCTTAAAAATTTTATGGGAGTTGCGCCAACAAAGTTGCCGCCGCGCTTTCCGCGGTTCCGGCTTTCGCCTCCATTGCTCCGTTTCACTGCGCAACAAGACTGCCGCTGCAATCGCTAACTCGATTTCATTGCGTTTTTTTGTTAGCACAGTCTAATTCGTTCAAATCTGCCTTTATTTTTCTTGTTTAGGAAAATTTTATATGCTAAATTATAAACAGATTGAATCAAACAGTTTTGGCTTTTCAATCACATTTGGGAAACTTCCCTTAAAAAGAGGTACATTATGGCTTATAAAATTGATCCTTCAGCATGCGTAAACTGCGGAACATGCGAACCAGACTGTCCAGTCGGAGCAATCAGCGAAAACGACGGACACCGCGAAATCGATTCTTCTAAATGCGTAAGCTGCGGAACATGCGCAAGCGTTTGTCCGGCAACAGCAATTTCAGAAGAATAGTTTTACATTCTAAAAAATCTGCAAGAATTGCTCTTGCAGATTTTTTTTTGTCTGTTTATATTTGTAGGTATGTTCAGACAGATTTTAAAAGGCTACAGCCAGATTCTCAGTTCAATTTTAAAGGTTCTGGCGCTTCTTACAATTTGCGCACTCGTCGGAATTGCACTCGTCTATCCCTTATGGTATTTTGCAACTAAACTTCCGCAGACTTACACTCTCTGCGTTACAGCAATCGCCTGCCTTTTATTTTTAATCTGGCTTATTTTAAAAATCCGCTCTGCAGGAATTAAGAATTCCCTGATTTTTTTTACAAAATTCCTGATAATCGCATCTACAGTTTTAGGCTTTGTTTTTCTAGTCTTTGCAGGCAAAAGGCTTTTTACAATCTTTGAAATTATCCTTGCCTTTTTTCTTTACGGCTTTGTTTCGTTCATATTTAAGCCTTCGCAAAAAACAAAAGACTTTCTAGAAAATGATTCTCTCTAAAAAAATCAAAAAATTCTTTTTTTTACCGGCTCTGTCCTTTTTTTTGAATTTTTACGCTTTTTCAAACAAAGAACAGTCTTCAACTAAGATATTTGAAATCAATTCTGAAAAACTTCCGTTTATAAAAGTTCCGGACAGTTCAAAAGATTTGATTTTCAAGCAATTTTTAGAGGAAGCGGCCTTTAACTCAAAATATTCACTTTCTGCAAAAAATTCCTCTCAAAAACAAATTCTCAGTTTTTATAAAATCCTCGTACCACAAAACATGGATTTTATCTGGCTTTCTTCAAGGCTCAGCCCGGTTTACAAAGACACACTCGCAACTTTAAACAGGTTTTCTTCGGCAGATTCAAAAATTTCCGGAAAAATAATACTTGCTTCCACATTTAACGGAATTTTTATTCCTGAAAATCCCGGCTCAGCCTGGGAACAGCTTCTTTTCAAAAAATATATGACCGAGGAAAAAATCAAAAGCGCAAAAATTTTTAAGATTGACGGAAAACTTTTCTATTTTTTTAAAAATGAAAGGTTCGATCCGACGACAGCGCTTTTTTTTCTGGATACAAAACTTGTAAGTCCGCTTTCAACAAATATTTTAACGAGCAGTTTTGGTTACCGTGTAAGCCCGATTTCAGGAAAATGGAAATTTCATTCGGGAATAGATCTTGCGGCTCCATTAAAAAGCAGCGTTTTTGCCTGTTGCAGCGGAGAGGTCAGCCAGAGCGGATTTAACCCAACTTATGGAAACTTCGTTATTTTGCAGCATTACAACAATTTAACAAGCGTGTATGCCCATCTTTCAGAAATTCTTGTAAAAAAAGGTCAAAAAGTCAAAGCTGGCGAACTCATAGCAAAATCAGGTTCGACAGGCGCAAGCACAGGGCCTCATCTTCATTTTGAGCTTAGAAAAGACGGAAGCCCGACAGATCCCGGGAAAATCATAAATTTTAACTAAAAATTTAAAATATCTCCAGCTTTTAGATTTTTTTTAGATTTTTCGTTGATTTTGCATTATGATTTATATACATAAAAAATAGTATACTGTAAAATATTTATAGTTATAAAATAAATGTTATTTTTTATTTTGGAAAGATTTATGAAGAACTGCAAAAAGCCACGCAAAAAAATTCTATTTTCTCTGTTGCTGATTACGGCAAATTTTTTTGCGCTCTATGCAGAAAATTTTCGCGTTGCAAAAACACATGTAATCTTAATTCCTCAGAATTACGGAGAAGTTTCTGCCAATCTTGGAATTTTTGACGCGCTTGCAATAAAGCTTCCAGAAGACAAAACATTTGTTACAGGGCTTGAACTTACAATGAAAGTTCCGCAAATAATGACAACTTGGCGGGACAGTGTTGCATATACTTTTTATGACGGACTTTCTCCGCTTCCAACAGAAAAGACGATCGATTATACAGGAAGCAGAACAAGCATATCAACAATTTCTGGAAAAATCGTCAACACGATTTATATTCCGCTAAACGAAAAATTCAGCATCAAAAATAATCCTTATGCAAAAATTCTTGAAGAAAAAATTTCTGCAAAAAACGGAATAATTTTCCTACGCTATATGCTTGCAATGAAAGGCGCCCCCGAAGAACTCGAAAATGCGCAAATTCAGATTACAGCAAAACCTGTTTTGAGCAGCGAAGGATATTTCAGTCTTGAAGTTTCAAAACCGGAGGGAAAAAACGAAAACTTCAGCATTTACATTGACGACACCTTTATTCCGTCAATTCCCAAAAAAATGCTTTTAAAAGAAGGCGAACATCACCTACGCGTAACTGGAGAAACTTTCAGAAACGAAGTCCGCACTTTTATTGTCGAACAGGCAAAAATCACTTCGTTAAAGGTTGCTCTTCGAGGAATTGAGCCTGAAGTAAAAATTCTCTCACCAGAAAACGCTTCGATTTATTTTGACGGTGAAGAGCTCGCCTCTCCAAAAGAGCCTTTTGCCGTTACACAGGGACCACACACTGTAAAATTTGCAATCGGCGACTACGAAATTACAAAAACTTTTGATGCAATAAACGGCCGCTCGTACTCTGTAAACCTGAATATTGACGCTTCTGTAACCGAAGAAGAATAAAAATGTTTTAAAATTTCTTATTTTCATCACAAAAAATCAAAAACAACTAAAGATTTTTAAATAAACTGACGATATATATATTGTCGGGCATCAATTATCCCCTCCCACCCATTGAGCCCGACTGCCTGATGGGCATGGACCGGCTATCTAAAGCCGGTCTTTTTTTTGTTTTTATAAATTCAAAGCAAGCAAATCCATTACATTGACTAAAGGGCCGTAATTTCTTATTCTATAAGAATATGAAAATTAAAAAGTCAACATACGTGTTTGTCTGCGGTCTTTTTTTCTGCGCCATTTTTTTTGGAGCAGGACTTGGACTTGCTCTGAGCAATACAAAATTTATAAAAGATAATGAGCAGTTCACAGAATTCTCAACTTCGCTTCCGACAAAACTTTTAGACATAAATGGTGAACTTATAACTGAACTCGCTTCAGAGGAAAAACGAGAAATAATCAGCATAAGAGATTTGCCGCAGTGCATGCTCGATGCCCTTATAACGCGCGAAGACAGGCTTTTTTACAGCCACCATGGATATTCTGTAAAAGCTCTCTTTCGCGCAGTTTTCGGAAAACTCACAGGCATGTCGCTTGGAGGCGGTTCTACCTTAACCCAGCAGATTGCAGGAACTCTTTTTTGCGACAGAACAGATATGTCTATACGCCGAAAATTAAAGGAATTGTGGTGGGCAATTCAAATGGAAAGGCGCTACACTAAAGACGAAATCCTAGAGCTCTATCTGAATAAAATTTATTTTGGCGGCGGAACGTACGGCGTAAGCGCTGCGTCAAAATACTATTTCGGTCATGATGCAACGGAAATTACTCCGGCAGAAGCAGCAATTCTCGTAATTCAACTTTCCAACCCAGCATTTTACAATCCATTTGAATATCCAAACCGCGCAATGGATCGTCAGAAAGATGTTTTGAGCACAATGGTCAGCGCAGGATATATTTCAAAAGAGCAGGCGGATGAAAGTTTTGACGACTACTGGGCAAATTTTGACTACACAAGAACTGCTACGGCGGCTGTATTCAACCACGATGACAACGCTCCGTGGTTTTCTGAATATGTAAGGCGCGAGCTTGGAAACCTAATTTACGGAACTGAAGACATTTATTCTTCTGGATTTACAGTAAACACGACTCTCAACCTAAAAAATCAGGCAGTTGCGCAAGATGTAATGGACAGATATATCCGCTATGCAAACCGCACTTACCAACGCTCAACTGGAGAACGGACAAACCAGGCTTTTTCTGTTTATACACCAATGACAGAACTGCTCGCCCTTACTTTTAATCTAAATAGCCTAAAAGTAAGCGAACAACGCAATGAAGCCATTTCAAAGGCAACTTATACAAGCCAGATAAATCCTGTCATGGACGTTATGTCTCTCATGTTTGGAGTCGACTCTCTAAAACTCGGAATCGTAAACAAGGCCAATCAGCAGGCAAAAGTTAAAGTAAGCAAAACTACAATCGAAGGTACGATGATTGCCCTCGAAAACGACACAGGCTATATTACGTCACTTGTCGGAGGAAGCAAATTCGACAGCGAAAACCAGTTTATCCGTGCCGTGCAGGCAAAACTCCAGCCGGGGTCTGCCTTTAAACCGCTTTATTATTCCGCCGCAATCGACAGCAGAAAATTTACTCCTACCTCGATAATTTCAGATACGCCGGTCGTATTCCACACGGCTGACGGAAAACCATATATTCCTCAAAACTTCCGTGGCGAATGGAAGGGCGATGTTGAACTTTGGTATGCGCTCGCCCACTCTATGAACGTTCCTTCGCTCAAAGTTCTTGACGGAATCGGCTTTGAAGCCGGAATCAACCGTTCAATCGCACTTTTGGGAATTCCTAAAGAAGAAGTTCCATACCGCGGTTTTGTCCCAGGCTATCCGATTGGGCTTGGAGTATGTTCTGTAAGACCTGTTGAACTTGCCAGAGCGTATTCTGTATTTGCAAGCGGCGGAAAAGAAGTGACTCCAATTGCAATACGTTCGGTGGAAGACAAAAATGGAAACGTTATTCTAAATCCCGAAAAAGAACTTCGCACTGCATTGCAGGCAAAAGGGGCGGCAGCACAAGTAATTTCACCACAGACAGCTTTTGTCATGACGGAATTACTACAGAATACAGTACGTTCTGGAACTCTTGCGGGTCCTTCTTCAAACGGAGACAAACTCCGTTACAAAGATTCAAACGGACACTTATACAAAATTCCTGCCGCAGGAAAAACGGGTACAACGCAAAACTGGGCAGATGCATGGGCTGTCGGCTTTACGCCATATTACACTTCTGTATTTTGGTTTGGATTCGACAAACCTGGTCAGTCGCTGGGACTTCAACTCACAGGTTCAACTCTTTCTGGCTACGCTTGGGCTGATTATATGAAAAAAATTCACAACGGTCTTCCTATGAAAGACTTTTCAAAACCGGCAACCGGCGTAATAGAAGCAACAGTCTGCTCTGTAAGCGGCGGAATTCTCACTCCAGAATGTGGCGATCACAAAGTTACAGCATGGTATCTTGAAGGGACACAGCCAACTCAAGTCTGCTCAGTTCACTCAACGGCAAATTCAAGCCGTGCAATCGGAATTTACCGTTTGGAAAAAGAGCTTTACAAGGCAGGTTTTGCAAGCGAGCTCATAATTCGCGACAATTCTACTCTTTCATTCAACCTCAACAAACCACTTCAAGACGGAGATTTCGGCGTATTTGACACAAAACTCAGTCCGACAGACGCTCAGGAACTTGACGAAAATGGAGCAGCGCCAAATTACAACTATCTCATGGACTAAAAAACTTTCAAAAATTTTTAGTACATGAAAACTACATTAAAACAAAAAAAATCCGG
Source organism: Treponema sp. UBA7570 (assembly GCA_002477955.1). Classification (GTDB taxonomy): domain Bacteria; phylum Spirochaetota; class Spirochaetia; order Treponematales; family Treponemataceae; genus Treponema_D. The sequence continues at coordinate 12,006 of DLLE01000063.1, read as the reverse complement.
TCTTAGACAAAAATGTTCTAAAACCGGATTTTTTATACAAAATACTTCAAAAAGTTCTATATTAGCCCTAACTTCGAATTTTATAGTTCAATGTCATTATCGGGCTTCACTCCTTGTCACCATCAGGCTTTTCTCCTCCAACTTGTCATTATCAGGCTTGACCAGATAATCTATTAAAATCTTTCAATAGATTTCTGACCGAGTTTACTGCATAAACATTGCAGTGCCGCTACACAGAATGACACATAAATGATTATTTTTTTCAAAATTCGACATTCAGGATATTTAATTAAATACAATCCGACAGAACTTTTTCTTTCCTGCACGAAGCACAAGTTCTCCGTCAGAATCCAAATCTTTTAAAGTTACAGTGTATTTTACATCAGAAATTACTTTTCCGTTAATGGCAGCGCCATTCTGCTGAACAAGACGACGCGCGTCTCCGTTCGATGCGGTAAGTTTTGTCGTAGTAAAAAGATTTAGAAGTCCAAGGCCATTTCCCAAATCCGCCTTCAAAAGTTCAACTGTCGGCATATGAGACTTGTCTCCTTCTCCGCTAAAAGCAGCCTTTGCGCCTGCAAGAGCCTTGTCCGCCTCCTCCTTTCCGTGAATAAGAGAAGTAACCTCATAAGCAAGCCGCTCCTTAGCCTCGTTGATGTTGCCTGAACAGATACTGGAAATTTCATCAAGAGAAAGGAATGTAAACAATTTAAAGAATTTTTCAACATCCGGATCAGCAACATTGCGCCAGTACTGGAAAAAGTCAAAAACAGGAGTAAGAGAAGGATCGAGAAAAATTGCGCCTTTTTCTGTCTTGCCCATTTTTTTACCGTCAGAACGGGTAATCAACGGGAATGTAAGGCCATAAGCCTGATGCTGGGCATTGAGCTCTGTAGTTCCACCAAGTTTACGGCGAATCAAATCAACGCCGGCAGTAATATTTCCCCACTGATCATCGCCGCCAATCTGCAAAACAACATTGTGTCTCTGATGCAAGCAGTAAAAGTCGTATGCCTGCAAAAGCTGATAGTTAAATTCAATAAAAGAAAGTCCGCGCTCAAGACGCTGCTTGTAAGCTTCAAAAGTAAGCATTTTATTTACAGAAAAACAAGAGCCAATATCGCGCAAAAAATCAATGTAGTTCAAATCAGCAAGCCAGTTTTTGTTATTTTCGCTGAGAGCTGTTTTTCCATCAAAACCAATAAATCTGTCAAGCTGAGCCTTAATATGCTCAACATTCGAATCAATCTGCTCATAAGAAATCATCTTACGCATTTCTGTTTTGCCGGATGGATCACCGATTCTTGCTGTTCCGCCGCCAATAAGGGCAATTCCGTTGTGCCCAGCAGCGCGCAAATGTCTTAAGGCAAAAAAAGGAACCATATGTCCAATATGCAAAGAAGGCCCGGTCGGATCACAGCCAACATAAAAAGTAACCGGTCCTTTATCCATCAAATCAGAAAGTCCCTTCTCGTCCGTACACTGAGCAAAAAAACCACGTTCTTTTAAGGTTTCAAGCGCTTTATTCATTTCATATCTCCCAAATTTCAGAAAATTTTACCGGGCGGCTTTTTGCATTTGCAAAAACCGGGTCTTGCGTGGTTTTATTCCAAAATAAATTTTGGAACGGCTTCGCCGCCACTCCAGCCCCTGCCGCGTTAAATCAATCGAAAAAAATAAATTCAATCTTTAAAATCATAAATTTTCCTGAAAAAATCCTGCAAGCTAAGAGGATTTAACTCTCTTTTTTTCATTTCTTTATTTTAATAAAAAAATTATCTCTATTCAATCAGAGCATTTTTTGAGATAATATTCTGTCATGCTAAGTTACATCCACGCTTTTCATGCCGGAAATTACGGCGATATTTTAAAACACGCAGTTTTTGCCTTTACGCTCCAGCATCTTCTCAAAAAAGAAAAACCATTCTGCGTAATTGACACACATTCTGGCTCAGGAAAATACGCCTTGGACGACGAACGCCTTTTAAAAACCTGCGAAGCCCAGTGCGGAATTCAAAAACTTTTAAAGGCGCCATATTCCGACTTAAAAAAAATTTTCGGAAAAGATTTTCTTTCAATTCTCGAACTGTACGTAAAAAAAGGACTTTATCCCGGAAGCCCGGAAATTGCGCGGACTTTTCTTCGCGAAAGAGACCAGTTGATTTTAAACGAGCTTCATCCAAAGGTTTTTGAAGAACTAAAGCTTAACATAAAAAGTCCAGCTTTAACTCAAAACGCAAAACAAAATTCTCCTTCAATCATTTTAAACCAGAAAGACGCAAAAATTATGCTCAATGCAAATATTCCTCCAAAAATTAAGCGAGGATGTGTAATAATCGACCCAAGCTACGAAGACGCAGATGATTATGAGCAGACGGCTCAAATGTTTGTTTCTGCTTACAAAAAATGGCCAACTGGAACTTACTTAATCTGGTATCCTCTTCTTTCCCACCGCCAGCTCGAAATTGAATATCTAAAGCAAAATGTAATCGCCACCGTTGAAAAAACAAACAATACAGAAGACAAAAAAGCCGTCTTTTACGAAATCATCATCAAAAAAGAAGAAGAAATGACCGGCCTTGCAAAAATGTACGGAAGCGGAATGCTCGTCATAAATCCGCCTTATGGACTAAACGAAAAAATGGAAGAATCAATTCCTCTTATCGAAAAAGCTCTTCGCTAGTTTTACAAAAAAACAAAAAACTCAAGAAAATAAAAATTCTTGTTAAAAAACTGCAATTTTTCAAATAAATTTTCCTGAATCTGTCGTTTTTTTGAAATTTAAAAATAATTGTTTGACGGCTCAAAAATTCGGCTTTAGACTGAGTATGTACGAAGCAGGTCTAAAAAATCGACATTTGTAATTTTTTAGAGGCTTTAAAATTTTATACTGCAAGTTACAAAAAGGAGGTTTTTTGTGAAAAAAGCATTAGTAACAGTTTCGGCGCTCGTAATGACTGCCGCAGGATTTATGGGATGCCAGAAGAACGGAAATTCTTCTGTAGTATTAAACAAAGACAAACCGCTTGTATTCTTTAACAGACAGCCATCGGACCCAACGACAGGTCAGATTGAAAAAGATACTATGAACTGGAACAGCAAAACTTATTACGTTGGCTTTGACGCAGCAGGCGGCGGTGCAGTTCAGGGAAAACTTATCACGGATTGGCTTGCAAACCAGGACGCTTCTAAAATTGACCGCAATGGCGATGGAACAATCGGATATGTTCTTTGCGTAGGTGATGTAGGTCACAATGACTCAAAAGCAAGAACTGAAGGAATTCGAAAAGCACTTGGAACTTGGAACGGAACAACAGATCCGACAGATTCAAAAATTGGCTCTGTAAAAATTGGCGGAAAAACACTCAAAGTAGTAGAACTTGAAGGAAAAGCTATGACTGGAACTGACGGTTCAACCTGGAATGCAAATGCCGCTACAGATGCAATGGGCGGCTGGGCAACAAAATACGGCACACAGCTTGATATGGTTGTTTCAAACAACGATGGAATGGCAATGGGCTGTCTCCAAGCTTCTAACTACCCTGCAGGAGTTCCAATTTTCGGATACGATGCAAACGCAGATGCAATCGAAGCTATCGGTGCTGGAAAACTTACAGGAACTGTTTCTCAGAACGTAGACGCACAGGCTACAGCAACATTGCAGGTTATCAGAAACCTTCTCAATGGTCTTGAAGGCGAAGATGTTTACAAGAAAGGCATTTTTGAAGCAGACAGCAACGGAAATAAAATTTCAGCAGAAATCACTTATGTTCCAGAAACAAAGGCTGTACTTGCACTGAACGCAGGTGTTAATGCAGACAACTGGAAACAGTACACAGCAGGAAACAGAGATAAGGGGATAAAACAGACTAATGCCGCAAAGAAAAAAGTTCTTCTTACAATCTACAATGCGGCAGACAACTTTCTGTCTTCTTCTTACCTTCCTGCATTAAACTACTATGCTCCACTTTTAAACCTTGACCTTACAGTAGTTCAGGGTGACGGTCAGAACGAAGCTTCTTGTCTTGACAAGTTTACAAACCTCAACAGTTTTGATGCTTATGCAATCAATATGGTAAAAACAAACTCAGGACGCGACTATACGGATAAACTTAAATACTAATTATCAAAAGTTTGCCAGGAAACTGTCCAAAAAGTTCTATATAAAAAAAGCGGCGGTTGAATCTGCTAAAAATCAATTTGATATTTTGTCAAAGTTCAAGAGCCGCATATAAAACAAAAATGGACAGTTTCTTTTCAAAGTCTCGTTTTTTTTACGAGCAGTTTTTCAAATTCCTTTTTAGGGAGACATCTAAATGAATGATAATCTGCTTGAAATTAAAAATCTTTCAAAATCATTTGGGAAAAACAAGGTTCTTAGCGGAATCAACATTACGCTCAAAAAAGGCACAGTTTTAGGCCTTATGGGCGAAAATGGCGCTGGAAAATCTACAATGATGAAATGCCTTTTTGGCATATACGAACAAGACGAAGGTCAATTTTTTTTAGACGGAAAACCTATCGATTTTACAAGTCCAAAAGAAGCCCTCGAAAACGGAGTCTCGATGGTTCATCAGGAATTAAACCAGTGTCTTGATAGAACTGTAATGGACAATCTCTTTTTAGGAAGGTATCCAAAAAAATTCGGAGTAATAGATGAAAAACGGATGTTCCGGGAGTCAAGCCGTCTTTTCAGTTCTTTAAAAATGAACGTAAACCCGAATGTAATTATGAGAACAATGTCTGTTTCTCAGCGGCAGATGGTAGAAATTGCAAAAGCTGTATCTTACAATGCAAAAATTATCGTTCTTGACGAACCAACATCTTCGCTTACAGAACCAGAAATAAATAAATTATTTGCAATCGTTCGCGATTTAAAGTCAAAAGGGGTTTCTTTTGTTTATATTTCGCACAAAATGGACGAAATTTTCCAGATTTGTGATGAAGTTTCAGTTTTGCGCGACGGAAATATGGTTTATCAAAAAACAACGCTCGACGCAAAGATGGACGAGCTGATTTCTGCAATGGTCGGCCGTTCGCTGGACAAACGATTTCCGGACGTTGACAATACTCCAGGAGAAGACTATCTGGAAATTAAGAATCTTTCGACAAAATATTCACCGCAACTCGAAGATATTTCGTTTACGGTTAAAAAAGGTGAAATTTTTGGTCTTTACGGACTTGTCGGCGCAGGAAGAAGCGAACTTTTAGAATCAATCTTTGGTATAAGAACAATTTCGAAAGGTGAAATTATCTTGAACGGCCGTTCTGTCCGTTTTTCGAGCCCAAAAGACGCAATGGCCTACAATTTTGCAATGGTTACAGAAGAACGGAAACTCAACGGAATGTTCGGAAAAGACACAATCGAATTTAACACCTGCATAACAAACCTTGAGCAGTACAAAAAATTCGGGCTTTTGTCTTCAAGAAAAATGCGCGATGCCGCAAACCGTGAAATAAAAAAAATGCACACAAAATGCGTTTCAGCAGATGAACTCATTACTTCTCTTTCTGGTGGAAACCAGCAAAAAGTAATTATAGGAAAATGGCTTGAACGGGAACCAGACATTCTTCTGCTCGACGAGCCGACTCGCGGTATTGACGTTGGAGCAAAATACGAAATTTATCAGTTGATAATCAAAATGGCAAAAGAAGGAAAGACAATTATTGTAGTTTCCAGCGAAATGCCTGAAATTTTAGGAATTACAAATAGAATTGCTGTAATGTCAAACCACAGGCTTGCAGGAATCGTAAACACAAAAGAAACGGATCAGGAAGCGCTTTTAAGGCTTTCGGATAAATATCTATAAAAAAGCGTTAGCGCTGGCAGGAGTAAGCCATAGGCTTATTGCGAAGTGGAGCATAGCGAAACGAAGCAATGGAGCGAAAGCGGAACTCCGAACATAGCGACCCGAACTAAAGCGAGGGGAACGCCCGACTAAAAGATTTTTTAGGGAGAAAATTATGGCAGAATTTGTTACACTTCAAGAAAATCCAAAAATTAAAGAGTATCAGGAAAAACTCCACGGCTTGCGCTCAGACGGTGTAAATAAAATTGCAGAGATAAAGCAGGCTATTGCAAAAGTCAAAAAAAATCCGATGATTGAATACGACAATAAGCCTCAAATTTTGTCTGACTACAAAAAACAGCTTGAAGAGGCTAAAGCTGTCGCAAAGAAAAACGAAGCGCAGGACAAAATTCTTACAAAAGAAGCTGTCGCCTACGCAAATTTGGCTGCAAAAGACTACATAAAAACAGTAGATGCAACCGAAAATGAAAAAATAAAAATTGAAAAAGCAAATTTTGACCAGAAAATTCGAAAAATAAAGGCAGAAGGAAAAGCCCGAATTGAAAACGCAAAGTCGCCGTCAGAAAAGGAAACCGCACGATACGAACTCAAAACTTCGCTTTTTGACGAAAAAAATAGAAGCCAGACGATAATTGAGCGTTGCCGCGATGCGAAAAAACAGGCTTTTACGGATCACGTTACAATTAACCGTGGACTGCGCAACGAAAAATCAAGTTTTATTGAAGATGCTCAGCTCGGCTTTATAAACTACAAAAACAGTTTTAAACTTTCAAAATTCTTTTTGGACAATGGACTTTACATTGCAATTGCAATTTTCTTTGTTGTCTGTATTATAATTGCCCCTGCAATCGGAGCAGGAAACCTTTTGACTTTGCCAAATATCTTTACGATTCTTGAGCAGTCTTCGACAAGAATGTTCTATGCTCTCGGAGTTGCCGGTTTGATTTTGCTTGCTGGTACAGACTTGAGCGTCGGACGAATGGTTGCTATGGGTTCTGTTGTAACTGGACTTATTCTGCATCCAGGAACGAACATCGTAAAATTCTTTAACATGGGGCCATGGAACTTTACAGCGCTTCCGATGGGGGTCCGCCTTATTTTTGCTTTATTGCTTTCTATTCTGCTTTGTACGGCATTCTGCGCATTTGCAGGTGTATTTACGGCAAAACTAAAAATTCATCCGTTTATCTCTACACTAGCCTCTCAACTTATAATTTACGGACTTTTGTTCTTCGGAACAACTGGAACTCCGGTCGGTTCAATCGACTCTTCTGTAAAAGATTTAATCGGCGGCCGTTGGGTTTTGGGAATTATAAACGGTGAGCTTGTTACTTTCCCTAAACTGATTATTCCTGCAATAATTGCAATTATAGCTGCATGGTTTATCTGGAACAAAACAACTTTTGGAAAAAACATGTACGCAGTAGGAGGAAACTCGGAAGCGGCAAGTGTTTCTGGAATTTCGGTTTTCTGGGTTACAATGGGCGTATTCATTATGGCAGGGATTTTCTACGGTTGCGGAGCATTTTTGGAAGCATTCCGTGCAAACGCAAGCGCGGGAACTGGCCAGGGCTACGAAATGGACGCGATTGCAGCCTGCGTAGTCGGTGGAATTTCGTTTAACGGCGGCATAGGAAAAATTGGAGGGGCCGCAATCGGTGTTGTAATCTTTACAAGCCTTACCTACTGCCTTACGTTCCTTCATATCGACACAAACCTTCAGTTTGTATTTAAGGGATTAATAATCATTGCGGCAGTTGCGCTTGATTCAATTAAATACTTGAAGCGCAAGTAATTAAATCTAAGAAAATTTTGTAAACTTTTATAAATGAAACTAAAAAGCGGTTTGATTTTTAAACCGCTTTTTTTTATTGCTCTGTGTAATTTTTTTATTCAAAATCATAAAAATTCAAATTGAAATTTTATGTTAAATTAAAATTTTGTGTTATAATAAATTTTGGATATACATATTTTATTTGGCGCAATTATTTATGGAAGAAAACAAAATTTTAACCTTTATTCTGCACAAAAAAGCAATTTTTATTTCGATTATTTTTACGTTTATAAGCATTTGCGGTCTTTTAGGCTCATCAGTAATCATCGTATTTGAAAATAAAATTTCCCATTTTTTTACGCAGGAAGTTCAAATCGAAAAAGAAAACCGCATTTTTCGCACAGAAAATCCTGTAAAACAGCCGGAATGTACAATCAACATGAACATTCCATTGAGAAGCGATGGACTTCTAAACTGCTGGCAACAATCAGACTCAACATGGGGCTCTCAATATGACATCTATATTTACAATAACACAGCAAAAAAAATGCAAAACTGGGTTCTTTCGCTTACAGTTCCAAAAAATGCAAAAATCGATAGCTGCTGGAACGGTTTTTATACGATAAAAAACGGAACTATAAAAATAAAACCTTCAAAAATTGCGCTCAACGACGAAGTTTCTCCTAAAACATTTTGTAAATTAGGATTTGTTTTGTATACAGATGAACTTTTAACAGAAAGCAGTTTTTCGCTGGAAACAAAACTCATTGAACCGCTTTTCTGCAACAAAAAATTCATATCTTTTACAATATCAACAATTCTCGGTCTCATTTTTCTTATATTGACAGTCATAAACTACAAAGTCGTAAAAAAACAGCAACAACAGGCAGAAAAAGAAATCTCAGAAATTCTAAAATTATGCGCCCGATTTATTGATACACGGGACAAATACACACAACAACACTCTCTAAACGTTGCAAAATATTCAAAATTACTTGCAAAAGAACTCGGTTACAGCAAAGCTTTTCAGAAAAATATTTATAACTGCGGAATTTTGCATGATGTCGGAAAAGTTTTTATTTCGCAGTCAATATTATGCAAAAACTCAAAACTGAATGATGAAGAATGGGAAGAAATGAAAAAACATACTATCTATGGAGCAGAAAGCTTGAAAGGCTTTAAAGAAATAGAAAACGTAACTAAGGTTGCACTTTATCATCACGAACGATTCGATGGGAAAGGCTACATGGAAGGCTTAAAAGGAGAAGAAATTCCACTTGAAGCACGAATAGTTTGCGTCGCCGACTCTTTCGACGCAATGGCAACTGACAGAGCCTATAGGCCTCACCTTCCAAAAAACATAATAGTTTCAGAATTAAAAAAAGGTGAAGAAACTCAATTTGACCCAAAAATTGCGCAGGCCATGCTGAACCTCATTTCAACTGGAAAAATAAAAATCTAAACTGCATTAAAATTCAATAAAACAAAAAGCGGCCTGACATTTTTCATCAGACCGTTTTTTGTTTTTAAATTTTCTCCTGAAAAAACTGCTCCTTTAGGTTTTTAAGTTTTTAACCTTCAAAATTACTTAAAAATAAGCTCTTTTCCATCAGAAGAAACATTTATCACGCTGCCTTCGCCAAACTTTCCTTCCAGAAGCTCTTTTGAAAGAGGGTTTTCAACCCAGGTCTGCACGGCTCTTTTTATTGGGCGGGCACCAAAGGCTGGATCATAACCTTTTTCTGCAATAAAGTTCACAGCAGAATCATCAAACTTAATCGAAATTCTTCTGTCTTCAAGACGCTTTGTAACCCTTTCAAGCTGAATTTTTACGATTCCGCCAATGCAACTTCTGTCAAGACGGTTGAACATTACGATTTCATCAATACGGTTCAAAAATTCTGGTCTAAATGTTGATTTTAACAGTGAATCAATTTCGCCTTTAAGTTTTGAACTGTCAGTTTCATTATTTTCTCCAGCCTCAAGAATCAAATTGCTTCCGAGGTTTGAAGTCATAATGATTATCGTATTTTTAAAATCTACTACTCGTCCCTGTCCATCTGTAAGCCGCCCATCATCAAGAACCTGAAGAAGAACGTTAAAAACATCTGGATGAGCTTTTTCGACTTCATCAAACAAAATTACGCTGTACGGCCGACGACGAACTGCTTCTGTCAACTGTCCGCCTTCATCGTAACCTACATATCCTGGAGGTGCGCCGATAAGACGGCTCACACTGAATTTTTCCATATACTCGGACATATCAATTCGGGTAAGGGCTTTTTCATCGTTGAACAAAAAATCAGCCAAAGTTTTTGCAAGTTCAGTCTTACCTACACCTGTCGGACCAATAAACATAAAACTGCCAAGCGGTCTGTTTGGATCGTTAAGCCCAGCCTTGTTTCGTCTGATTGCGTCGCTTACAACTTTTACAGCTTCGTTCTGACCAATAACGCGTTTATGCAAAACATTTTCGAGCTGAACATATTTTTGCTTTTCACTCGTCATCATCTTGCTTACAGGAATTCCTGTCCAAACACTTACAACTGAGGCAATATCTTCTTCCGTAACTTCCTGCCGCAAAAGAGATTCATCAGCGGAATTCACTCTTTTTTCGTCCGCAGCCTGACTTTCTGCCAGTTGTTTTTGCAGCTCAGGAATTATCGAATATTTGTATTCAGCAGCCTTTGCAAGATTTCCTTCTCGTGTAAACTTTTCCTCTTCAAACCGGGCATTCTCAAGTTTTTCCTTAAGGTTGCGCGATTTATCAATCTGGGCTTTTTCGTTCTGCCATTCCAGTTTCATAGAATCGCGTTTGTTCGTAACATCCGCAAGTTCCTTTTCAAGTTTTTCAAGACGTTCAAGGCTCGCCTTGTCATCTTCCTTGGAGAGCGACTGTTTTTCAATCTGCAACTGCAAAATTTTTCGCTCAAGCTGATCAAGAGCCGTCGGTTCGCTTTCGATTTCCATTTTTAAACGGCTTGCAGCCTCGTCAACAAGGTCAATTGCCTTGTCTGGCAAAAATCTGTTTGTTATATAACGGTTAGAGAGTTCTGCAGCAGCAACAAGAGCTTCATCATTGATTTTAACACCATGATGAATTTCATACTTATCTCTCAAACCGCGCAAAATTGCAATCGTATCTTCAACAGTCGGCTCAGCGCAATAAACCTGCTGAAACCTTCTTTCAAGCGCGCTATCTTTTTCAATGTATTTGCGATACTCGTTCAAAGTAGTAGCACCGATTACATGAAGCTCTCCACGGGCAAGTGCCGGTTTAAGAAGATTAGAAGCATCCATACTACCTTCGCTCGCGCCGGCGCCGACTATAGTATGAAGTTCATCGATAAACATTATTATCTGTCCTTCGCTCTTTGAAACTTCAGTAATTACAGCTTTAAGCCTTTCTTCAAACTCACCTCGAAATTTTGCACCGGCAACAAGGCTTCCCATATCGAGGCTCAAAAGACGCTTGTTTTTCAAACTTTCAGGAACATCGCCACTTGCAATACGACGCGCAAGACCTTCGACAATTGCTGTTTTTCCGACACCAGGTTCACCAATCAAAACAGGATTATTCTTAGTCCGTCGTATCAAAACCTGCATTACACGGCGAATTTCCTCATCGCGTCCAATAACAGGATCAATTTTGTCCTGTCTGGCACGAGCCGTCAAATCCGTGCAGTATTTCTCAAGCGACTGCATTTTGCTTTCCGGATCCTGGCTGTCAACAGTCTGATTTCCACGAACCGCCTTTAAGCTTTCAAGAATCGCTTCCCGAGTAACTCCATATTTACGCAAAAGTTCCCCAGTCCGGTCTTCACTTTCGCTCATAGCAAGCAAAATATGCTCAACCGAAAGATACTGATCTTTAAGAGAAGTCATTTCCTTTTCTGCCTTCGCAAGAACTTTCTGCGCTGCAGAAGAAAGACTAATCTGAACATTTCCAGTAACCTTCGGATACGAACTCAAAAGATTTTTCGCCGCACTGTCCAAATCTCCAGCACTAACCCCTATTCTTTCGACAATCGGTTTAACAAGCCCATCTTTTTGCTCAAGAAGCGCAATTAAAAGATGTTCAAGCCCGATTTCCGCATGATCATTTTGCTGAGCAAGGGCACTGGCTTCCTGGAGAGCGTCCTGTGCTTTTAATGTAAACTGATCAAAATTCATTTTTCGCCTCCAAAATTTTTTATTTACATCTCTAAAAACTTTTTAAGAGAATTTTTTTGTTCTTATAATTTCAAGATACTCAAAAAATAAAAAAAAGGCAAAAAAAAGCAGCACAACTGTTGCAAAAAAATCATTTTCTATTTATAAAAAACATATCTCAGAATTTCCGGCTATCCGCCCTTCGCTAACGCTCATTGCCGTTCCGGCAACTCCGGGGCTCCTATCCGGGCTATAAGCCCGGTCGTGCGC
>DLLE01000067.1:19995-23676 GCA_002477955.1 Treponema sp. UBA7570 | reverse complement strand
GGGATGGAAGTATGAGTAGGGGGGGATTGCCCGGTCGTGCCGGGCAATGACAGCGAATGCGCTGTCATTATCGGGCTTGACCCGATAATCTATTGAAATTTTCCAACAGATTCCCGTGACGCAGCATGGGAATGACACTTAAATTACTGCTCTTATCAAAACTCGACATTCTGGTTATTTAAAGTTTTCAACGCCTTCTAGGTCAAGTGTTGCAAAAAGGTCGTTGATTGTCTCACGGCGGCGGATTTCTTTTACAGTGCCATCTGCGCGCAAAAGAAGCTCGCCGCATCTTAATTTTCCATTGTAATTAAAGCCCATTGCGCGGCCGTGCGCTCCTGCATCGTGGATTATTACAAGGTCGTCTATATCGATTTTTGGAAGCTTCCTCTGAACTGCAAACTTGTCGCAGTTTTCGCAGAGAGAGCCTACTACATCGTATACATGGTCTTTTGGCGCGTTTTCTTTTCCGCTTACAGTAACTTCGTGGTAAGAACCGTACATGCCTGGTCTCATCAGGTCTGCCATGCAAGAATCAAGGCCTATGTATTCCCTGTAGATGTGCTTTTCGTGAATTGCCTTTGCAACAAGCCAGCCGTAAGGTCCTGTAATAGGGCGTCCGCATTCCCAGTAAATTCCGAGAGGGTCAAGTCCTGCAGGCACAATAATTCTGTCATATTCGGCGCGGATTCCTTTTGCCACTTCATCGTAGTCTACGGCCTTTTGCTCCGGCTTGTAAGGGATTCCAAGTCCTCCGCCTAAATCCACAAACTCAATGTTTACACCGCATTTTTGCTTTACTTCCACTGCAAGCTCAAATACAAGCTTTGCTGTATCAACAAAAAAATCCGGGTTCAGCTCGTTCGAAGCCACCATAGTATGAAGTCCAAAATGCTTTACGCCCTTTTCTTTTGCAACCTTGTATGCCTCGATCATCTGCTCGCGTGTAAGTCCGTATTTTGCTTCTTCCGGTTTTCCGATTATTGAATTGCATCCGTGTTTTGCAGAGCCTGGATTGTACCGGAAGCAAAGTGTTTCTGGGAGTTTTCCAAGAGTTTTTTCCAAAAAACTGATATGGGTAAAGTCGTCAAGATTGATTATGTTTCCGTTTGCAAACGCATACTTAAACTCAGAAGCTGGAGTCTCGTTCGAGGTAAAGATTACCTTGTCTTTTTTGATTCCTGCAATCTCACAGAGCATAAGTTCCGGCAGGCTGGAACAGTCGCCTCCGCACCCCTCTTCCGCAAGAATCTTTAAAATGTAAGGATTAGGGCAGGCTTTTACGGCAAAGTGCTCGCGGAATTTCGGAAAAATCGAAAATGCCTTTGTAAATTTGCGCATATTTTCGCGGATCGCTTTTTCATCGTAAAGATAGAATGGCGTCGGATATGTTTGTGTAAGTTTTTTTAGTTCTTCGCTATTAAGCGGAAATGTTTTTTCCATAATATTTTTCTCCAAAAAAAGAGGCTTATCCGCAAAACGCAGAAAGCCCCTGTTTCGTTTTGTTATTTTTGATCAGTCAAAAAAGCCCTTTGCCTTTAAGAGCTCTGCATTCAAGATGCCGCCGAGAGCGGCGCCGCGCTTTGTATTGTGGCTGAGGGCTACAAACTTAACGTCAAAAACGCCGCATTTGCGAAGCCTTCCGATTACACAGGCCATTCCCTTTTCTGTGTCGCGGTCGCGGCGCGGCTGAGGGCGGTTTTCTTCTTCGCGGTATACAATCGGATGCTCAGGCGCAGAAGGAAGTTTCAGCTCCTGAGGAAGAGAAGCAAATTCTTCCCAGACTTTTAAGATTTGTTCAATAGAAGGCTTTTTGTCTTCTGGAAGGTCAAATTCGAGGTTTACACTTGCAGTATGTCCGTCGATTACAGGAACACGTGTGCATGTCGCAGACACAACAGGCTCAGAAGCATTTTCAATCTTTCCGCCTTTCACAGTTCCCAAAATTTTAAGACATTCTTTCTCGGTCTTTTCTTCTTCGCCTCCAATAAAAGGCACGATATTGTCAATCATATCGAACGAAGAAACTCCCGGATAGCCAGCCCCGGAAACAGCCTGCAAAGTTGTTACAGTCATTCTCTTTACAGGGTAGCCTGCCTTGATAAGAGCGAAAATCGGAATCATATATGTCTGCAAAGAGCAGTTCGGCTTTACAGCGATGAATCCTTTGTCCCAGCCGTGGTGCTTTTTTTGTTCGGCAATCACATCAAGGTGAGAATAGTTGATTTCAGGAATCAGCATAGGAACATCTTCTGTCCAGCGGTTCGCGCTCGCATTGGAAACAACCGGAATTCCTTCTGCCGCATAAGCCGCTTCCAAAGCCTTGATTTCGTCCTTGCCCATTTCGAGCGCGGAAAAGACAAAGCGGCACTTTCCGAGCGCAAGCTTAGGCTCATTTGCGTCCTGAACAGTAAGATTTTTTACATCATCAGGAATATCAGCTCCAATAAGCCAGCGGTTTTTTACAGCTTCAGGATAAAGTTTTCCAGCCGAGCGCGGGCTTGCCGCAACATAGGTTACCTTAAACCACGGATGGTTTTCCAGCAATTTGATGTATCTCTGGCCGACCATTCCAGTCGCGCCCAAAACACCAACATTTATTCTTTCCATATTATTATCTCCCATAAAAAGACAGCCGTTTACTGCAAGCCTGTCTTTGCGTTTTCGTGATTTTGATTACAGGCCGCACTCTTTCAGAGCGTCTTCTATCACTTTTTTTGCGCCATCGTTTACTTCCGCAAGAGGAAGCCTGCATGGACCGGACGGCATGCCTTTTACGCTCATTGCGTATTTGATCGATGTAGGGTTTCCGTCAACAAAGGCAGCTTTAAAGAACGGAAGCAATTTATAATGCGCCTTGCGCGCGGCGTCAAAATCACCTTCAAGAGCCTTATGCGCCATTTCTACGACTGCGGCAGGCGCAAGGTTAGAAACTACTGATATTATGCCGTCGCCGCCGACAGAAATTAAAGGAAGTGTAAGCGCATCGTCTCCGCTCAAAACTGCAAAGTCCGGCTTTTTTGATTTGATTGTGGCAATTACTTCCATCATCTGGTTGATATTGCCGCTTGCCTCTTTTACGCCGGCAATATTCGGAAGCTCCGCAATGCGTGCAAGTGTATCTGTTGTAATATTTACGCCAGTTCTTCCGGCAATGTTATATACTATGATTGGAATTCCAACTTTGCTTACAGCCGCAAAGTGCTGGTAAATGCCTTCTTTTGAAGGTTTGTTGTAATATGGGGTAACAACAAGCGCGGCGTCTGCGCCTGCTTTTTTTGCTCGTTCGCAGTAAATAACTGCATCTTTTGTGTTGTTGCTGCCTGCTCCTAAAATTACAGGAACATGTTTTCCAGTTGCGTTTTCAAACGCTTTAATTTCTTCCATTACAATAGAAATAAGCTGGTCTTCTTCCTGTCCCGGACGTTCGTCGAGAGTCGGAGTTTCTGCTGTAGTTCCAAGAGGAACAAGACCGTCAATGCCCTGCTCAAGCTGGAATTTTACAGTTTTTCTAAAGCCTTCATAATCAACAGAACAGTCAGACTTCATCGGTGTAATCATGGCTGTAAATGCGCCCTGTAATTTTAACATATATTACCTCTTGCTAAACAAAACTTTTTATATAGCCTGAATTTCGAGTTTTATGATTTAATGTCATTATTAGGCTTGACCCGATAATCTATT
>DLLE01000067.1:0-19898 GCA_002477955.1 Treponema sp. UBA7570 | reverse complement strand
AATTACTGTTCTTATCAAAACTTGAAGTTGGGGCTATATAGAAGAATCGTTGATATTTTAATGAATTTGCGTTCTTGTGAAAAGTGCAGTCAAATTTATGTAAACAGGCGTTTTCCTGCTAATAGTCTGAATGCCGAAGTTTGGCTAATAGTTGTCCCACTTAAAGTCGTCAAAATCTTGAATTTGAATTTCGCGGGAGTTTCTAAAGTATTTTTCCATTTTGCGAATCGTAAGAGGCGTTTTGTTTTTATAGTTCGGGTTCATATAAAAATAGGCGCTATATAGCGATTTTTGCATTTTTTCGGTTGCGCTGTTATCGTCAATAAATATAATTCCTGCGAGGTTTTGAGCAACTTCTTTTACCGTAAGCTGCGTTGAGCAGTATGCCCCGGAATGTTCAGAGGCTTTTTCGTCAATTCGGTTCAGTTCGATAAACGTACGGCGCGCAAGCGAGCGGTAAAAAAGATTGTTAAAGTCGCCAAAATCAACTGTCTCGCTGTTAAACCACGGATTTTTTACGATTGTAATGACCGAATATTCGTTGTCCAAAAGTTTTGAGCCGTAATCCAAAAACTTAAACTTGTAAGCTTCCGCCATGGCAAACGGTGAATATTCTGCAACTGTTGTCAAAATATCGGTGTACTGAATTCTGAATGTAAAATCTATTCCAGAACGGGAAGTATATTTTAAAACCCGTTTATTTTCCGAAACAGCCTGTACTAAAGCCCGAAAAATCCGTCCTTTTTCAAACCCAAGGTTTTTCTTTACTTCTGAATAATCGATTTCCGAGCGGTTATCTGCTCCAATCATTACAGATTTTTTTAACGAAAGCATTGAATATTCTTCAACACGTTCAAATATTTCTTCGAGAATGTTTTGATGAATGCAGTTGAATGACTTTACGTCCGTAAAAATGTCGTAGTGCCTAAAATGCAGGCACAAATCAATGTCTATTGTCTGAGTGTGCCCGATTTTTGAGGGGATCGCGCTTTTGTGCTTTTCGACAGGAAGAATATTTATATAGCTGAGATTAAAAAATTCCGAAAACTGCGAATAAAAATCCAAGGCAACAAGCTCAGAATAAGGTCCTGCCCATCTGGAGTTTCTTGCTTCCGCTATGTTCTTTACTTTTTCTGTAATCTGAACAATTGCCTGTCTGTCCGCAGAATACTTTTTTTGAAGGCGTTTGAGCCGCTTTATAAAGTTTTCGGCAAAAAGATTTTTTGGCTCACTGTTTAGCGGCGAAATGCACTTGTTTGTGTTCTTCTTGTTTTTTACAATTTTTTCAACATTAAAAATGTCTTTTATAAGTTTTTCAAGATTTTCAACATCGGTCATAGAACTTTTCCGCATCGGTCCGTGCATTTACCGCCTAAGACAGCAATCCTAGCGTTTTTTTACAGGATCGCTTGTTAAATCGACGCCGAGTTTTTTAAAAATCTTGCGGTCTACTTCGCTAAGCATTACGCTCGTATGAACCTGACAGCCTTTTAAAGCAGGAAGCTGCTCAAGAGCCTTTTTGCAGTTTTCGTTGTTTGGACTGAGCATAGAAAGAGCTACCAAAACTTCATCTGTATGAAGGCGCGGATTGTTTCCCTGCAAATAGTTCACCTTCATATTCTGAATAGGCGCAATCATTGCGGCAGGAATAAGTTTTACGCTGTGGTTAATTCCCGCAAGATGCTTGATTGCGTTTAATATGAGGGCCGCGCAAGTTCCAAGCAAATCTGATGTTTCTGAAGTGATTATTGTGCCGTCGTTCAGTTCGATTGCGGCCGCTGGAAGTCCGGATTTTTCTGCGCGTTTGCTTGCGGCAACTGTAACAAGACGGTCGGCCGGAGTTATCTTTGCCTGCTGCATTAAAAGAGTAAGTTTGTTTACTTCGGATTCTTCGCACTTCCCGTCAGCAAGGTTGCACAAAGCAGTATAGTAGCGTCTGATAATTTCCTGACGGCTCGCATAGCAGCATGCC
Source organism: Treponema sp. UBA7570 (assembly GCA_002477955.1). Lineage (GTDB taxonomy): Bacteria > Spirochaetota > Spirochaetia > Treponematales > Treponemataceae > Treponema_D. The sequence continues at coordinate 17,926 of DLLE01000067.1, read as the reverse complement.
TCGTCGTCAAAGATACAGTTGCCTGCCATATTGACGCCCATATCCGTCGGCGATTTATATGGATTTTCTCCAAAAATTCCCTTAAAGATTGCATCCAGCACCGGATAAATTTCTATATCGCGGTTGTAGTTTACAGTCGTAACCCCATAAGCCTCAAGATGCCATGGGTCAATCATATTAACATCGTTTAAATCGGCAGTTGCCGCTTCGTAAGCAAGGTTTACAGGATGCTTTAGAGGAAGATTCCAAATAGGAAACGTTTCAAACTTGGCATATCCTGCCTTTACACCGCGAACATTTTCGTTATAAAGCTGGCTTAAGCAGACAGCCATTTTGCCAGACCCAGGACCTGGAGCTGTAACAACAACAAGCGGACGGGAGGTTTCTACATAATCATTTTTTCCATAGCCTTTATCGCTGTCGATAAGAGCAACGTTGCTCGGATAGCCTTCTATCAAATAATGGAAATAAGACTTTATTCCAAGTTTTTTAAGACGTTTAGCAAAGGCCTTTGCACCTTCCTGTCCGCAATAATGCGTAATAACAACAGAACCTACAAATAACCCTCTGTCCATAAATTCCTGGCGCAGACGAAGGACATCTTTGTCATAAGTAATACCCAAGTCGCCGCGGACTTTGTTTTTTTCAATATCCAATGCGCTGATTACGATTATAATTTCTGCCATATCAGCCAGCTGCAAAAGCATCTTGAGTTTACTGTCTGGCTCAAACCCAGGCAAAACACGGCTTGCATGAAAGTCGTCAAAAAGTTTACCGCCAAATTCCAAATAAAGCTTGTTTCCAAAATGCGAAATACGCTCTTTAATGTGTTCAGACTGAATTTTCAAATATTTATCGTTATCAAAACCTTTTTTCATATCTTAAAAAGTATAAACGATTTGAACTTTTTTTTCTATGGCAGTGAGATTTTGACAAAAAAAATGGCTGTCTGAAAATCAGTCTTCAAACAGCCATTTTTTGTTTAATAATTTAACATTTTAAGCGTTAATTATTTTTTTAGCTCTTCAAGCGCATCAACATAGGAAAGATTCAATCTTCCCATTTTGTCTACTTCAAGAAGTTTTACAGGAATCTGCTGGCCTTCTTTAAGAACGTCCGTCACTTTTTCAACTCTCTGTCTTGAAAGTTTAGAAATGTGGCACAAGCCTTCTTTTCCTGGCAAAATTTCAACAAAAGCACCAAAATCCATTATGCGCTTTACAGTGCCGTTGTAAATTGTTCCAACTTCTGGATCTTCACAAATGCCTTTTACAGCGAGTTTCGCTTCTTCAGCAGATTTTCCGGTTTTTCCGTAAATCTGAACAGTTCCGTCATCTTCTGTGTTGATTGTAACGCCGTACTGTGCGCAAAGAGCTTTAATGTTCTTTCCGCCAGGGCCAATCAAAGCGCCGATTTTATCCGGACTAATTTTCATAGTCAAGATTTTTGGCGCAAACGGACTAATAGGCTGAGGCTTGTCGATGCATTTTTCCATGATCGAAAGAATATGCAAGCGTCCGGCTTTTGCCTGGGCGAGAGCTTCTTTCATAATCTGTGTTGTTACACCGGCAATCTTAATATCCATCTGGAAACCAGTAATTCCGTCTTTTGTTCCGGCTACCTTAAAGTCCATATCGCCGAGATGGTCTTCTTCACCAAGGATATCAGAAAGAATCTTGTAATTTCCGTAAGGATTGTCGCCTTCTGGTTCTGTAATAAGACCCATTGCAATTCCTGCAACCATCTTCTTCATAGGAACGCCAGCAGCGAGCATTGCAAGACAACCGCCACAAGTAGAAGCCTGAGAAGAAGAACCGTTAGATTCCATGATTTCAGAAACTACGCGAACGGTATAAGGAAATTCTGTAACTGGCGGAACCATGGCTGCCAAAGAACGGCGGGCAAGGTTTCCGTGTCCAATTTCGCGGCGGCCTGTTGTAAGACGTCCAACTTCTCCAACAGAATAAGGAGGGAAATTGTAATGAAGAATAAAGTTTTCGCTTCTTTCTCCATCAATATCGTCATAAACCTGGGCATCGAGTGTTGTGCCAAGAGTACAAACTGCCAAGGACTGAGTTTCGCCACGTGTAAAAAGAGCCGAACCGTGTGGACGAGGAAGAACGTTCACTTCGCAAGTAATCGGACGAATTTCGTCACATTTACGGCCATCAATTCTCAAGCCTTTGTCCAAAATGCTCTTTCTAAGCAAGTTGTACTGAATATCATCAAAGCAAGAATCAAAAAGCTTTTTCTGAATTTCATCTGACAACTGTTCAGCATATTTCTGTGCAACCTGCTCTTTTGCCGCGGCAATTGCCTTGCCGCGAGTCATTTTTCCGTCCTGGAAACATGCTTTTTCAAGGAGAGGTGTTGCATCTGCAATAATCTGCTCTTTGTTTGCAAGCTCAACATTAAGTGGAGCAAGCGGAAGTTTTTCTTTTCCACATTTTGCAACAAGCTGTTCCTGAAGCTCGCACATAGCCGTAATAAAGCCCTGCGCCTGTTCAAGAGCGCCGAGCATTACTTCCTCGCTGACTTCGTTTGCACCGCCTTCAACCATCGTAAATCCGTCTTTTGTTCCGGCAACAACGATTTCGAGCTGAGCTTTTTCCTGCTGATAGAAAGTCGGGTTGATTACATACTGTCCGTCAATATAAGCGACTCTTGCCGCTGCAACTGGTCCATGGAATGGAATATCAGAAATTGATACTGCTGCAGAAGCGGCAATTACTGCAAGAATGTCCGGTGGATTGATTCCGTCGGCAGAAACACAAGTCGGAACAATCTGGATTTCACGACCAAATGCAGGTTCAAAAAGAGGACGCATAGGACGGTCAATAAGGCGAGAAACCAAAATTTCCTTGTCCTTTGGACGACCTTCACGTTTTACAAAGCCTCCTGGAATTTTTCCTGCGGCATAATATTTTTCATTGTATTCAACAGTAACCGGGACAAAGTCCAATCCCTCTTTAACTTCGGAAGAGGCACATACAGTTGCAATTACAGATGTTCCTGCGTACTGCGCATAAACACATCCGTTTGCCTGTTTACCGATTTTTCCAGTTTCGAGAATTAAATCTTCATCACCAATTTTGTAAGTTACTCTATTTACTGCCATTACTTACACCTCCACGTTTATTATTTGCGGAGACCAAGTTCTTTAATAAGCTGGCGGTAAACTTCCAAATCCTTTCTCTGAAGATATTTAAGCATCTTGCGGCGCTGTCCGATTACTTTGAGCAATCCACGTGATGCGCCTGCGTCTTTTGGGAAGTGCTGGCAGTGAACTGTAAGCTGTTTGATGCGTTCAGTAAGGAGAGCGATCTGAACTTTTGTGTTTCCTGTGTCGGCTTCGTTTTTGCCAAATTTGCTGACTACTGCAGCTGATTCTTCTTTTGTAAGCATTTTACTTACTCCTTAAAATATTTATTTCTCTGGGTAACCAAATTGAATTGCCCGCACAAAGCCTCTGAGCGATCCGTCAGAATCCAGCACGCGAAGTAAACCGGAATCTAATTTACAGGCTACAGTTTTTGCTGCGGAAATCTCTTCGCTTCCAGAAATTACCATTTTTATTTTGACAGCATATTCACCATCAGGCGGAAAAATCTGACTTCCGTGTTTTTTTGCGGTCAGATAATTTTTTCCTTCTATTGTTTCCCTATACCATTCAAAACCCGCACAGTCAATAGTATACGGATTTCTGAGCATTATGCTTATTTCATTAAACTTTTTATCAAGAACATCCTCACGAATTCTTGAAGAACTTACTTTTTTGCCAGAATAATCAACAAAACTGACAACATTAAGCTCGATTTTATTTTTAGCGCAAAATTCTTTTAAAGCAGGAATATCGGTCAAGCCTTTGTAACCGCATCTAAAATCTTCACCTTCGGCAAGATATTTTACATTGCAGTTATCTTTTAAAATTGACAGAAAATCACTTCCTTGTATTTTAGTAAAATCGTCGGAAAAGTCAATTACAACGACAAACTTAAATCCTTTACGCATAAAGAATTCTAGCTTTTGAGAGAGCGATGAAACCTCTCCGCTAAAATCTTTTCCGGACTTTTCAAGCCGTGTAGAATGGCGAAATGTTACAATTCCCGGCACAAGCTGTTTTTTTTCAAGAATTGAATCAAAAATCGAATCGTGCCCGATATGCATTCCATCAAAACTCCCAATGCTAAGGGCTGTTTTCTGACTTCCAAAATCCTTTATGGGCTTTCCGTTTACAACCTGCTCCCAGGAATATATTTTCAGTTTTTGCTCTTCCGGCTGAATTACAAAACCGTAACTGAATTTTCTGCCGTTTCTTTTCACTGTTCCTGCAAACTTTAAATCAGGATAAAAAACCGCAAGTTCACAGTTTTCAGGAGTTTTTTCTTCAAAATAGAACGAATGTCTTCTTAAAAGACGCCCGTTGGCAAAATCTTGAACGTAGCCTGTGCAAAGCATGGCCGGAGAAAATCCACATAAACGCGCAATTTCTGCCGTCATCGGATAAGTTGAATTTCTTACCTTTTCCGCAAAACAAGGATCGCTTTTTCTGTTTTTTAAAGATTTTTTTTCGCCATATACAAGGCTTGAAATCGTAAATTCTTCCAAATCTTCATGGCCTGCCGCATTTTTTAAATAAAAAGGCCCTACTCCAGTGCGACGCAAAGCCTTTAAATGAGCGACGGTTCCACATTCCTTTGCAATATCGCGGGCAAGAGAGCGGATATAAGTTCCTTTTGAACAGCTGACTTCGACAAGAGCATATTTTTCAAAAAAATCAAGCAATACGATTGAGTGAATTGTTATTTTTCTCGGCGCAAGTTCAACTTCCTCGCCGCTTCGCATAAGGTCGCTGGCCCTTTTTCCATTTACGTGAAGCGCGCTGAATTTTGGCGGAACCTGTTCAATTTCTCCTTTGAACTTTTTCAAAGCCGCGCGAACTTCTTCTTCGTCAGGGATTCTTCCTGTCTTTATTACATTTCCGGTTGGATCGAGGGTATCGGTTTCCGTGCCGAATTCAATCAATGCAAGGTAAGTTTTTCCAAAATTTGTAATATGAGAAACTAGACGCGTCAAATGGCCTGTAAGAACGACAAGAAGCCCGTCCGCAAAGGAATCCAATGTTCCCGTGTGCCCGACTTTTTTTGTGCCAAGAGATTTTTTTACTGCCGATAAAGAAGCAAAACTCGTTTCTCCGGACTGCTTGCTTAAAAGCAAAATTCCGGAGTTTGCGTTACTGCCCGTCTGTCTGCTGTCTGCGGATCTCATTTTCCTCTGCTTCAAGACGATTTAATTTATTTACCATCTCAAAGCCGTCCTTTATTGAACTGTCAGCAATAAAACTGAGTTTTGGAAATTTTCGAATTGTAAGTTTTCTTGCGATTGACGACTGTATGAATCCTGCCGCGCTGTTAAGCCCGGCAACTCCTTTTAAAATCTGTCCCTCTGGCAAAAAACTCGAAACATAAACTTTTGCATAAGCCAAATCTGCGGCAACTTCAACACGATTTATCGTCAAAAAAGTTGAAACACGCGGATCTTTTATTTTCTGGGTGCTGACAAGCAGTGCAATTTCGCCGCGAATCTGCTCACCCAGTTTTGCAAGTCTAAATTCACCCATTATTCAGCATCTCCATTCGGAACAAATGAAGGATTTAACTTATCTTTTGCTGCTTTTTTTGCTTTTCCTTTAGCCTTTGCTTCTGCTTCTTCTGCGGCAATCTGCGCTGCTGCAGCTTCTGCTTCGGCTTTTGCAGCGGCAATTCTCTCTTTAGCCTTTGCTTCTGCTTCGGCTTTTTCATCTACGAGAGATTCGCCAAGTTTTCTTGCAACTTCAACGTATTCAATAACTTCAAGCTGATCGCCAACCTGAATGTCCTGCCAGTTTTCAAGACCGATACCACATTCAAAACCGGCCTTAACTTCTTTTGCATCGTCCTTGTAACGTTTGAGCGAAGAAATTTTTCCTGTCCATTTAACAATTCCGTCTCTGATAAGGTTAACAGTAGCTGATTTTTTAACAAGACCTTCTGTAACTGAACATCCTGCAATAACTCCAACTTTTGGAACACGGAATGTGTTGCGAACTTCAACCATACCGATATTCTGTTCAATTGTATCTGGACGGAGCATTCCTTCCATTGCCTGCTGAATCTCTTCAACACATTTATAGATAACGTTGTATTTTCTGATTTCTACTTTTTCTTCATCAGCAAGCATCTTAGCTTTTGCCGTTGGACGAACATTAAATCCAATAATGATTGCATTTTCATCTGCGGCTGCAAGAGTAACGTCGCTTTCGTTGATTGCGCCGGCAGAAGAATGAATTACGTTCAAGCGAATTTCCGGAGTTGAGAGTTTTTCGAGAGACTGTTTCAACGCCTCTGCAGAACCTTGGAGGTCAGCTTTTATGATAACCTTCAATTCTTTTACTTCGCTTGCTTCGATTGTAGAAACGAGGTTGTCCAATGTAACTTTCTTAACAGCCTTTGCCGCCTCAAAACGCTTGAGTTCCTGGCGTTTGTTTGAAATATCGCGGGCATCGCGTTCAGTTTCTGTAACCTGGAACGGATCCCCGGCATTCGGCATCTCATCTAAACCGAGAACTTCAACTGGCATAGAAGGAGTAGCTTCTTTTACTTTTTCTCCGCGGTCGTTGAACATTGCGCGTACTTTTCCAGAATAAATTCCGGCAACAAACGGATCTCCAACCTTCAATGTACCGCTCTGAACCATAACATCAGCAATAACACCGCGTCCCTGGTCAACATGAGATTCAATAACTTTTCCTTCTGCACGTGTATCCCAATGAGTCTTTAATTCAAGCATTTCTGCCTGAAGAAGAATTGCATCAAGAAGCTCGCTGATTCCTTCGCCTTTAAGAGCAGAAATTTTTACGTACTGAGTGTCTCCGCCCCATTCTTCAGGAGTAAGCCCCTGTTCAGAAAGCTGTGTCATTACTCGGTCAGGATTTGCATCCGGCTTATCAATTTTGTTAACTGCAACGATAATCGGAACTTTCGCATCTTTTGCATGGCTCAAGGCTTCGAGTGTCTGCGGCATTACACCGTCATCTGCGGCAACTACAAGAACACAGACATCTGTAATTTGAGCACCACGAGCACGCATCATTGTAAAGGCTTCGTGTCCAGGAGTATCGAGGAATGTGATTACGCCCTTTTCAGTCTTAACCTGATAAGCACCGATTTTCTGTGTAATTCCGCCGGCTTCGCCAGCTGCAACATTTGTTTTTCTGATTGCATCAAGTGTTTTTGTCTTACCGTGGTCAACATGTCCCATTACGGTAACAATTGGCGGACGAGGAAGCTCATTTCCTTCTTCACCCTTGTCGCTTTCAATTACAGTTTCGTCATAAAGAGAAACAAGATGAACATCACAGCCGTATTCGGCAGCAAGAAGAGTTGCTGTGTCAGAATCAATGCTTTGGTTTATTGTAACCATCATTCCCATTGACATAAGCTTTCCGATGATTTCGCTGGCTTTAAGGTTCATTTTCTTTGCCAAATCAGAAATCGAAACAGATTCCATAATATCGATTGACTTTGGAACTACGCTTGCAGGAGTAACTGCCTTCTTCTTATAAAGTTCTTCTTCGTCAAAAAGCTCTTCCTTGTCCTTGCGGTTGTTGTAAACCTGTTTTTTGCCTTTAAAAGCCTTTTTTCCAGGTCCTTTCTGTTCAGGAATTGCAGATGCAACTGGCGCTCCTCCAAAACCCGGTCTTCCACCGCCAAATCCTGGACGGCTGCCAAATCCTGGTCTTCCAGCCTGATTTGGTCCACGGTTAAATCCGCCTTGTCCATTTGGACCGCGGTTGAATCCGCCCTGACGGTTAAATCCGCCGCCTTGTCCGTTTGGACCGCGGTTGAATCCGCCCTGACGGTTAAATCCGCCGCCTTGAGCGTTTCTATCGCGGTTCTGATAATTTTCGCGCGCCTGCGCTCCAGAAAAACCTCCGGAACGCTGTCCGTTATTGTTATAATTTCTGTTTCCATAACCGCCGTTATAGCCACCTTCGCGATTGCCATAACCACCGTTCTGACCACGGTTGTAACCGCCGTTACGCTGACGGTTTGGAGTTGAAAGATTGCCGGCTTTTACATTTGGTCTTGCAGAGCCGATTTCAAAAGTAGTACGAGTCTGTCCAGCAGGACGCTGTTGCTGAGGACGAGGAGCAGAAGAAGCTGCTGCTGCCGGTACAGGAGATTTTTTTACAACTGGAACCGGACGCTTTTTATTTTCTCCGTTTTCAGCCGCACTTTCCTGAGCCTGCGCAGGCGCTTTTCTCTTTACGACTACAATTTTTCTCTTTTCCGGTGTACCTGAATTTGCAGAAATAGCAGCAGATGCTTTGTTTTCTGCTGGTTCTGCTTTTTTCTTATTCAATACAAATCCGGGCTTTTTCTCTGTTTCTTCAGCCATATTTTCTCGTTTTTCCCCTTATAATTTTTCTCGCACTACTCTTTTAGCCTTCGATATTAAAATTTATTAAAATTTCAAAGACTTTTTATTCTACCGTTTTTTATTACTCAAATTCAAATTCTACGCCACATTTTGGACATTTTGTCATATCCAAAGTGATTTTTGCGCCACATTCAGGACAGAAATACTCTTCCTCTTCTGCCTGTCCAGGCTTTTCTTCTTCTGTTTTTTCAGAATCATCTTCAACAAATTCAACTACATCGCGAATGATTGAATTCACTTTTTCAAGCTCTTCCTGGGTTACGCCTTCAACATTGATTGAATCAGAATCGAACGAATCAACAAAAGTCTGAATATCATCAAATCCAGCAGCCTTGAGCCTTGCAGCAACATCAACATCAACTCCTGGCAATTCAGAAATCGTCGAAATCGGTTCGCTTTCTTCAGAACCAGTGCTTTCTTCTGAAGAATTGTTAAATAGATTTTCCGCAGCCTTGCGTGTAGAGAACTGGCTCAAATCCATTTCTGCAGCCTGCTCTTCGGTTTTTACGTCAATTGACCAGTCGCAGAGACGGTTTGCAAGACGAACATTCATGCCAGATTTTCCGATAGCAAGAGAGAACTGACTTTCGTTTACAATTGCAAGAGCCTGTTTTTTTTCTTCATCCGTAATCAAAACTTTCTCAACTTCGGCAGGCGAAAGCGCGTTTTTAATAAACTCAACAGGATTCTGGTCATAGTGCAAAACGTCGATTTTTTCACCTTCAAGCTCGCGGATTACATTCTGAATACGTACCCCCTTAAGACCAACACATGCGCCTACAGGATCCACATCTTCCTTGTTAGAGAAAACTGCAATCTTAGTGCGATAACCTGCTTCACGAACAATTTTGTAAATTTCGACTGTCTTATCTTCAAGTTCAGGAACTTCAAGCTCAATAATTGACTGTACGAATTTAGGATCTGTGCGGCTCAAAACCAGCTGAACTCCAGAAGAAGTAGTTTTTACGTCAACAACAATAGCCTTAATTCTGTCATTTTTCTGATAAATCTCGCGTGAGCTCTGATATTTTTTTGGAAGAACTCCTTCAACTTTACCAAGATCAACGTAAATATTTCCGTTGTATTCGCGCTGATAATATCCAATGATAACTTCGCCGATTTTGTCTTTATTTTCTGCCAGAAGATTGTTTTTAAAGCTTTCGCTCAACCCCTGATGAGCAGCCTGTTTTCCAGTAGAAACAGCAGAACGCTCAAAAGTCTTTGGATCAACAAGAATAAGGATTTCATCTCCAACTTCACATTCCTCGCTCATTTTAAGCGCATCTTCAAGTTCAATTTCTGTCACAGGGTCGTAAACACCATCTACAATTACTTTTTTCGAGTAAACCGAAACATCCGACAAATCATCTGCAAAATGAACTTCGCAGTTGTCCGCTGTTCCGAAAGTTTTTTTGTAAGCCGCCTTGATTGCAGACTCTACAGTCTGTTTAACAGATTCTACAGAAACTCCCTTTTCTTCTATGAGTTCCCGAATCGCTTCTGACATTTCTGACATATTATTTCTCCCTTTTGAAGTAGAAAAAAATTAACGGTTGCCTCATTTTTTAGAGGCTTCCCAAAAAATTCAATTCTGCAATTACAAATGAATAAATTTTGCTTTTGCTATATCTGCATAAGAAACAGTCTTCTGCTCAACAGAACCATCCGAATTTTCAACTTCGAGCGTTATCGAAGCATTGTCAGAGGAAACAACTTTTCCACCGACCCAATCCGTAACTGTTTTATCCCAAACCCGGACCTGACGTCCTTTAAAAAACGCAAATTCAGCCGCATTTTTTATATTTCGCTCCATTCCAGGAGAAGTAAGCTCCATGTAAGTATCATCAGTTCCAAGAATTTCTTCAATTTTTGGAAGAAGCGCATGATGCACCTTCGAGCAGTCATTTACGCCGATATTTACACTCGGATCATCTCCTGTAATTACAGCAAGAATATGAGTCGTGCTTCCATGTTTAGAAAATTTTAACTCAACAAGGTGGTAGCCAAGCGAAGAAGCAACATTTTCACATTCCTGATAATGCGGATAAGAAGTTAAAGGTATATAATCCATAATCTCTGTAATTTTGCTCCGGCAATAAAAAAGGACCCGTTTGCGCGGATCCATTTAAATATTACTATTAAAATGTTAACATACTTTACGATTTTAACAAAAAAATGTCAAGTACAATTCCTTATATAACAAAAAACTACAAAAGTTCAGCCGCCTTTTTTATATGCTCCGGCAAATCCACGTTAAAAACAGTTTTTTTCCCATCGACAGGAAGAGTTATCGTCGTCGCAGCAAGACACAGTTTTTTAAGGCCGAGTTTCCGCGCCTTTTTATTCAATTTAAAGTTTCCGTGCTTATCATCCTGAACAATCGGACAGCCGGCCTTTGCAAGATGAATTCTTATCTGATGCATTCTTCCGGTTCCAAGCGCAAGGTGCAAGACAGAAAGCTCGATTTCTTCACTTTCAAAAGAACCATCCTCCTTTTTAGCAGCATTTTCCGTTCCAGAAACAATTTTAACTTTTCCAGATTTTAAAACCTTAAAGTCCGTAACAGCATTCAATTCACGTCCAGCTTTTACAACGTTGTCTTTTAAAGTTCCAGCCAAAGCCGTTTTTCCATTTACACAAGGCAATCCAAAACATACAGCCGTATATTCTTTTTTTACCTGTTTTCCTGCAATCAAGCCAATCCATCTATTAGCCGCGGCAGCCGACTTTGCAACAACCATAAGACCGGACGTTTCCTTGTCGAGCCTGTGCACCAAAAAAACCTTATAACCGACCTGCTTAGAAAGCTCTTCGTCCAAAGAATGCGCAATACCTGCGCCGCCCTGAACACTCATTCCGGCTTCTTTATTTATTAGAAGAATTTCCTCATTTTCATATACAATTTGAATATTTTTCATCCGATTATCAATCTGTAAGTATTTTTTTTGATTTTTTGGGGCCATTTTTGCTTGCGCAAAAACCGGGCTTTTCAGGGTTGTCATTCCAAAAAATGCAATTTCGCAAAGCGCAATCACATTTTTGGAACGCGCTTCGCTCGCCCTTACAATCCCTTGTCCAGTTGTGTATATTACAAAAAAAGTATTTTTTAGCCTAGTATTTTATGGAAGTGTCAAAATTATGAAAAAATTCCACCAAACTTTTATCCGCTCGATTTTTGCAATATTCTTTTTAATTTTTCCAAGTTTTCATTCGTTTTCAGAACTGATTTCAAGTTCAATCTACGGCTACAGCATAGATTTTCCAGAAATGTCAGAAATTTCAGATATGACGGAAGACGAAAGCTCAATTCTTTTTACTCACAAGCTTCTTCCGGTCCAAACCGCAGTAAAAGTCTGGCCGCAGGAAAATTTTCAAAGCAGCGCACAAGCCCTTTGCAAAACCTTAGAAAAACTTTCTGCGGCTGGAGAAATTTCTACGGCAAAATGGCGCAACAGAGAATGCGCCGTTTCTCAGATTACAATAAGCGAAAAAGCGCTTGGCACAAAAATGTGCGGCTGGGGAGCTTCCATTCCTATTCCAGATAAAAAAAGTTTTCTGACAGTTATTTCGTTCGCCCCGGAAGACAAGGCATACAACTGCGAACAGTTTATTCTTTCTATATTAGACAGCATAATGGTCGACCGCGGAAGCTTTAAAGAAAGCGGACTTATAACCGCATTCGCCTTTCCAAAGGCCGGACAAAAAAAAGTAACGCTCACAATTGACGGAAAAAAAATAAACACGGTTTTGGACAAAGATGATTCCGAAGCAAACCAGTTTGTCGTTGACCGTGAATTTTCAGTTTTTAAACTGTTTGTAAACCAAAAATGCTGGAAAGAAGCATGGCAGCGTTTTTACAGAATAATTGCAAAAGACGGAATGGGCCGCACAAAAAAAGCGGCATTTGACATTTCAAACGCGCTGCTCGAAGATTGTCAAAAAGAGTCCCCGGATTTTCCGGAAGCGGCAATTGCGCAAAAACTTTTAACCTGGACGCAAAATTTTAACTACGAAAGAAAATCCTCTTCAGCTGACAGCGCCGATTTTACAAATATTCCGGCAACGCTCGAAGGGGCAGGCTCTGACTGCGACAGCCGCTCAATGCTTTTAATGCTCCTTTATAAAAATCTTGGACTGGATTCAATTATGTTTATAAGCACTCAATACAGCCATGCCATGGTGGGAATAAATTTGCCGGGAAAACAGGGACAAACCTACAGTCTCGACGGAAAAGAATATCTTTTTGGAGAAACTACGGCAAAAAATCTAACTTTTGGAATGATTGCAAAAGACATGCAGGACAGAAAAAACTGGATTCCTGTAGAACTCTACGAATAACTTAAAAGAAAGACAATTTTTCTGTTCTGACAAAGACTAGTTCCGTGTTAAAAGAGCATATACCTCTTCTGGAGTTGAAGCATCAAGAAGCTTATCACGCAAAGCCTTTTCTTTTAATTTTGAACTGAAAAAACTCAGCGTCTGAAGGTAATATGTGTGCTGATTATAAGCCGCTGCAATCATAATCAAAATTCTTACAGGAATTTCATCAATTGACTGATAGTCGATTATGTCCTTCTTGCAGATTCCAACACTCATTACAAGGTCTGTCACGGAAGACAGGCGCACATGAGGAATTGCAATTCCACGGCCTATTGCTGTAGACATAAGCTCTTCACGCTTTAAAATTTCTGTAACAAGCTCATCGCTGTATTTTACCTGAGGAGCTGTGCTCAAATTGTTTGCAAGCTCAACAAGAGCATCGCGTTTTGTAGTATGATTTATAAAAACAATGCGGTCTGGTGAAAGAATGTTTTTTACGATTACTTCAGGATTGCTTTCTTCTTTTTTGATATTTGAAGAAAGACGTTCATTTACCCATTTTTCAATCTCTGATTTTTTAAAACGCCATACCGTTCCAATTTTTCCAGCAGGAATTTCGCCTTTTTGAGCCCAGTCATAAACAGTGCGTTCAGAAACACGCAGATATTTTGCAACTTCTTCAATTGTAAGGATATCGTCTTCCACTTTTTTCTCCAAATTTTTTATAAACTCTTAACAATCTTTTGCATATTTTGCATTTAGAACGGTATTTTGTCAAGCAAACACATTTTCTTCAACTTTATTGCAAAATTAAAGAACATTCTGATAAAAAAAACATTTTTTTATCAAACTTGACCATAATTTTTAATCATTATACCATAAAAATAATCATGCTAAAAAAAATAAATCCAATTCCTACGATATGTGCAACGATTGTGCTTGCATATACATTTTGTGCAGTAAAGCCTCTTTCTAAAGAAATTCATTTTGTGACCAAATGGACGGTTGACTGCAACAAAACTTCTCCAGATTCAAACAAAATCGAACCTTCGCAATATATTCCGTTCAGGCTTGGACAAAACGCAGGATATTTTACAGAAGAAGGCCGAATTGCTCAGACTTTTACATTTCCGTACAAAATTGCAATCAGTCCAGATGATTACTGCATTTACGGAACAAGCGACAAAAGCCTAAAGCTTATATCCAAAGAAGGAAATCAAAAGAAAGAACTAAAAATGCAAGGATTTCCGTTTTTTCAAAAAGACAGAAAATTTCTTATGTTGCCAGGCGGAACAAGCTTTGTTTTTTTGAATGAAAATTTTGAGCCAAAATGGAAATTTGAAAATTATGTTCCTATTACAGCTCTGGATTCTACAAACGAAAAAGTTGCCGCAGGCTATGCGGACGGATCAATTCTTATTTTTGACACAGACGGAAAAATCGAACAGCAGTATGAGCCAGGCGGAAGCAAATATCCTGTAATTCTAGGTCTTGCAGTTTCGGATGACGATTTATCGACAGCGAGCGTAAGCGGTCAAAAACAGCAGAGATTCACACTTGCAAAAAAAGAAAACGGAATTACAAAAATCTTCTTTCATGAATATCTGGAATCAGATACAACAAAACAGGTTCTCGTAAAATTTTCAAGCGCCGGTGATTACTGCTATTTTGCGCACAAAGACTGTCTTGGCATTGTAAACTGCAAAACTTTAAAATCAAAGCATATTCCGATAAAAGGCGATATTCTTTCGATAGAAGAAACTGGCGACAAAAAAAATATCTTTGTCCTGAGCAAAAATGACGGAATTTATTCAGTTTCTGTAATACAAAAGCACTCGGTCTATTCCGGAAAATTTAGCTTTAAAGCGGAAAACGCCTGCATAACAGTAAAAGACAATTCGCTTTTTGTCGGACGAGACAGTTCGATTTCGAGAGTGGACATTGAGTTTAAATAAAAGCCGGAGGCAGATTTTGTATGAAAAAGATATATTCCATATTGACATTAGTTTTTGTTTCTTTTTTTGCCTTTGGTTTTGACTGGCCGCAGGAAGAAATCATGTCCGACACTTTTTTTGCATATTTTGCGCACACCCGTGGCGGAGTTATAAATCCTTCGCTGATTTTTAGCGACAGCGGAGAAATTAAAACTTCCAGCAAAGGAACTGTCACCGCGGTTTTGAGCGAACATGACGAAGATTCTTCGCTTTTTGAAAGCACTCTTGGAAACGCGGTGATTCTCGTTCACGATGACAGCTTGATGACAGTTTATGCAAATTTGAATTCTGACGATCAGGAAAAACGATATGAACTTTCGGAAGTTGAAAACGCAACCCCTCTTGGAACCTGCGGAAGCTCCGGCTGGCAGGAAGGAAACGCTCTTTTGGAATTTCAGGTTGTCGATTTAAAGGCCAAAACGCTCGTAAATCCGCGAATTTTAATGCCGCGCTTTGGAAACGAGCTTCCGCTTGAAATTCTCAATCTTACGGCTGTAAATAAAAAAGGAACTGAATATAATTTTGACAAAAATAGAAGAATTCCTTCGGGGACATACTTTATTTACTGCGCACAGCGGCCGGTTTCTATGCCATACAAAACGGCAATTCTTGTAAACGGAGCAGTCGCCGACACAATTACATACGACGCGCTGGTAAGCATAGACGGAAAACTATGCGTAAACAATAAGAGCAACTATTCTTCTTCTGTAATTTATCCAGACCAAAAAAGACAGCTCTTAGGCGAAATTGCAATTCCGAAGGGACACAACAGAATTACAGTTTCGGTTGCAGATATTCTGGGAAAAGAAAAAATCCTTGCATATTCTGTGGAAGCATATTGAATTTAAACAAAAAAAATGCACCCCTGATTGGAACGGCGCGCAGCGTCCGCCTGCGGCGGATGGAGCAAAAGCGGAACCGTGGAAAGCAGGTTTGAAAGCGGCTTGCGGTCCCAAATAAAAAACAAGAATTTTCTAGTTTATTGCGATTAGTCTTTTTTGGTGATAAAATGTTTCTGTTATGGAACACAAGATGATTACATCAGCGTCTGGCTGGCGCAAGGTTTTTGCTGAATCCGGAGAAAAAGACGACGGCAATAGCGAAATCGGAAATTTAAACCGCACAATCGCGGCGCTTGCAGCAGAAACCTTTGCAGACTATATGCTTGCTCAAAAAAAATCCCCTTTAATTATAGTTGGAATGGACACTCGTCCTACAGGTCCGGCAATTGCAGAAACAATGCTTAGGGTTTTTCTGGCAAAAAAAATTGCAGTTTCGTATACTGGAATCATTGCCTCTCCAGAAATTATGGTTTATGCACATTCGGCGGACGGATTTGTCTATATTTCGGCAAGCCACAACCCGATTGGCTACAACGGAATTAAATTCGGGCTGAATGACGGAGGTGTTTTGAATGGACAGGAAAACGCAAAACTCGTTGCAGAATTTGAAAAAAAATGCGTCCGTCCTGATGCTGCTGAATATGCGCGAAAATTGGCTTCTTCCTGTTCTGACATTGATTTGGATTGGGTTTTTGCAGAATCAATCGCGACAAAACATTCGGCGGCAAACACTTACAGAAATTTTGAAAAAGAAGTAATTTCGGGTTCGAAAGAGCCTGCCGTACAAAATGCGGTATTTGCAAAAATAAGACAAAACTTGATTCAAAAACCGCTGTGCGTAGTAGCAGATATGAACGGTTCTGCGCGCACAATGTCCATTGACAAAGCATTTTTAAACGAATGTGGAATTTCCTTAACGACAATCAACAGCGCTCCAGGACAAATCGCCCACGAAATTATTCCTGAACCGGAAAATTTAGTTTGGTGCGCACGCGAAATCGAAATAAGACAGGCCGCTGGCGACAAAAACTGCATTCTTGGCTACATGCCTGACTGCGACGGAGACCGTGGAAATATTGTCTATTGGGACGAAATTGAACAAAAAGCAAAGTTTTTAAGAGCACAGGAAGGATTTGCGCTTTCAGTTCTTTCAGAACTTGCATATTCGGCATATCAGGCTCAAGTTTCTCAAGGGTGCGGACTTGCAAAAAAAGCAGAGCTCTTTTTATCAGGAAAAAATGGACAAACCGGCTCTTTTTTTGGCGGACAAAAAGTCGGTGTTGCGGTAAACGGCCCTACATCAATGAGAATCGAAGAAATCGCGCATGCTTTTAAGGCAGAAGTTTTCCGTGCGGAAGTTGGCGAAGCAAATGTCGTAAATTTGGCGCGCGAAAAGCGAAGAGAAGGCTGGACAGTGCGCATTTTGGGCGAAGGTTCAAACGGCGGAAACATTACTCATCCGGCGGCAGTGCGCGACCCTCTTTGTACAATTTTTGCGCTTATAAAACTTTTGATTTTAAAAGACGACCAAATCAACGGAGTTTTGAGAAAAGGTCTTTTTCATCTTTGGTGCGAAGCAAGCGGCCAAATGGAAAAATACAAAGAAAACTACACATTGCGCGACATAATTGAAACTTTGCCTGTTTACACGACTACTGGCGTAAGCGAAGAAAGGGCAGTCCTTCAGATAAAAACAACAGATCACGGAATTTTAAAGGCAAAATTTCAAAAAATATTTGAAAATCAGTGGAATTTGCATAAAAATGAATTAAAGGAACTGTACGGTTTTGAAAGCTATGTTGCTGTCAGAACAAACGGAACCGTTGAAACCAAAAACATTGACGATTATTCGCAGAGCGGCAAAGGCGGACTCAAAATCATTTTTTACGATGAAAACGAAAAGCCTGTCGCATTTATGTGGATGCGCGGAAGCGGAACAGAGCCTGTTTTCCGCGTAATGTGCGATGTAAAAGGAAACAAACCAAAAGAAGAACAAAAGCTTCTTGAATGGGAAACAAAGATGATTCTGCGTGCAGATTCACTAGCATAGAACTTTTTATGGGAGAAATTTATGGAAAAATCAGAAATTCTTGAGCGTGCCAAAAAGTACATCGAAGAAGAAAAGGACGAGAGATTCCGGAAGGAAGTTGAGGAGCTTGTCGAAAAAGAGGATATGAAGGAGCTTGAAGACAGATTCTATCAGACTCTTGAATTTGGAACAGGCGGACTGCGCGGAGTTATGGGCGGAGGAACAAACCGCATGAACACTCTCGAAATAAACCTTGCCAC
>DLLE01000045.1 GCA_002477955.1 Treponema sp. UBA7570 | reverse complement strand
TCGGGGAGTTGCGGGGTGTCCCCGCAGAGGGGATAGGGCGCAACGCAGTGCGGCCGCAAGGGGAGACTTTCCCTTTTTTTGTGTTTATGGTCTTAGGCCCATTCCGCCTTCAAGTGTGATTGTCTCGCCGCTCATATATTTAAAGTCTGGCGAGGCAAGCTGTACGCAAGCGCGGCCGATTTCTTTTTCTACGTCGCCAAAGTGTCCCATTGGAGGAGTTTTTACATTTGCCTTGAATGCGTCCGGGTATGATTCCTGGAATTTTTCGAGCTGGGCTGTCCAGGCAAGAGGGCAGACTATGTTCACGTTGATTCCGTCTGGCGCCCATTCTGTTGCGGCAACGCGCGAAAGTCCGCGGATTCCTTCCTTTGCGGCGGCATATGCGCACTGTCCGTAGTTTCCGAATAATCCCGCGCCGGAAGCAAAATTGATTACTGTTCCTTTTGTTTCCTTTAAATATGGATAGCAGGCTTTCATGTAGTAAAATGCCGCGTACAGTCCGGAATAAAGAGCCAGGTTGAACTGGTCTGTTGTGTGCTCGGCAAGCGGAACTCCGGAAGCCGAGGCCTGGGCATTGTTTATAAGCACGTCAATTCTGCCGAATTTTTCAACAGCCTGCTTTACAACGTCGTTTACAACCGCTTCATTGTCTGCTCCTGCGTTTACATCTGCCTGCACGGCAAGAACTTTTATTCCGTATTTTGATTCAAGGTCGGATTTTGCATCGTTTAATTTTTGAAGGTTGCGTCCTGTAATCACAAGGTTTGCGCCTTCTTTTGCGTATGCTGTGGCGATTCCGTATCCGATTGAGCCGCAAGTTCCGTCGCTCAAAACTGCTTTTCCGCCGCCTGTTATAATTGCTACCTTATCTTTTAAAAATCCCATTTTTTCTCCTCCTGATATGTTTTTTTTTGTTGGCAGATAAAATTATTCAAGACTATTTTTCTGAAAGAATTTTTTCCGCCGCCTGCTCAACCGTCAAATTTTCAAACTGCTCACGTGTGGCAAGTTTTTTTAAGGTCAAAACATTTTTTTCGGCTTCGTTTGTTCCGATTAAAATTCCCCATGGAACTGTCTTTGCATCTGTTACCGCATATTGCTGCGCCATTTTTTTCGCTTCCGGAAAAACTTCTACGTTGATTCCTTTTTGGCGCAATTTTTCTGCAATTCCCTGATAGTGAACGGCAAGCGATTTGTCCATGCAGTAGATTTCCACATCGAGATAGCTTCCTTTTTTGCCTGTTTTTCCAAGCTGCTCAAGACCTGCAAGAAGACGGTCGAGCCCGATCGAAGCTCCTACGCCCGGAAGTTTTGTTTTTGTGTAAAGGCCTGCAAGGTTGTCGTAGCGTCCTCCAGAACATACAGAGCCGATTGACGGAAGTTCGTTTAAGAAAGTTTCGTAAACAACGCCGGTATAATAATCAAGTCCGCGCGTAATCGAAGGATCCAGAACGTAAGTTGCTTCTATTCCTGCCGCCTTCATCATATTGTAAATATCGCGCATTCTCTGGCTGTCGCTGTCTTCTCCGCCTGCCATCTGCTCAATCATGCTCAAAGTCGAGTCAAAGTCGTTGGAGCCGGAAATATATGTCAAAATCTGCTCTGCTTTTTCTTCGGACTGAGTATATTCAACCAGCTCTTTTTTTACTTCTTCTTTTCCGACCTTTGCAAGCTTGTCAACTGAACGCAAAATGTCTTCTGATTTTTCTGCAGCTCCGAGTTTTTCAAGAAAACGGTTAAAAATCCCGCGGTGATTTACGTGAATTGTAATGTCTTTTACTCCTATTTCCGCAAGAGCCGCACGCATAATGCTCAGAATTTCAAAATCAGCCGCAGCGGAATCCGAGCCTACTGTGTCAATGTCGCACTGTATAAATTCGCGGTAACGTCCAGCCTGTGGTTTTTCGCCTCGCCAGACTTTTGAAAGATGGTATCTTTTAAAAGGAAAATAAAGCTCGCTCTCGTGTTCTGCGGTAAAACGCGCAAAAGGAACAGTCAGATCAAAACGCAGGGCAACATCACGTTTTCCGTTATCCAAAAATCTAAAAACCTGTTTTTCTGTTTCGCCGTTGGATTTTCTCAAAAGAATTTCAGAATATTCGAGAACTGGAGTGTCGATAGGAACAAAACCGTATGAGCGGTAAACCTTTGTAATTTTTTCCATAAGTCCGGAACGTTCAATTTCGTTTTCCGGTAAAATGTCGCGGAAGCCTTTAAGCACGCGCGGTTGAATTAAACTAGCCATAATTCAATATGATACAAAAAAAAAGCACTTTATACAAACAAAAAAATTGGAGCGCATTTCCTGCCTGCGACCGTCCCTGCACAGTTGCGCTGCCGCTTCATCCGCTTTGCGGACGCTTGCGCGCTGTTCCGGCACGGGCTAGAATTTGTTCCTTCATAAATATTTTTTTTGTCCGCACCTTTTTGTCGTTTTGTGTTCTTTTTTTAAGCCTTTATTCAGCAAAATCTTCAAAATTGACGCCAGAGCCGGCTTTTACTTCGTGTTTGAGCGTTTTTCCGGTAATTTCTTCAAGAAACTTCGGGCTTATTCCAGGCGTTAGAACCTTTTCTGTCCTCAAAACCGCGACATCCCCGTTTTTTATTTTTTCACCAGCTTTCATGTCGTTCATAAAGTGCAGGCTCCGGTTTGTGCGTCCGTAGTTTTGCTTTTCGGAAGGCGCAAGCTCTTTTTTTCCGCTTCCCAAAATTTTTTCGACGCGCTCTTTTCCGTAAGTTTCGCCCATCTGCCTGATTATTTCCATTTCTCCTTGTTCAGCTCCGTAATGCCTCAGAACCGCATCGCTTTGGTGGACTGTGTGGCACATAAATCCGAATTGTTCCGCTGTAAGCGCCACAGGATCGTCAAGTCCGTCAGTTTCTTTGCTTAAGGTTATGTGTTTTTCAATCATTTTTGCGCCCTGGCTTACCGCAAGGCAGGGAACCAGAACAGGATCGAGGGAATGGTCGCTGACTCCGCAGCCGATTCCAAATTTTTTGCTGAGAGTTTTTATTACGCGCAGGTTGTATTCATCTTCGGGAGCCGGATAAAAAGTTATGCAGTGCAAAAGTGTAATTTGCTCAGTTCCCAAAATACCAATCGCGTTTTGAATGTCTTTTAGTTCGGAAACTCCGCTCGAAATTATTACAGGAACTGCTTTTTTGCCGTTTTTTTTCTGTTCGCCGCGGTATTCTGCAAGCGCTTTTAAAAGCGGAAAATGGTTTAGTTCCGGGCTTGCAATTTTTACATAGTCCGGCTCAATTTTTAAAAGTTCTTCAAGAGATTTTAGTCCAAAAGGCGAGCAGATAAATTTTACTTTTTTTGAACGGGCGTAATCACTGCATTTTTTGAAAAATTCGCTTTTTACTTCGAGAGCCTTAAAACGGTCGTAAAGCCGCACTTTTCCGCCGGGAAGCTCTACAAAACCTGTGTTTGGATGCAAAATTTCGTCAGCATAAACCCATTGAAATTTTACGGCGTCCGCTCCGGCTTCAACCGCCGCGTCCATAAGCTTTACGGCTTTTTCAAAATTTCCGCCGTGCGCCGTTCCGATTTCTGCAATTATAAAAGTAGAATTTTTCATAAAAGTCCTGATTTTTATTCTTTTTATTTAATTGTAACATTTTAAACTGTTGTGGTAAAATGAAAGAATGTTAAATAAACTTATAAAACTTTTAAAGGCTTTTAACGGCAATGTAAATCCTGGCGAAATCGCCCATGCCTTTGCCTGCGGCGCAATTCTTGGTCTTATGCCAAAGAATAACCTTTTATGGTATTTGGTCCTGGTTTTTATTCTTTTTGTAAGGATAAATAAACCTTCTTATCTTTTAATGATTTTGCTTGGCTCTGCTGTTTCGCCTGCTTTTGACGGTCTTTTTGACAGCATCGGGTACTGGTTTTTGACGCTTCCTTCGCTTGCGACTTTTTTTGAGCGTCTTATCGAAATTCCTTTTGTTGCGTTCACAAAATTCAACAATACTGTCGTAATGGGAAGTTTTTTGTGCGGAATTCTTCTATATATTCCTCTTTATGCATTTGCAAGACTTCTTGTTTTTGTATGGAGAAAATACGCGGCTGACTTTATCCGCAACTCAAAAATATTCAAGGTTATAAATAAACTTCCTTTGATTTCTAAAATTGCTTCAATGGCGGGAGAGCGGTAATGGCTGAAAAAACTAAAAAAATAAAAAAAACAAAGGCTCCAAAAATCGAAAAAAAATATCCGCGCTCAAAACTTCCTTCGATTTTTAAAAAAGCATATTCGTCTAAAAATTTTGGAGGCAAAATAGAAAAAAAACTCTATGTTCCTGCCGACAAAACTTATGTTTCTTCGCTTTTTAAGCAGGCGAAGGACAAAAAAGGCAGGGATGTTCTTTGTGTTCCTGCTGAATCTGAATTTACAAAAAAAGAAATAAAGCGACTTAAGCTTCTTGCAAAACAGATTAAGGCAAACAAAGGCAGAATAAAGGTTGTTCCTTTTATTGCGGTTGCCGCCGTAATTGCTGCGCTTGGGATTACAGTAACTATTTTTAAAAATCCTGTTGCAAAAATGGCTATTACAAGCGGAATGCAGGAAATTTTTGGCGCAAAGTGCGATGTGGGTTCTGTAGATATTCAGTTTTTTGATTCTCATGTTACCATCGAAAATTTTGCCCAGGCTTCGAGCGATGATGAATTTAAAAATCTTTTTGAATTTAAACGCCTCGATTTAAATTTCAATCTGACAAATCTTTTGCAGGCAAAATTTCATGCTCAAAACATCGAAATTACAGGAATTGAACTTGGAACAGAGCGGAAAACGAGCGGAAAACTTGCTATAAAGCCGAAAGATAAAAGTGAAAAGGCAAAGAAAAACGATTCGACTGGTTTTTATGATTCTCTTAAAGAAAAAATCGGAACTGATCCTGACGCCGCAAAAAAAGCAATTACGGAGCTTTTTACAATGTATGATCCGGCGGCAATTGCAGAAAATATAAAGGAAAATCTCCAGTCGCAAAAAGTTGCAAAAGAAGTCGAGGAGGAATTAAAGGTTCTTGTCGAAAACTGGAAAAATAAACCAGACGAGTTAAAAAAGAGCGTTGAAGAAGTTCAGAATGCAACAAAATCGCTTTCAAATTTGAATGTTTCTAAGGTAAGTCCGGCAGAAATTCCTTCTCTCTTAAAACAGATTGAACAAGCCGGTTCTACCGTAAAAAAAGCAAAGGCCGATATGGAAACAACTCTTTCTTCTTTTGAAGGTGACCAGAAAAAAATAAAGCAGCTGCAGAAAAAACTTGAAGATTCAATCGCTTCCGACAAAAATCTTCTTTCTGCCCAGGTTTCTATTCTTGATCCAAAAAAAGCAAAGTCGGCTCTGAACGATTCTATAAACCAGGCCGGATACGCTCTTTTGGGACAGTATTATCCGTATTTAAAAGATTTGATTTCCTATGCTTCTTCTATGAAAGCTTCGGGTGGAAATGCTAAAGAAAAAGAAGATGCCAATAAAAAAGCAGTTGAAAAGGCGAAAAAAGAAAGCAAACGCTTTGCCGGCCGTTACGTTTATTGGAAAAAAGACACGGTTCCGAAACTTCTTGTCGAAAAAGTTCATGGTTCTGGCAGCGGAATCGAACTTTTTGCCACAAATATTTCAAGCGATATGAATAAACGCGGCGAACCTTGGATTGTAAAGGGCAGCGTAAAGAAAAGTCAGTGTGTTCATAATGCTAATCTTACGGTTGACGCAAGAACAGGAACAAAAGCGCATCTTGTCGAAGCCGGATATTCTGGAAGCAACTTTCCTTTGAGTCTTGACTTGTCAAAAAAAGGCGCTTCGGACGTTATTCCAAAGTTTGAAGGAAAATCGAATGTCAGCGCATCTATTGTTGCGGATTCGGATTTTAGTTTTTCTGGAAATGCAAAGCTTAATATGAATCCTGCGGCTGTAACTGGCGGAGAACTTGGCTCAGAAACTGCAACGAGAATTTATACGACCGCGCTAAAATCAATCAAGTCTCTTAATCTTGGAGCAGGTTTTTCTTTTAGCGAAAAATCAGGCGTTGGTTTAAAACTGGATACGAATTTTGACACTCTTCTTGCAGATGCAATTTCCAGCGTTGCAAATGCCGAATTTGAGAATGTGAAAAAAGATGTGGCTGCAAAGTTGAATGAGCAGATTGCTTCTTCAGAAACTGCAAAAAAATATATTTCTCAGTTTGGCGATATTTCTGCAAAGCTTGACGGTCAGAAAAACAGTTTTGATTCTATTTCAAAACAGCTTAGTCAAAAACAGTCTGAACTTAAGAAAAAAACGGGCGATGCTGCAAAAAATAAGGCTTCTCAAGCCGCTTCAAATGCCGCAAGTTCTTTCTTAAAAGGGCTGAAAAAATAAAAATGCTAATATGCTGTTGATAACAGTTTGGTTTTGTGTTAGACTACAAAATCTAAACTTGTTTGTATATTATAAAGTCAAAAAGATTGGCTTTTTATAGGAGTTATCATGTCAGGACACAGTAAATGGGCAACCATTAAACATGCAAAAGGTATTGCAGATGCTAAACGCGGTAAACTGTTCACAAAATTCATTAAGGAAATTTCAATTGCCGCAAGAATGGGTGGTGGAGATCCAAACTCAAACCCACGTCTTCGTACTGTAATTATTAAGGCACGTGCAGCTAACATGCCTAAGGATAACATCGAACGTGCTATCAAAAAAGGTACTGGTGAAGACGGCGCAACATCTTACGAAGAACTTGTATACGAAGGATACGCTCCAGGCGGAGTTGCTGTTTTGGTTGAAGTTCTCACAGATAACCACAACCGTGCAGCCGCAGATGTTCGCAATATCTTTACAAAATCAGGCGGAAACCTCGGAACTTCTGGTTCTGTAAGCCGCATGTTCCAGCGCAAAGGTACAATCGAGCTTGATGCTGAAAAAGTAAATGAAGACGAAGTTATGGAAACTGCTCTCGAAGCTGGCGCAGACGACATTGTAAACGAAGATGGAGTTATTACTGTAACTACAGCTCCAGATGCATTCTCTGCTGTTGCAGATGCTCTTGCGGCAAAAGGGTTTGAAACACTTTCTGCTGACGTTGGCATGGTTCCTGATGCTTACACTGCTGTTGACAAGGATACTGCCGCAAAAGTTCAGAAACTTATCGACCGCCTTGAGGACAACGATGATGTTCAGAACGTTTACCACACAGCTGAATATCCAGAAGACTTTGAAATGGAGTAATCCTTAACTTTTTAATCAAAGTTTTGCAAAACCACGGGCTTTCCCGTGGTTTTTTTATGGCTTATGATTTTTGCTGTGTAAAAAATATTTTTCAGTGTGGTTTTATTTTGAAAAAGTTTGAAGAATTGCCTGGAACAAAAATTTTTGAAAAGACTGAAAGTTCTCCAGTTAAGGATTCTCCTAAAATCCGGCGTGTAATCGGTATTGATCCAGGCCTTGCAAATACTGGCTTTGGAATAGTTGATTTTTTTAACGGACGCTACAGAATGGTAAGCTACGGTTGCATTACGACAAAAAGCACGGACAGTCTTTCTCAAAGGCTTTTAAAAATTGCTTCAAGTTTACAGGCGGTGATTGATGAATTTAAGCCGACAGAAGCTTCGATGGAAGAGCTGTTTTTTGTAAAGAATATCACATCTGGAATTTCTGTTGCGGAGGCAAAAGGTGTTTGTACGCTGATTGTCGCGCAAAATTGTATTCCTCTGTCAGAATATAAACCGAATCAAATAAAGCAGGCTGTTACCGGGACTACAAAGTCAGACAAAAAACTTGTTGAAAAATATGTAAAAATTCTTCTTGGTCTGGAAACTGAGCCAAAGCCAGATCATGCGGCTGACGCTCTTGCAGGCGCAATAACACATCTTCATTACAATTTAAAAATTTGCTAGAATAAAACTATGTTCAACTCTATTACTGGAACAATTACTGGCAAATTTCCAAAACAGCTTTTTTTAGAAAAAAACGGCATTGAATGGGATATAAATATTCCGGATTCAAATCTTGATCTTTTGCCGCCTGTTGGCGTGGAAGCTAAAATATTTACGTGGATGCAGCATACAGATACTGTTTTTGCGCTTTTTGGTTTTGCAAACGAGAACGAGCGTTCTTTTTTTCTTGATTTGCTTAAAGTTGATGGCGTTGGTCCTAAGGGAGCGGTAAAAATTATGAGCAGCGCGCCTTCTTCAACTCTTATGGACACTCTTGAAAGCGGAGATGTCGCTCTTTTGGAAAAAATTCCTGGCATAGGAAAAAAAACTGCAGGAAAAATGATGCTCGCCTTAAAGGGAAAACTCTCATTTAACGAAGATTTGCAGACATTTACTGTTCCTAAGTCCAGCGCTTTTTCTGATGTTATTTCTTCGCTTGTGAGCATGGGATATGACAGAAAAACTGTTGAACAGAAGATTGCGGAGCTTTCTGCAAAACTTGAGCCAGACTTTGACGGAAAATCTCAAAAAGAAAAAGAAGATATGATTTTTAGAAAAATAATTGTGGAGCTTGCGTAGATTATGGACAGCATTGACAGCGAAACAGATTTTTCGGCAATTGTAAGAGCGGACTTAAAAGATGATGAAATTCAAGAGAATTCTTTGAGGCCTCAGTTTTTGTCAGATTTTCTTGGACAGGAATCTGTTAAAAAAAACCTTTTTACTTTTATTCAAGCGGCAAAACTTCGCGAAGAGCCGTTGGATCATCTTCTTTTAATCGGTCCTCCAGGTCTTGGAAAAACAACGCTCGCTCAAATTACAGCTCACGAGCTCGGCGTCGATTTTAAGGTTACGAGCGCCCCTGCTTTGGACAAACCTAAGGATTTGGCTGGAATCCTTTCAACTATAACTCCGCGGACTGTCTTCTTTATTGATGAAATTCATCGTTTAAAACCTGCGATTGAAGAAATGCTTTATATTGCAATGGAAGATTTTGAACTTGACTGGATTATTGGGCAGGGAGCGGCGGCAAGAACCGTCAGAATTCCGATTCCTCCTTTTACGCTTGTCGGCGCAACAACAAAGGCAGGCTCGGTTTCCAGTCCTTTAAGAAGCCGTTTTGGTTTTATTCCTAGATTTGAATTTTATACTCAAAAGGAGCTTTCTTCTATTATTCGTCGCAGCGCAGGAATTCTTGAAGTTTCTATTGATGATGATGCGGCTCTTCTTTTGGCAAAATGTTGCCGCGGAACACCTCGTGTTGCAAACCGTGTCTTGCGCCGTATGAGGGATTTTGCTCAGGTTGAAGGCCGGAATAAAATCACATTAAAAATTGTTGAGGAAGGTCTTAAGCGTCTGGAAATTGACTGCCTTGGACTTGAAAAATACGACCGGGAAATTCTTCTTTCAATAATTAAAAAATTTGGCGGAGGACCTGTTGGCGCAGAAACTCTTGCAATCAGCATTGGAGAAGCGCAGGACACTCTTGAAGATTATTATGAGCCGTATTTGATTCAATGCGGTCTTATTCAGCGGACTCCGCGCGGAAGAATTGTCACTTCAAAAGCCTATGAACATCTCGGCCTTGAAGTAAAAGACAATTCAAACGGGCAGGCTTCCTTATTTTGATATTGACACAAACTGGCTTTTTATTGGAGAAATATAAAAAATGAAACTTAGTGATTTTTATTTTGATTTGCCTGAAGAGCTTATTGCTCAAAAACCGTCTGGAATTCGCGGTCAGGACAAACTTATGCTTTTAAACCGCAAAACTGGCGAAGTTCAACATTTAAAAATGGAAAATTTGCCTGATTTAATTTCTCCAGACACATTGATGATTTTTAACAATTCCAAAGTTCGCCGAAGCCGCTGTTATGGAATAAAAATTAGCGAAAAAGAAGGACAGGGCGGACGTGAACAGGAATTTATGTTTTTAAACCAGATGACTCCGGACTTAAAAACCTGGCATACGATGGTAAAAGGCGCAAAAAAGGTAAAGACTGGAAACAAGTATTCATTTTTTGACGGAACTGTCGGAACTGTTATAGAAAATGAAGGTGACAAAGGCTCTGAATTCCGTACTGTAAAATTTGAAATTCCTCTTGATGACAACTGGTTTGAAAAGAACGGACATATTCCGCTTCCTCCATATATTCACCGCGAAGACGATGATACGGATTCTGAGCGTTATCAGACAATTTATGCCAAAGAAACAGGAAGCTCTGCTTGTCCGACAGCCGGGTTGCATTTTACTCAGGAAATGTTTGAAAAACTTGACGCAAAAAAAATCGAACGCTGTTTTGTAACCTTGCATGTCGGACTTGGAACCTTTCTTCCTGTCCGTTCAGAAAATATAGAAGAACACAAGATGCACAAGGAAGTCTATTCAATTCCTTTCGATGTTGCTGAAAAAATAAACCGTGCAAAAAAAGAAGGCCGCCCAATTCTTGCAGTAGGCACAACTTCTGTCCGAACCCTTGAATCGGCGGCAGACGAAAATGGTTTTGTAAAAGGCGGTTCTGGAGCAACAAGCATTTTTATGTATCCAGGATATAAGTTTAAGTGCGTGGATCAAATGTTTACGAATTTTCATACTCCAGAAAGCACTCTGATTATGCTTGTAAGCGCCTTTGCTGGCCGTGAAAATATTTTAAATGCCTACAAAAAAGCCGTAGATCAAAAGTACCGCTTTTTTTCTTACGGTGACTGCATGTTTATTAAGTAAGCTGTTCAAGCGAATATTTTACAAGATTTAAAAACTGCGCTCTTAAAATCGGAGGAACTTGCTTGTCCAGGCATGTTTCGTCGTAGATTTTTTTCGCCGCTTCTACAAATTCGAGAATTGTGTTTTCGCTCAAAGGAAGGCTGGCTCCCAAAAGCCTGTTTTCGAGCTCAAGGCTGCGCAGCGAAAAAGGTCCTGCAAATGCTATTTTGAGGTTTGCAATTTGATTTTTTACAGTGTCAGCAAGAAAAACAAAGGAAGCGGAATTTTCGGTTATGATGTGGGCAGGCCCAAGCCTTTTAAAAACAGCAACTTCCCAGTCTCCAAGCGGAAGTATTATTTTTGAAAGGACAAAATTTTCCGGAACTTCATTGAATTTTGTCATTGGCAGATAAATTGTTTCCGTTTCGCTTTTTAATTCAAGCTTTGCGTCAAGAGCGACAAGCGGAGCAAATAGCGTGTATCTGTAGTTTTTTGCGCAGATGTTTCCTGCAAGAGTTGCGATATTTCTAATGTTTGTGTTTGCAATTGACTTTACGGCTTCGTAAAAAACAGATGGAAGTTTTGCAGGATCGATTTCGAGAATTTGTGAAAGTGTAATTTCCGGACCAAACTCAAAAAATCGCTCGTGCTTTATTGAATAATTTAATTCGCGAATATTGCGGACGCAAAGAGAAATTTCCGGAAGTTTTTTGTCCTGTGTACAGCCGCTCATAAGCTGAATGTCTTTTATCGATTTTTTTTGATAAAAAATATCGTTCAGTGTCTTTGCGTAATAAATCTGCTTAGATTTTAACATTCTTTTTTCTTCCTTCGCGTTCGTGCCTGGCTGCGGTGGCATAAAGAATTCCGTTCATAAAAACTCCCTGTTCCGTGCATGCGCATTTATCTTCTGTAGTAAGTTCAATTAACTGCGATTTTGTCGGACGGTAATTGTCCTTTAAGAGCCTGTAAACCGAAAAATACTTGAATGAATTGCAATACCCGCACAAATTCATTCCGGCTTTAAAAAAACCTGTTTCAATGTCCTTATACTCTTTTGTTTTAGAAAAAGATTCAAGGGTTTCTATCGTGCAGTCTTTTACAATTCCAATGGGAATCAGACAGCTAGAAACCGGCTTGTCGTTAAGCAGAACTGTGCAAAAACCGCATTTTCCTGCCTCGCAGCCAGTTTTTACAGAAATCAGTTTTTGCTTTCTTAAGACGAACAGCAGTTTTTCGTCAGGATTTTCATCAAGAATGATTTTTTTTCCATTTATCGTTACAGGAATTTTCATTTTTATTTTAGCTCCGTAGTTTCTTCTGAATTTTTGTTTTCTTCAGCCTCTTTTTGTTTTTCCCAGTTTTCTTTCAAGCTTTTTGTGAGCTTAAAAACTGTATCTGTCTGAACCGGCATATTTGTAATTGTTTTTCCGACAGCCTGAGAAAGGGCAGAGGCATAAGCGGCAGGCAAAAGAGAGGCTGCGATATCGCCAAGTTGTTTTGGCTCATCGTTTGACTGCATAAATTGAATCGAAATTGAGGATACAGAAAGTTCATCGTCTTCAACCAGTTCTTTCAATCCTTCTTGAATTGAATTTTTGAGGGAAGTTTCGGCTGCGTGGGGATTTAAAATTTTTCCTGCATCGGCTATAAACCAAATTCCGCGCAGTTGAGGCGAATAAGAAGCTGAATCAAGCTCAATTTCGGCAATCATTGCTGCAAAACTTGTGGAAGAAAATGGATACCCGCTGAACGTTTCTAAATCCCAGCTTTTTCTAGGATTTACAGAAAAACTTTTTTTTATTGTTACCGGAAATTCTTCGTCTGTTGTTTTTGAAAGCTTTCGAGCTAAGGCTTCGCAGGCTTTTTTTATAAGAACAGAATTGATTGAAATTGAAGCGTTTGTCGTCTGTGGATTTTCTGGTTCTGAGTCAATGCTGTAATTTGTGTTCAAAAAAATATTTTCGGCAGGAAGTCCAGTGATTTCGGAAGCAGTTTTTTGCCAGATTTGCCATGCGTTTTTTGAACTTGGCATTCCGCGGATATAAAGTTTTTGGTCTTTTGTGTAGGAAAGTTCAATATTCAGATTTTTTTTTATAAAATTTGAACCGAGGTAGGCAGTTCCTTCGTAAGCGCAGGCAAGCCCGATTCCTCGCAAAGGCGGTGCGTAAGGAGAAGCGTTGTCGTGATCAAACCTGTGAATGTCTTCCATTTTATAAGCCGCATTTTTCCGCAGAAAAGTTCCTGTCCTGCAAATGGCTTCGAGAACTTCTTTTGATTTTCCTGTTTCGAGAATGATTTTTGAGCGGTTGTGTCTGTCTTCGATTTTTAGATTTAAAATACGCAGTTCAAGAGGGTCAATTCCTGTTTCGCGGGAAATTTTATTCATCTGATTTTCCACGGCATAAAACGCTTTTGAAGCGATTATCGAAAAATCAATTGATGATGGAATTGAGTGGCTCTTGTAAATGTTTGATGTAATTTTTATATTTGGACATTTGTATACTCCGATTGCGGCGATTGCAAGTCTGTCTGCAATTTCCTGTGCAAAAGGATTATAAGCTCCTGCATTCACATGGATTAAAATGTCCATAGATTTTATGAGCCCGCTTTTTGCAACGGCGGTTTTATGCCTGATTTTTACGGATGATGTATTTTCTGCAAAAAATTGCTGCTCGGTTCTTGTAAATTCAAGTTTTATTGGCTTCTTGAGTTTTAGGCAGGCGAGGGCACACTGACAGCAAATTAATGTGTTTAGCCAAATTATGTCCGTTGTCTTTGAAAGAATTTTTGTTCTTGTTATATAGATATTCTCTTCTGGAAAACCTGTAATATCGGAAAGATTTTTTCTTAAATTGCTAATCCAAAGGTTTGGAGAAAAAACATAGAGATTTTGGCTTTTTATGTAGCAGAAAGCTCCGTTTGTTTCGGTGAAATTTTGAAAATTTATGTCGGATTCCCATTCTTCTTCAATCAGAGAGTCTTCTTCTTGAAGCTCGTAGTCTTGGCCGTATTTGACTTCTCGTTGTGCAAGAATGTTTGAATTTTCATTTTTTTCTTCATAGTAAAAATGCTCGTCAATGTTCATTTTAATGTTTTTGCTCAGAAGCCGCACATTTTTTTTGTTTGGGCCGGTAATTATTCCTATTGCCTGCCCTGCGTAGTCAATATCTTTTTCGCAAAAAACCGGAATATTTGTTCCTGAAATTTTTATATTTTTTTTGAACGGAAGATCTTCGCAACCATAAAAATTATAGCCTTCTGGCAGTTCTTCCGTCAGAATTTTTATGATTCGTCCTTTTGGAACAGGACTGCGCACGACAGAAGCATAGAGCATATCATCTTCAAAAATGTCCGAATAAAATTCGTCTGAAAAGATGAGTGTGTTTTTTTGAGGAATTTTTCTTTTAGTGCACATGGAACTTTTCTCCGGCAGATTTTACTGTTTTTATGACATAATCTGCCATTTCTTCGCTCATATCAGGCCAAAGCGGCAGTGTAATCGTGTTTTTGTAATGGCGCTCAGCATTTGGAAAATTTTCTGCTTTAAAGTCGGGATATTTTTTTTGCCAGTACGAAAAATGGAAGATTGGAATAAAGTGCATTGAAATTCCAAGTCCGTTTTGCTGAAGTTCTTTTGCAAATACATTTCTTGTGCAGTTTAATTTTGAAGGATTTATTTGAATAAGATAAAGATGCCAGGCGTTTCCTTCTCTGTCCGGAGGCAAAGTCAAAAAATCACAGCCTGCAAAAGCTTTATTGTATTTTTCGACGATTTTTTTTCTTTTGAATTCGAACAATTCTGCTTTTTTTAGTTGAACCCGGCCGATTGCGCTTAAAATATCTGGAAGATTTGCCTTAAATCCTGGAGCGATAATGTCGTATTCCCAGGAAGCTTTGTCGCTTGTGTATCGATCCCATGCATCTCTGTCCATTCCGTGAAGCCTCATCTGGCACATTCTTTTTGCAAGAAAATCGCTGTCTGTCGTAATCATTCCGCCTTCGCCAGTGGTGATTGTCTTTGTCGCATAAAAAGAAAATATTCCTACATCGCCTAATGTTCCTGCGTAACCGTCTTTTGTTTTGCTTGGAAATGAATGGGCGCAGTCTTCAATGACGAAGATTTTGTTTTTTTGAGTTGAATAATCTTTTGCAATGGCGCAGATTTCTTTCATGCTGCACAAATTCCCTGCAATGTGAACTGGAACAATTGCCGCAACAGTTTCGATTTTTCCGTCTTTTTTGAGTTTTTCCAGAACAGACCTGATTGAATCCGGCGAGATTGAATATGAATTTTCTTCAATATCTGCAAAATGAACGTCCCCATTCAGATGAACTGCGCTGGCGGCGGTCGAAACAAAGGTGTAGGGCGTTGTAATTACAGCTCTTCCGCTTTTTACTCCGCATGCTTCCATGGCAAGAATCATTCCGTTTGTATTTGAATTGACCGCAAGAGCGTGTTTGCATCCTAAAAAATCAGCAAACTCTTTTTCAAAGTCGTGAGTTGTTTTTCCTGTCGTAAGCCAGCCTGAATCAATAACGCTGCAAACAGCATCTTTTTCTTCCTTCGAAAATGAAGGCTTAAAAAACGGAACTTTTAATTCTGACATACACACCTGCCGTAATTTTTATAGATAACCTAAAGTAGTTTTTGTCGTTTTGTAATATTCGTCAAGGCTTGGAACGTATTCTCTGAGGTATTTTAGAAGAATTTCTCTGTTTCTGAACGCTTCTGTATTTTTGGGACTGAAAAAGCAGACAGGTTTAAGTTTTTCGAGAAGCTGATCGAGTTTTTTATCTCCAAACTCCAAATTTTTAAGCTCAAGGAGCTTTTCATATTCGGTTTTTTGAGGATTTTCTTCTTCTAGCCACAATGGCTCAAAAGTTCTTTCGCCTTCGCGCGGACCGATTATTTTAATTTCAATGTCGCGTCCCGGTTCAAGTCCCGAAAATTTAATTATTTGTTCTGCCAGATCGTAAATTTTTATAGGCTCTCCCATGTCCAGAAGATAAGATTTTCCGTTTTCTCCGATTCCTCCTGTTTCGAGAACCAAAGAGCATGCTTCGGGAATTGTCATAAAATAGCGTTCCATATTTTTGTCCGTGACTGTTACAGGTCCTCCAGATTTTATCTGTTCCTGAAATAAAGGCAGAATTGAGCCTCTTGAGCCGAGCACGTTTCCGAATCGGACAAACATAAATTTTTGTGAAGAATTTGCTTTTTTTGAATATTGAAGAATGAGTTTTTCGCAGAGCATTTTTCCTGCTCCATAAACGCTCACTGGATTGACGGCCTTGTCTGTCGAAATAAGCACAAAACGCTGGACATTGTTTTTTAACGCCGCATCCAAAAGATTTTTAGTTCCAAAAACGTTGTTTTCGATGGAAGCAACTGGATTTTCTTCCATCATCGGAACATGCTTATAAGCCGCGCAATGAAAAATCACGTCTGCCCGAGTGTTTTTTATTATGTAGTCTACGTATTCACGGTCTTTCATGTCGCCGATAATCGGAACTACGGTTGCTTTTTCTCCGACTCCTTCCTGCTGCAAGACATGAAGTTCTCTGTAAATCTGTACAATTGAATTTTCTCCGTGTCCAAAAAGATAGAGCCGTTCTGCGCCGCCAGAAAGAAGCTGTCTTGCAAGTTCTGAACCTATTGAGCCGCCTGCTCCTGTAATAAAAACTCTTTTTCCGCGAAGGTATTTTAAACTTTGATGAAGCGGAATTATGACAGGCGTCCGGCCCAAAATATCAAGAGGATCTATTTCTCTTGTCTGTACAAAATGCGCCTTGCCGTCGATAATCTGGCTTACACTCGGAAGAATTCTGATGTGGGCAAAACCGCCCTTTTTTAAAGCTTCGTAAATTTCACGTATCTTTTCTGTCGGCGCGCTTGGAATCGCAATTATTGCTTCATCCAAGGGGCCGCATTTTACAAGGCTTGCAACTTCTGCAATTGAACCCAATACAGGAATTCCTTCAATTGAAGTTCCAATTAGTTTTTTTTCATCATCTAAAAATGCCGCTACCGAACCAAATACTTTTTTACGCATCAAATCGCGGGCAATCATCTGTCCTGCAAAACCCGCGCCAATAATGTAAATTTTAGAATCAACTTTCTGCAGCATAGAATGATTTTATCATTAACAGCGCAGATTTACAATTAGACAAAAATATTCAGATCGAAGCATGTTTTTTTCAATTGGTTCGCATAGATTTTAAATTTCTTTACAAATACAAAATGTAGATTTAGACTAATCTTTGTAGGATAAAAGTTCGCCTTTTTGACGAGCCTTATGTCAAATTCAAAAAAGTGTTGTTAAAGAAGTTTTTACGGCAATTTCGGACAACAACCAATAACCGCAGTAAATTTAATTTTTTTAACAGCCTTTAAATCAGTTTGTAGATTGTTTATCTGGAGGTATTTTTATGATAACTTTCTTTGCTGCGCTGGTGATTTTGATTGTAGGTTACATGATCTATGGCAAAATCGTGGAAAAAATCTTTGCACCAAACGACCATGCAACTCCTGCTGTTGCTAATCCTGACGGTGTTGATTATGTTCCTATCTCTACTGGAAAGGCTTTTTTAATTCAGCTTTTGAATATTGCCGGCCTTGGTCCTATTTTTGGTGCGATTTCTGGAGCCATGTGGGGACCTAGTGTTTACATTTGGATTGTCTGCGGTACTCTTTTAGCTGGAGCTGTCCATGACTTTATGTCCGGTATGCTTTCTGAAAGAAACGATGGTGCTTCTATTTCTGAAGTTACTGGAAAATATCTTGGCCCTGTAATGCACAATGTGATGCGTGTATTCTCAGTTGTTCTTCTTGTAATGGTAGGTGTTGTATTTATGGTAGGACCTGCTGGTCTTCTTGCCCGCCTTACTCCTGAATGGCTTGATATAAAGGTTTGGACTGTAATAATTCTTATTTATTATTTCCTGGCAACACTTCTTCCAATCGATAAGATTATCGGACGTATTTATCCTTTGTTTGGAATTCTGCTTATTTTAATGGCAATTGGTATTGCAATCGGAACAATTATTCATTCTGGTGAGCGTCCAATGATGGAGCTTACATTGAAGAATCTTTATCCTGGAACGATGGACAGCGCGACCGGAAAAATCACCGGAGTGCGCCCGATTTGGCCTCTTATGTTCATCACGGTTGCTTGCGGCGCGATTTCTGGTTTTCATGCGACCCAGTCTCCGATTGTTTCACGCTGCATAAAAAGCGAACGCGAAGGACGCAAGATTTTCTACGGTGCAATGGTTGCTGAAGGTATTATTGCCTTGATTTGGGCTTCTGCCGCAGTTGCATTCTTCTGGAATAAAGACGGCGCAGGAACTGGACTTTCTGCTTTGAAAGCTATTGGAGGCGGAAACTCAAATTCTGTTTATGACATGTGTGTTGCTCTTCTTGGAAAATTCGGTGGGCCAATCGCATTGCTTGGTGTAATTGTTTGCCCTATTACTTCAGGCGATACAGCTTTCCGCGGTGCCAGAATGACAATTTTTGACTGGTTTAAGCTTGACGAGAAAAAAATCCGCGTTCGTCTTTCTGTTGCAATTCCTCTTCTTTTGATCGGCTATGGAATTTCATTTATCAACTACAATGTTGTATGGAGATACTTCTCTTGGTCTAACCAGACTCTGGCTATGATTGTTCTTTGGGCAGCTTCTGTTTACCTTGCAACAAACTACGGTCCAAATCCAAACCGTTGCTGGATTACTGCTGTTCCTGCGGCATTTATGTCTGCTGTAAGTATTACTTACCTGCTTTATGCTCCAGAATGTTTTAACCTTGGAGCTCATGGTGCAACAGGTCTCACAGTTTCTTATGTTGGCGGTGTTGCTGTTGCTTGTGTTTTTCTTGCAATATTCCTGTTTACTGCTTACAGAAATCCTGCAAAAAGTCTTGAAAGGCAGCAAAAAGTAGACATTAGCCGTAAAGGTGAGCATTAAACTGAAAGAGTTTTTTTTAAATTAGATTTTTTAGAAAATATTATGGAGCTGGCCGGCTGTAATAAATATTTCAGTCTGGATTTTTAGGTTGCCCTGTGTGTTCTTTTTAATAGAATGTGCAGGGCTTTTTTTTTTTGAAAGTTTTATATACGTTTTTATTTTTTTGCTAGCCCGGATCGCCACGGAAAGACCGGACGAGCGTAGCGAGGAGGACTTGCAGTAAGAGCCGGATAAGACAGAAAATGTGCTCCGATCATTTACTTTGAAAGAAATTAAGTTTAGAGGTAAAAATCAACTAGACTAAAAAAAAAGAATTTGATAATATGTAAAGACTGTTTAGCTTCCCTCTAGGCAGTACATAACTTTGAAAATCAAGTAACAGTTTCTGCGCGGCTAGTGGAAATTTACACTTGATGATTTTTCAGGAGCATTAAAATGGCTACAAAAAAAGGTCCTCGTTTTAAGGAATGTAGAAGACTTGGTGTAAACGTATGCGGACACCCAAAGGCTATGGAAAGAGCAGGGGCGCCGGCTTTTAAGAAATCAAAGAAAACTTCTGACTACGGTCTTCACTTGATCGAAAAACAGAAAGTAAAGGCTTATTATGGTATTCTTGAACGCCAGCTTCGCCGTTACTTTGAATTGGCAACAAAATCATCAGAAATGACTGGTGTCGCTTTGCTTGTTTCTCTTGAAACACGCCTTGATAACCTTGTTTACCGTCTTGGATTTGCTAGTTCAATCCGCATGGCTCGCCAGATGGTTTCTCATCGCCACATTGAAGTAGACGGAGTAAAAATCAATATTCCATCATACTCTGTAAAAGTTGGACAGGTTATTTCTTTGGTTGAAAAAGCGCAGAAGAGCGAACAGTTCAAAAAATCATGGCTTTCAGATACAAAGGCAAAATTTGACTATCTTGAACGCGATGAAGAGAAGTTCTCTGGAAAACTTACCCGTCTTCCGCTCCGTGCAGAAATCCCTGTACAGATTAATGAACAGATGGTAGTTGAATACTACTCAAAGTAGTTTAACCGGCTGCTTTTTAAGACCGTCAGTTTTTTGCTGGCGGTTTTTTTATGTCTTATAAATTTTTTTTCTTGATTTTGATTCTAAAATAATTCTAAAAAACTAAAC
Organism: Treponema sp. UBA7570; assembly: GCA_002477955.1. Classification (GTDB taxonomy): domain Bacteria; phylum Spirochaetota; class Spirochaetia; order Treponematales; family Treponemataceae; genus Treponema_D. The sequence goes on along the minus strand of DLLE01000045.1, from coordinate 7,589 downwards.
ATTGAATTTTTCTTTTCCGATATTTATAAAGAGATGAAAAAAAAATTACTTTTTGGTTTTGCATTTTTATTTTTTCTTCCGGCGATTTATTCTAAAAACATCAATTTTCAGGTGGTTCAGAATAATCCTGGGTTTGATACGGTTTTTGCCGTGTCGGATCTTTTTGAACAGGCTTTGTCCGATTTTTTCTTTGAATCAGGACATATCGTTTCTAATTCGCCTATTTTTATAAAAGAAGACTCCCAGTCGGATTCGGCTGAGCTGACAAGGGCTCTTGCCGACACTTTGCTTGGCGGGATGGATGTCCTTGTCAGGCTTGAAATAAAATATGATGAAAAAACTGCAAACAGTGCCAGTGCCCTTTTACCAAATTCTGTAAAAAGTGTAAGCTGGCAAAATTATAATCCAAAAACAGGAAAAGTTATTTCTGACGGAAGTATTTTTCCTGAAAAAGTTGAGGCGTCTAATAACAACGAGGCGGAACTTTACAAATTTGCAAGTTCTGTTGCGGCTAAAGTTAGCTCAACATTAAAGAGTTTAAAATAAAGGGGACGGATATGAAGAAAATTCTTTCATTGGTATTTGCTGTATTTACTGTAGCAACGATTTTTGCGGCGGCTCGGCCTTCTGTTGACGGAAGAGCAGTTGTCTGCGAAGAAGGTGAAATGCCGAAAGGTTTATTTGCAAAAACTATAGGCTATTTGCCTGGCGACAGCGTAACTGTGACAAATCCTGCTAACGGTACGGCTGTTGACGTCCTTGTTTTGGGCTCTATTGATTCTGGAGAGGGCATTGCAATTTTGCTTTCTGCAGAAGCTGCAGAAAAACTTTTGATAAAAAAAGACTCGAATGTTCAGGTAAAGATTACCAGACGCACTGGAAGTATTGACGAAAGCGTTTCTGGAACTGCTGTTTTGACGGAAGAAAGTGAAGAAAATATTTCTGAGCCGGAATTTGAGCAAAATATTACAGAACCTGAAAAAAATCAGGATGAAGTGGAATTTAAAGAAGCTGAAACTCCTGTTGAAGAAAACAAAATTTCGGAGCCTAATTCTGAGCTTGAGGAATGTGAAACTCCTGTCGAAGATACGGAAACTGTAGAGTCAGAAAATATTGAGCCTAAATCTGAAGGTCTGGATGAAAAAACGGAAGAAATTGAAAATGAAAATTCTGAAGTTTTTGATGCCGATTCTTTTGATGAAGAACTGGAAGTTCAGACGGACGGACAGGAAGAAGAGCTTTCTGAAACAGAAAATGAAGGTGCAGAAATTTCTTCAGAAGAAGATAATTCTGAAAAAATTGACGCTCCTGCTCCGGAAGCGCAGGAAGAAACAAAAGCTGAAATTGTTGACGAAAAAGAACCGGAAAATTTGGAGGCTGGAGAAAATTCTGCTGATTCCGAAAGTTTTTCTGAAGATATTGAGAATGCGGAAGCTGAAACTACTGGCAATGCAGCAGAAGAAAAAGAGCAGCCTGAGCATTTTGAATCTGAAACTCTTGCAGAAGTTAATGGCACGGAACCTTCCGAAAATGTTTCTGCTATAGAAAACGCCGAAGAAGGAAATGCAGCGGCAGAAGAATATGCTCCGATAGTTCTTGCTCCTTCTGCTCTTAATCCACCGGAAGCAGAAAATATTGAAGAAGAATCTGTAAATGAGCCTCAGAAAGAAGTCTTTGTTCCTGAACAGGCAGATGAAAATATTGAAATGGAGTCTGTGGTGGAAGAAAATACCGAAGGCTCTAGCTTTGAAAGTTTTGTAACGACAGATGCTGAGCTTAAAAAGGGAATGTACTATCTTCAGATTGCAACCCTTTCTAACGAAGAAAATGTTGTAAACCTTACAGAAAAATATGGTAAAAAATATCCGCTTGCTTTGATTAAGCAGAAGAATATAAATGCTTATAGAGTCCTTGTTGGACCTCTTAATGCAGATGAATATGGTATGATCAAAGAGCGTTTTGAATCTTACGGATTTAAGGATGCTTTCCTTAGAAGAATAAAATAGAAATTTAAAGAAATATGCTACGCCGGGGTGGAGGGACGCGAAGTGTTTTGCAGATGCTATAAAAATAGCAGCTGCAAAATGCAGCGACAGCGGAATCCCGGAACACCGTTAGAGCGCAAAAATCCGTCCAGAATACAAAAAGCACTTCAGAAAAATGTCTCCTGAAGCGCTTTTTTTTGTTAAAGCCGAAAAATTACAGCGTTAAGAATGCTTTGTAAGCCTCGTATGCCTGCTCGATGTCGAATCTGCTTGTAATTTCCCAAGGTGCGTGCATGCTCAAAACGCTTACTCCTGCATCCAAAACGTTCATTCCGTATTTTGCCGCAAGGTATGCGATTGTTCCGCCGCCGCCCTGATCGACTTTTCCAAGTTCTGCCATCTGGTATTTTACTGAATTTTCGTCAAGAACTTTTCTTAAGGCTGCGATAAATTCTGGATTAGCGTCGCTTGCTCCGCTTTTTCCGCGGCTTCCTGTGTATTTGTTGAACACAATTCCGCCTCCGAGAAATGATGCGTTGTTTTTATCAAAAAGATCGGCATTCATTGGATCATAGGCTGCGTTTACATCGCTTGAAAGCATTGAACAGTTTGCAAGGCAACGGCGGACTGTTAATTCGCTGAAACCGTTTTCTGTGCGCGCGATCAGTTCTGCAACGGCGTTTTCAAAAAAGTGGCTTGCCATTCCTGTTGCGCCGACACTGCCGATTTCTTCTTTGTCGACGCAAAGACAGCAAAGTGTTTTTTTGCCTGCTTTTGAGTCGAAAAGTGCCTGAGCCGAAGTAAATGCGCATGAGCGGTCGTCCTGTCCATAAGCTAAGATTAAGCTTTTGTCGAGTCCGAGGTCGCGTGCTTTTCCTGCAGGAACCACCTCAAGTTCTGCTGAGCCAAAATCTTCTTCTTCGATTCCATATTTTTCTTTTAGAAGTTTTAGAATGTTTTTTTTGGCAGATTCTTTTTCTTTTGAGTCTTTTGCTGGTTTTTCTGAGCCGACAATCAGGTCAAGGTTTTCGCCAGGAATAAAATCTGAGGCGGTTTCTTTCATTTGTTTTTGTGCAAGATGCGGGAGAATATCGCTTATTACGAAAACCGGTTCAGACTCGTCTTCTCCAAGACAGACATTTACTGTTTTTCCGTCTTTTGTGCAGATAACTCCGTGGAGGGCTAGCGGCATTGTTACCCATTGATATTTTTTTATTCCGCCGTAATAGTGGGTGTTTAAGTAAACTAAAAAATCTTTTTCGTAGAGCGGGTTTTGCTTTATGTCAAGACGAGGTGAATCGATGTGCGCTCCCAAGACGTTCAAGCCTTTTTCTAGTGAATCGGTTCCTAGCTCAAAAAGGGCAACAGCTTTATTCATTTTTTTTATATAAACCTTGTCGCCTGGTTTTACGCTAGAAAGCGAGTCTAAGTCTTTATAGCCATTTTTTTCGGCGAGTTCGATTATTTGTTTTGCACATTCACGCTCTGTTTTTCCATTGTTCAGAAAGTTTTTGTAATTATTGATTAAATTTGTCATTTTTTTATTCTCCCATAAAAAACAAGTTTGCAAATTAAAAAATAAAAACCACGAAAAAATCCGTGGCTTTTATAAAAGTGGAGATGGGGGGAATTGAACCCCCGTCCGAAAGTGTAATCCAAATACATCTACATGTTTAGTTATGCGAATTGGTTGTCAGGAAACACTTGGCAGCATAACAAGCATTGTCTCCGTATTCAGCCTAAAAAGTCCCACAAATCCGGCTGAAATGATTTATGGCAAGTCCCTGTTTGTAACAGAACGTCTTAAAGTTAGGAACAGCGCCCTAAGCGTTCCGGCTAACGCAGACTAAGCAGCGAGAGCTTCTGCAGAAGAAGCTTCAACAACTTCTTCTTCTTTTCTTGCGAAAATTGCAGTTATTTTTTTTGTCAGTTTGGGGAACCTTCACTCCCACATGCAGTAAGTGCATTATTCACAGTCGTCGAAACCGGTGCACCCCCATTTTTCTCTATGAAAATATAGTAAATTTAAATAAAAGCGTCAATCCAAATACTGTAAATTGACACTTTTATTTTGTCTAGGCAGTTACTTTAGAACCAATTAAAAGTGTTTCTGGAGAAGGAAGTTTTCCTGAAAGAACAATATCCTTTGTAACGGTAAATTTCTTCTTTCCCTTGATGCTTGGAGCTTCGTACATAAGATCCATTAAAAGTTTTTCACAGATTGAACGAAGTCCTCGCGCCCCGGTTTTTTGTTTGATCGCAATATCTGCAATTTCTTCAAGCGCGTCTGGAGTAAACTCAAGATCCAAGTCGTCAAATGCAAAACTTGCCTTAAGCTGTTTTATAATGGAATTCTTTGGTTCTGTAAGAATTCGGGTTAAGTCTGTCTTTGTAAGCTCCTTGAGAGCCACAGTAATTGGCATACGGCCGATAATTTCCGGAATAAGACCGAACTTTACAAGGTCGTCAGGTGTGCACTGATTTAGAAGCTCCATTTTCTGGGCTTCGTCCATGGTTCCAACGTTTCCGCCAAATCCCATTGTTTTTCCAGCAATGCGCTGTTCAATAATTTTATCGATACCAACGAATGCTCCTCCAAGAATAAAGAGGATGTTCGTCGTGTCTATTTCAATCATTTCCTGGTTCGGATGTTTGCGTCCGCCTTGAGGGGGTACTGACGCAACTGTTCCTTCTATGATTTTAAGCAGAGCCTGCTGTACGCCTTCTCCGCTTACATCGCGGGTTATAGAAGTGTTTTCGCTTTTTCTGCCGATTTTGTCGATTTCGTCAATAAAAATGATTCCGCGTTCTGCGGCCTGAACATTTCCGTCTGCGGCGTTAATCAGTTTAAGAAGAACATTTTCTACGTCTTCGCCGACATAGCCGGCTTCAGTAAGCGTTGTTGCGTCTGCAATTGCAAAAGGAACGTTCAATTTTTGAGCCAGTGTTTTTGCAAGAAGGGTTTTTCCGCTTCCTGTTGGTCCGATAAGAAGAACGTTTGATTTTTCGATTTTTACTTTGTCTTCACCGTCAGCTTCAAAATCCGGGAGCGAGCCTGCTTTTTGAGCCGCCATTCTCTTATAGTGATTGTAAACTGCGACTGAAAGAACTTTTTTTGCATAATCCTGGCCTACAACGTACTGATCGAGATATTCTTTGAATTCTTTTGGGGAAGAAACATCGCTTAAGTTAATCGGAGTAAGGCTGCTTTCGTTTTCTAGTCCGATAAGATACTGTTCGCAGGCCTCTACACATTGAGAACAAATGCGAAGCTCGTTGTTTGGGCCGCCAGCAACCAGAGGTCTTTTTTCTCCGCCTGGTCTTCCGCAAAATGAACAGCGGTTGTTTTCGTTATGAAATCCTAACATTATTTTGCCTCTTTATCTGATGAAACTCTTTTTGGCATTACCTTGTCAACAATGCCGTATTCCTTTGCTTCTGTAGCAGTCATGTAGAAGTCGCGCTCAATGTCTTTTGCAACCTGTTCGTAAGATTTTCCTGTTTTTTCGGCAAGAAATTCAATTGAAAGTCTTTTGATTCTTAAAAGTTCTTTTGCCTGAACAGTGATGTCGCTTTCCTGACCGCGGACTCCACCTGAAGGCTGGTGAATCATAATGCGGCTTGAAGGAAGAGAAAATCTTTTGCCTATTGTTCCGCCGGCAAGAATAAGAGCGCCCATTGAGCAAGCCTGACCGATGCAGATTGTCTGAATGTCGCATTTTACGTATTGCATTGTGTCGTAAATTGCAAGTCCTGCTGTAACACTTCCGCCTGGAGAATTGATGTACATGCTTATGTCTTTGTCCGGATTTTCTGATTCAAGGAAGAGAATTTGCGCTACAATCAAATCTGCCGTAACATCGTTTATTTCGCCATCAACAAAGATGATTCTGTCTTTTAAAAGTCTTGAAAAAATATCGTAAGCGCGTTCTCCGTTTCCGCTTCTTTCGATTACCTGTGGTACTAAATTATTCATTGTTTCGTTCATGTTTGTTGCTCCGAGCTGATATGATTTTTTTTAGATATTTTAAATATAACAAAAAAAATCTAGAAGTCCAAAAAAAAACGGAATGTAAACAAGATTTTTTTTGTCACATTCCGTTCACATTTAAACTTTTATAAAATTAGTTTGCCTTGAAAAGGTCTGCAAATGAAGTTTTGTCGCCTTTTGCAACCTTAATCTGTGCAAAAATATCATCGTAAAGTTTCTGTTCCTTTACATCGTCGATGAACCATTCTTTTGCACGTGGGTCAGCGTAGTGCTTTTTAACGTCTTCGACTGAAACACCGTTTGAATCTGCAAGCTTCTGGTATGCTTCTTCAACTTCTTCTGGAGTTACAGAAATATTTTTTGATTTAAGAAGTGAATCTACGATGATTCTGCTTTTTAGCATTTTTTCTGCATCTCCAGTCCACTGTGCGAGCATATCTTCTTTTTTCTGGCCAGAGGCTACAACCATTCTTTCGAGGTCTTCTGGAGTTGTCTGGAACTGCTGCGCCATCTGTCCCCAGCGGCCGTTAAGTTCTGCCTGGAGCATGCTTGCGGGAATTTCGATTGGATTTTTTTCGATAAGCTGCTCGAGAAGAGAATTTACTTTGATTTCTTTGATTTTTCTGTCTTTTGCAACGTTGAGATTTTTGAGAATGTCAGCCTTCAAGTCTGCAAGGGTTTTGTATTTGTCGCTTACGTCCTGTGCAAGATCATCGTCGAGTGCAGGAAGGTTGCGAACTTTAATCTGCTTTACAGTTACGCTATATTTTTTTGTATTTCCGGCAAGGTTTTTGTCAGCGTCTGTTTTTGCATATTTTTTTGTGATTTCTTTAGTTTCGTTTGTTTTCATTCCGATGATGTCATCATCGATTTTATAAACGTTTTCTGCTGTTCCAAGAGTGAATGTAAAACCTTCGCGTTTTGTTCCTTCTACAGTTTTTCCGTCTTCGCCGATCTCTTCAATGTCGATTGTAACGATATTGTCTTTTTCTGCTTTTTCGTCTTCTTTTTTGTCGATTACCGCAGCGTTTCTTTCCTGAATTCCTTTGAGCTCTTCCTCAACTTCTGCATCGCCTACAGAAACTTGAGGCTCTTTTACAGAAATCCCGTTGAAGTCTTTTACTTCTACAGAAGGAAATACATCGTAAGTTACAGTGAAAGTGAAGTCTTTTGCAGTGTCAAATGCCGGCATTTCGTCCATTTTTGGCTGCGCATAAGGAAGAGGGCGTCTTGAAAGATCTTTTTCGTCCTGAAAAATTTCGTTCAATACGCTGTCGATGAGATCGCCTGCCGCTTCCATTTTGATCTGTTCGCCGTATTTACGTTCAAGAACTGATGCAGGTACGTGACCTTTACGGAATCCTGGAATCTGAACTTGTTTTACATATTTTCCGAGTGTTGTTTTATAACCGTTTGCTACGTCTTCTTTTGCAACTGTTACTGTTAATTTTGCTGCCGAATGTTCAAGCTTTGTGATTTCTTTTGTGAATTTCACTTTTTGGCCCCTTGAAATAAAATGATTGGAACCTCTAAAAAAATAGAGATGCCGTAATAAAAAAAAGCGATTCAGATGAAATCCAAATCGCTTTGCATAGAGCGGGAAACGGGAGTCG
>DLLE01000003.1 GCA_002477955.1 Treponema sp. UBA7570 | reverse complement strand
GTTCTGATAAAAGGCGATATTTTCAGGACGATTGAGAATCTGATTTGATTAGCCTTGCATTCAACAGGAATTATCTGCGTTTCATTATACACATTTTTGCATATTATAATGTATGATTTTTACACATATTTGCATATTGTTTACATAATGTCAGTTGTCGAATTTTCTTGCACTGTTTTTAGCCATATAGTCAGACTCGGTTCACGCAAGGCAAATTAAATGTGAGTGCGATTAAAGAAAAGAGAGAAAAAGAGATTTGTAAAAGGAGAATGTGAGGAAGAAAGAAAATTGCGAAAAATAAACTCACGCAGTTACCAGCACTTTTGGAGTTTTCTGTATAACAAGAATATTTTCATTATGAAGATTCTGCTCTTGTTTTTCTGAAATAGTAATAAATTCAAAATCGTTTTTAAAAAGTGCGGCATTTTCTTCATTCAGCTTTTTTCTTGCAACTTCTATCGCTTTTTGAGACTTGTCAATTCCAATCCACTTTCTGCCAAGTTCTTGGGCGGCAACCAAAGTTGTTCCCGAACCGCAGAAAAAGTCCATAACCAAACTTTCTGGATTTGAGGAAGTCTGGACAATGAGTTTTAATAGGTCAAGATTTTTTTCTGTCGGATAAACCGGATACTGGTAATCCTTAAAATCCCAAATGTCCTGAAGTTTTTTTCCTTTCTGCTCGTCCGCAAAAATTTTTCGGCGAGGAACTCCGTTTTTTGACCATTCAATCAGACCTTGCTCATCAAGTTTTTCAAGTTCTGCCGGAGAAGTTCGCCAGTGTCTGTTATCACATTATTTTATCAAATTGAGCCGCATCGACTTTTTTTGTTTTTATCGATTTTCGTGCGTTGTCAACGAAAGCGTAAAAGTCTTTATTCATATCAGCAAGAAAATTCATAAAATTTATATCGACAACGCTTCGCTCTCTTGCTGAAACAACGATTTCACTCTTTAAAGGATTTTCAAGATTCAATTTTATGACACCGATTCCATAGCCATTGTTTAAGCGCGAAATGTTTGAAAGAAAAGCTGCGTCAGTATCTAAATCCCCTACAACAAGATAGCCGTAATTTGCCCAAGCAGAATTTGAAACTGCCTGAAAATAACATTCTGTGATATTGCTTTTGTCAATTTTCAATTTAAGTTCAAAACTGTAGAACTGCATAACCTTTGTTGAAAAAAGCCCAAGTTTTTCGATTTCAGATTGAAAAAGCGGATTTAAGTCAAGGATTGTCGGATTTATGCCAACTATATCAGGATTTGTCCATTTTCCAATTTTGTCTTTTTTCTTCTGAACTTTTAAAGCGTTTATGGTTTTGCAGTAAACTCCGAAACGCTCTTTTGCAAATTTTACCAAATACGGATGCAAAGAAGATTCTGGTATTATGGTTGCTTCGGGAATATTTTTAGATTTCAGGAAAAAATGCTTTTTACTCTTCTTTACCTTTCCCTCATTTTGAATTCCAAAAACAGGATTGCTTCCGCTTGAATATTTTGTAAGACATCGGGCAACAGCAGACAATGGAACCTGAACTTTTTGAAGCTCTTCACATTCAGAATATTTTTCGTGTTTTTCTGCAATTGAAAGAATCTCACCTTGTGTAAGAGGAATTTCTGATTTTTCTAAAATATCGATTATAAGCTCAACCAGCTTCATTCTAAATCTCGCTTAAATATTCTGAAATATTCGCGTTTTTATATAAATCATAGGCTTCATCAATAACTTCATTCAAAATATCTTTTGTGTCATCTTCTTCACGATTAAAAATAACTTCCGCGAGGCAGACTAAGAAATACGGATTATTTGTTGGAAATCTGTCTTTGATTGAGTTTAGAAATTCGTAATCAGTGTTATGGAGAATTTTATCTTCAAGCAATTTTTGTGTATATTTCATTTATGCCACGTCCTTTTTCCTGTTCGTCTCTTTTGGCGCAGATGTTTTTTCAAGGATTCCATCAAGACCCATTTCATAAAGATAACTTGCAATTCGCTCAACAGTTTTTGGATTTCTTTCTATTGCGGAACGGTCGTTTTTTAAATATGAAACATAAGAATATTTTATCGGGAAAGGATGCTTTTCATCGCCCTGACCTTTTACTTGGTCAAGCAAAAGGTTTATCAAGCCTTTTGAATCGCGGTTCTGGAGCAATGTTTTTAATTTTTCTACAATGCCACTTGGCAAATCGCGTTTTTCATTTGCTGAAAGAGGATAAATTTTGAACAATTGGTCTAAATAGTCGTACTGATTGGCAAGTTCGATGCTTCGCTGTGTCCAAATGTTCATAATTTGTTTCTCCAGAATAAGTAGCGTTTATAAAATTACTATACACATTTTTTGACAAAACTTCCATACTAATTTTGAAATGAACCTGCCGCGAATTTTTGCTTTACAAAAACTCGGATATTTGTCGTGTGCGCTTGCGGTGGCAACACAAAAAAATCTTTGCGGTAACAAAAATAAAATAAACACAATTTTTCTTGACAATTCTTTTTCATCTCGCTAATATGCAACCGTGTTGCAAAAGTCTTATCACACTAAAACTTCGGAATTGATTTCTCAGTTTGTTCAGGAAAGGACGGAAAGCGGATTTTCTGCGATGGAGCTTCTTTCTTTTCTTTCTGAGCGCGGGGAAAGTGTGAACAAGACTACGGTTTACCGCAACCTTGAAAAGCTGGTTGAAAGCGGACGGCTCATAAAGCGCAAGTCGGCTATTTCTGACGGCTTTATTTATCAGACGGCGGAAGAAGACGGACAGTGCGGCGAGCATATTCACTTTCAGTGCGAAAAATGCGGCGCG
>DLLE01000011.1:41364-42985 GCA_002477955.1 Treponema sp. UBA7570 | reverse complement strand
GCCTTACAATTTGCGCGTCGTCTCCAAAAAGAGAGTTCTGTTCCGGCTCGATGGTTTCGTACCAGTAGAGCGGAAAACATTGTGTATCGCCATTGAAATGAAGGTCTGCAATGCAATTTGTTATTAGCGGACTAAATTCCTGTTTACCTGCTATTGATTGTATGCAAATTACAAGATTTTTTGTATTTTGTGTCGGGAAGAGATTATCAAACTGCCCTCTGCGATGAATAAAGAGTTTTCCAAAATACAAGTGTTCTTTAACAAAAGGTCTGTAATTACCTAAGACTATAGAATCTTCTTGAAAATTACATTCTGTAAGAGTATTTAACTTTGGGACAAGACTGCTGCACCAACTTATTTTTCTGCTGTCATTATCTTTAAAATCATCCGCAGACAGTTTTGGATTTTTCTTTCGGGCTTCCTGCAGGTCTTTTACTTGTTTATTATAAAAAGAAATTGTATTCCGCATGTTTTGAATAGTTTGCTTTTTTGAAAATCCATAAACCCAAATATCACGATTTGTATTTACACCTAGCGAATGAATTGTAAAATAGCTATGAGTTTGTGAATTAAATTTTTTATCAGCTTCAATCGGAATCCAAGTGCCGAACTTATCATTTCTCTGGCTAATCCAGTCGCCATGCTCATTCGGCTTTAGCCGGGTGAACGGCAGGTTTTCCATGCTCTTGAAGCTTGCGATTATGTCCAGTTTTTGTTCACGGCTCAGGTAGTCGCCTATGTCGTAGTAGTAAATTTCTGCCTTATGATTGGGTGCCTCAGTCATTATAGCTAATTCCTTTTTCATAGAGTGTTTCAGGTGCAATATCTATTTCGTCATTCCATACGACAGTCTCGCCATTCGTATGCACCATGTTAAAAATGGAGATGTTTTCAAGAGGCTTGTACATTGGGTATTTTAAATATGGCTTCATGTCAAAGATTTTCCTAACGCCTTTTTCAAAAGTAAGCAATATTCTATATTCTTTAAGAGGCTCTACGTTTTTAACAGTCCAATATGCGCTCATTGTAACTCCTACTGCAACGGCAAAATCTTTACAAGTGTTTCTTTGTTCTTTGCAAGCTCCCAGTTGGCAATTAGCTCATCCTTGTGAATTTCAGCCCATGCGCTTACAAGTTTTTGTTTAGAAGCCGGAAGTTCGCCTTCCATTATGTTTCCGTCAAAATCAACGACAGACCAGTTTCCGCCATAATTTACATGAAAATGAGGCGGATTGTGGTCGTCTCCATACATATAAATCAAAAGTCCATAAAAACTAGATATACACGGCATTCAAAACCTCCATTTGTATTATAGCACTAATTTACTGTTTTGTTTCGCTCTTCTTTACAAGTACGGTTACCGCAATCGGTGTGCGGCTGCCAAGTCCGAACACGTTTCCTGCCTCTTTTTTGCGGAGCTCTCCGCTTGTCCTGCAGTTGCCCCGCAGGTTGAACACATAGATCTTGCTGAATTCTTTTTCCAGGGTTTTTCTGAATCCGTCCTGCGCGTTGCCGTCCAGCCAGCTTCCGTTTGAAACAAAGGCCACTATGCCGTCTCCTTTTTGACCAAGACTGTAATCGCTATAGGAGTCCTGCTTCCGCTCCCGAAAATCTTTCCTCC
>DLLE01000011.1:41131-41259 GCA_002477955.1 Treponema sp. UBA7570 | reverse complement strand
GAATTCCTTCTCCAGTGTCTTGCGGAATCCGTCCTGGGCATTGCCGTCCAGATAGCTCCCGTTCGATACGAACGCTATTATACCCCCCCCGTTCTTCTGTATAGCGATTCTGTCGCTTGCCCAGCGGA
>DLLE01000011.1:38658-41104 GCA_002477955.1 Treponema sp. UBA7570 | reverse complement strand
CCTTTATGTATGAGTCATAAGCCGCTTTTACAGTTGTTGCTTCTGATAAACTCGCATAGGTATCTGCTATTTTAGCTTCAAGTTTAGGATACTTTTGATTCTGTGCATCATCATTTGCATCTTTCTGTCCAAGAGAATACGGAGGGTTTCCCATAACGACGGTAATAGGCTGTTTTTTCTGCTCGTTCACACGGTCGCTGTTTTCGCTGAACACCTTGTCGTCCAATGTGGGGTCTCCATTCTCATACAGCTGGAACGTATCGGTCAGGCAGATACCGCCGAACGGCTCGTATTCAGGTTCTGAATCAAGCTCAGAATGACAGTCCTTTATCAGGTCGTGGTAGGCGTTTTCTATGTTCACGCTTGCAATATAGTAAGCCAAAAGCACAATTTCGTTGGCAAAAATCTCGTGCCTGTATTTTCGCGCCAAGTCCTCTTTTTTAATAATTCCAGACTGCAGGAGCCGTGTTATGAACGTTCCCGTTCCTGTAAACGGGTCGATTATGTTAACTTTCTCGTCGCTGAGCGAACGTCCGAATTCTTTATTCAAAACCCACTCAACGCTATGGATAATAAAGTCCACAACTGGAACCGGAGTATAGACAATTCCAAGCTTCTCGACGGTCATAGGGAAAGCGTTCTTAAAAAAACTGTCGTAAAGCTCAACAACGACTTTCTGTTTTCCTTCCGCATTGTCAATTCCTTCGGCTCGCTGCTTTACCGAGTTATAGAACCGTTCCAGTTTTTCCAAGTCCCCGCTTTCGCTCTTTTCGTCCAAAAGAGAAACGATTTCTTCCAGCGATTTTGAAACCGGGTTTTCTTTGGTAAAGTGGTCGTTTCCGAACAGAGCCTCAAAGACTGGTTTTGTAATCATGTGCTGTGCCAGCATCTCTACGGCGTCATGCCGGCTTACACTAGGATTCAGGTTCTTCTTTAGTCCTTCCCAGTAAGCGTTGAACTTGTCCTTATGGTCGCCATCAACTGAAATCAGCCTGTTTATGCGGTCAATATTTCTCTTGGCTATTTCGCCTACGTCCTTTCCCCAGTCTGCCCAGTAGCGCCGGCTTCCGCACTTGTTTACCATTTTGGCAAAAACCTGTCCGGTAAGCTTCTGGAACTTGTCGTATAATTCCTGCTGGAGCTCATCAAAGTCGAGCGTGCCTTGCACTGGTTCAGAACCGCCGTCGTCATCGTCGCCGCCGACCATTGGCTTTCCGCCAAAGTTGCCGCCGCCAGTTACGTTTATGATTTTAGGCTTCTTTTTATTTAGCTCTATTTTGTTGATTGTCGCATTAAAGCGGTCATCGTGGGCACGGAGAGCATTCAGCACGCTCCATACAATCTTGAAGTCGTCGCTTGTGTCCAAAATCTCATCTGCGTTCTTATCCCCAGGCACAAGAACCGGTATGATTATGTAGCCAAATTTCTTGCCTTCGGCTTTTCGCATTACCCGGCCTACCGATTGAACCACATCGACCTGGCTGTTTCTTGAAGAAAGGAACATTATTGCGTCAAGGCTTGGAACATCAACGCCCTCGCTAAGGCAGCGCACATTGTTCAGAACACGGCACTCTTTTTTATTTGGGTCGGCATGCTTTAGCCAGTCAAGTTTTTCCTCACGGACTGTGCTTCCCATTCCGCCGTCAACGTGCTCCGCCTGAACTGCGACAAGCTGCTCCCGTTCTTCCTCAGACATTTTTTCATAATACGCTTTCTGGCACACATTAAATGAGTCTTTTAAATAAATTGAGTTCTTTATGCTGGAGCAGAATGCGACTGCCGACCGCATCGGCTCCGGGTCAACGTCGCTGAACAGCTCCTTGTCAGTAAGATAGTTTGTCCGCTTTGAAAGAACATTGATACACCCTATGAGTTTTATAGCGTCGCTTTCTTTTAAGTCGGCGTTTCCTTCCATAAGCTCATTCAAAAGCTTTGGCTCTACGGAATTTTCATCGAGCGTAAGAACGATTACTTTGTAGTCAGAAAGAAGCTGTTTTTCGACTGCCTCACCGAATCCTATACGGTAGATTTCTTCACCGAACATTTGCGGATCGTCCATTGACCAGACTTCAACTTCCTTTTCCTTTGCTTTTGCTTGGGCGTCGCTGGAATAAAGACGTGGAGTAGCGGTCATATAAAGGCGCTTTTTTGCTTTTATATTGCCGTTTGAATGTACCTTTGTGAACGAAGACTGGCTCTTGTCCTTCTGCTTTACACCGGTTGTGCGGTGGGCTTCGTCGCAGACAATCAAATCAAAAATAAACGAGTCTTTATCCAAATTGTTTATTTGTTTCTGAACATCGCTGATTACGTCTATTGACTGGTATGTGCTGAACACGACAATCATGCCGCCTTCGCAAGCCTGTCTTGCCCTAAAATCAACAAACTGGCTGTAAACCTTCTTGCTGTCGGTTGTGGCGGGAAGCACTAGGTCTGAAATCGAGTC
>DLLE01000011.1:37760-38604 GCA_002477955.1 Treponema sp. UBA7570 | reverse complement strand
GTCGGCCGCGTGGCTGTCAGAGCAAATGCAGATAGGATAAATATTGCTCTTGCATTGAGCCGACCATTCTTTTAACGTCTGGCTTAAAAGCGCAATTGAAGGAACCAGGAACAGAACCAGATGGCTTTCTGTTGCAAGGGCCTCCGCAATCCTTAAAGAGGTAAAAGTCTTGCCGGTTCCGCAAGCCATGATGAGTTTTCCCCGCTCGTGGTCTGCAAAATATCTGGTCGTAGCGTCGAACGCTTTCTTTTGGTGCGGACGAAGGCCGTATTTTTTTACGGCTGCTTCTGCTCCTTTTTTTCCAGAATCCAAAGCTTCCCAGTCTACATCGTCATTTTTCAGGTCGATTAAACCGATACGGCGAATGCCAAGCCGCTGGACCACATTCTGAGCCTCCGCATTGAATCCGTCGTAAGTAGTATCAATCCAAATCTTAAAAGAGAATGTTTTCTTGCCGTCTTTAGTTTCAAATTCAAAGGAAGAAGTAGAAACAAAAGAGTCTACCATTGCTTTGTCTACTTTCTTACCGGCCGCATAGCATTTGCACTGGACAGCCCAGTAGTCTCCGTCGTGGGTGCGGCAAACAAGGTCTATGCCAGTGTCCTTGCCGCCAGTTCCAAACTGCTTTTTATAAGGAAAGTCTGTCCATAGCCAGACATCTGTCAATAAGTGGCTGTAGGCAGGTTTTGTCAAAAGATAGGCCTGCATGAGCCGTTCAAACTTGTCTCCCTTGTTTCTTTCGGAAGTCGAGTTCTCCCGGTATTTATTTATAATGTCGTCAAATGACAAAGCCATATTTTTCTCCAGTTTCTGCAACAGATTTTTTTTACTATACCATATTTTT
>DLLE01000011.1:22814-37657 GCA_002477955.1 Treponema sp. UBA7570 | reverse complement strand
GTTACAAACTATCTCCGTTTAGTGTTGCAGACTATCTCGCGTCCCTTGAGACAACCTGTCTCCAATAAAAAAAATTACAATTTTGGTAATTTTTCTTTCCAAAACACTTGACTTGTCTGGAAAGCTGAATTATCATTATGGTAAGAACAAAAGGGGGCAATGGCAATGGCAGAGTCAATGGGCGAAAGAATCGCCCGCCTAATGAAGGCAAAAAATTTAAATCAAAAGGAGTTTGCGCAGGCTATCGAATCTACAGAGGCTTCTGTGTCGCGTTATCTGGGCAATGCAAGAGAGCCAGGACCAAAAGTTCTAGTAAAAATTGCGAATGTGCTTGGAGTAACCGTTGATGAAATTCTCGGAAAAGAAGATGAATCCGATTTTTCAACGGAATTTCCGCGGATAAAGCTCCTTTTGGCCCGCAATTCAAAACTTTTAACAAACGAGCAAAAGAAAGAGATTATAACCGCTCTTCTTTCTGACTCATCGGAGGATGATATTGAGACTTTCTGACGAACGGTACGAGGAAATCAAAGAAGAAGTTGTAGAACTGTACAAGGAGCTGCATATTACAAAATTTCCTGTAAATGCTAAAGATGTCTGCAATCAGCTTAAAATCGCATTGAAATCATACAATCGGTTTACTGAGCAGGCGCTTGCATGCGTTATAAGAGCAAGCGAAGATGGAATAGTGGCAAAAATCGACAACCACTATGAGATTTTTTACAATCCGTCAAAAGACAAAGCCCGTATCCGTTCAACAATTTTTCATGAAATTGGCCATATTCGGCTGCGCCATCTTATTCATGATGAAGAGAATGAAGCGGAGGCAAATTTCTTTGCGTGCTATTTTCTTGCACCGGCTCCGCTTATCCATCATTTCAATTTTGAATATCTGCATGAACTGATGGATAAATTTTGGGTAACAGTCTCGCTTGCAGAAAATGCCTTTAGCCGTTATCAAAAGTGGCTTAGGTTTTCGGACAGCCGTTATACTCAGTATGAAAGAGAATTATTAGAACTTGCAATGGAGGGAGAAAACTGAAAACAGACATTGAAAGTCTTTCTGCTTTATCCGGTGCGGAAAGATAAAAAAAAGCTGCAAATTTACGCCAATAAATCTACAGCTTGTATAAATGCGTGAACACTTATAAATTCGTTGTTTTTATAGTATCACGCATGACCGCCGGGGTCAATATTTCAAAAACAGCGCTTTATGCTCTGTAAAAATCTCAATTTTATAGGTAATATATATGGACGATAAATCAAATAAACTATCAGATACAGTGAACGTTACTATGCACACGCTCACCGTTTTGGACAAGAATGTTTCTTTTGCAAAGGTAAAACGAAACACGGCTTTTATTGGAAACATTGTTTCAAAAATCCTTGAACATAACAAAGTTCTGGACAGGGAAACTTTGCTATATTCAGCAGGGCTTTTTAGAAACGCCATTTTGGAGCTTCTTAAAAGCGGAAAAGCTGTAGATCTTCTTGAAATGGGAGTTCTCTATATCAAGCCAAACGGAAGCATTGACTCGGAAACTCCGGATATTGAGGATATTCCTAAAATGACGCTTTCTTTTACTCCAAGCGATATTGCCATTGAAGCAGTAAAAGATGTAACTGCCGGTGCCGATATTTCCACAACAAACGAGCCTCTTCTTTCTGCCTTGTACAACATACACACAAGAAAAAGCGGCACAGAGCTTTCTATCGGTTATTCTGCACGCATTACCGGCAAACGCTTAAAGATTGCCGGCAATGAAGCAAAAACCGGCCTGTATCTTGCTTCATGTACGGAAGAAGGGATCTATGATCCTGATCCATCTTCATGGATTTCACTGGGAATGGAAAACATTGTTGACAACACAAACACAAAGATTCTGTTCAACATTCCAGACAGCGTCACGGCAGGAAATTACCGTTTAATTATTAAGACTGCATACGGCTCAGGCACACGCATAAACAAAACTGTGCGAACAGGTGTTTTTGTAGAAACTGTTTCGATTGCATAAGTCTTTTCCAAGGGGCTGGCTAATAAGTTCTAAATGTCATTGCCGCACTTGATACGACAATGACATTTAGATTTTCAGATTTAGTCCGAAAATGACGTAAAAGATTCTTTTTGGCCATCTCCTTGAATTTGAAAAATCAATATTTCCGCAGCCATTCAACAGAATTTTTAGAATCTTTCTGCTTTTTTGTTTGATTTTTTGTAAGCACTTGCCCCGTTTCGCTGGGTTGAAGTGTGCACGCGGGCGCGTCCGTGTTCGCTTTTAAAACCGTCATTTGCACGGCGGCTTCGTCCTTGAGCGCGTCTTTCTCCGTCTTTTTTGGCTACATCATAACGACTTGAGCCAAAACCACGCCGTCCGCGTCCTTCAAAACGTTCGGCATTGTCGCGTCCGCCTCTGCGGCGTCTTCCGCCAAAATTATCATCCTCTTTTGAATCAAGATGCATATGAGGCAAGTTTGCGCGGCTTTTAGAAAGCTCAAGAGCACGAAGCGCATTTCCTGTTGGCAAGCTCAAAAGAGAGAAATTCTGGCTTACGTCGATCCTGTCAACCATGCGTCCAGGAATATTTAACAAATCGCTAAAATATTCGGCAATTGCGCGGGCATTATAGCCATCTCTTTTTCCGAGCTGAACATAAATTCGTTTTTGGTCTGGATTAGAAGCAAAACTTCCGCCTTTCTGGCTCTGTACTTTTCCATAATGGCTTTCGTCGAGAGACTTTCCGTAATTAACCTGCAAAACAGCGGCAAGAACTTCGGCTGCATTCTGGTTTGCGCACAAGTCTTCTGCCATTTTTTTGTACAAGTCTTCAACTTTTTTAAGCTGAGGAACAAATTCTTCTCTTGTTTCGTCCAGCTCGCTATTTTCATTAGAAATCTGGCCGTTTTGAGAGGAAGGCTCTTCGCCTTCTGATGATTTTTCGGATTCAACGCCTGCTGGAAAAGCAACAATCTCGTCGTTTTCAAACTGCTTTTCTTTCTGTTCCGGCGCAAATTCTTTTTTTGCCTTTAAACCGATTTTTTCTTTCAGTTCTTCAAGAATTCGGCTTCTTTTTACTTCGAGAACATTTTCGATTGAAGGAACCTGCTCTTCTTTCATTTCGCCTTTTGCCGCAGCGCGAATTCGCTTTCTTAGAAATTCAAGCTTGCGTCTTTCTTCCGGGCGAACAAAAGTAACTGCAATTCCAGAAGTTCCAGCACGGCCAGTTCGTCCGATTCTATGAACATAAGTTGCAGCGTCAAACGGAAGAGAATAGTTTACAACGTGGCTCAAGCCAGAAATATCGATTCCTCTGGCAGCTACATCGGTTGCAACCAAAATACGAGTTTTTTTATTTCTAAATCTTGCAAGAATTTTTTCACGCTGTCCCTGAGGCACATCGCCGTGCAAAGCGGCCGCTTCGTAACCTCTTTCGTCGAGCATCCGGCTCACCATGTCGGCATCGTTTTTTGTCATTGTAAAAACAAGTCCATAAAAATCAGGCGAAATGTCGATAAGGCGGACAAGAGCTTCAATCTTGTCGCGTTCGCTTACAACCCAATATTTCTGGTCAATCAAAAGAGGCTCTTCTACAAAACCTTCTTCCTGAACAATGTCGTATTCGCCCATAAATTCTTCT
Source organism: Treponema sp. UBA7570 (assembly GCA_002477955.1). GTDB lineage: Bacteria > Spirochaetota > Spirochaetia > Treponematales > Treponemataceae > Treponema_D. Next base: position 34,022 of record DLLE01000011.1, on the reverse strand, counting down.
GCAATCTGAAGAATCGGTTTTGGCATAGTTGCGCTAAAAAGCAAAATCCGGCTGTCCGGGTTTGCCTGCGCAAAAATCGACTTAATGTCATCGACAAAACCCATGTCGAGCATTTCGTCGCCTTCGTCGAGAATAAAATAATCGATTTTGTCGAGCTTTAAAGTTCCGCGCTCAAGATGGTCTTTAATTCTGCCTGGAGTTCCAACGACAATTTCAGTTCCGCGCTTTAAATCTCTAATCTGAGTTGAATATGAAGCGCCGCCGTACAAAACGGTAACGCGCGGAAATTTTCCAGAAGTAAAGCTCTGCATTTCTGAACAAGTCTGAATTGCAAGCTCGCGGGTCGGTTCTAGCACAAGAGCGCGCACGTGGTCGCTTTCTTCGTGAATATTCTGAACAATCGGCAGCCCGAAAGCCGCGGTTTTTCCAGTTCCAGTTCTTGCTTTTGCTATAAGGTTTGTGTCGCCGTTCAAAAGGCGTGGAATTGCCAGAACTTGAATCGGCGAAGGAGTTTTAAAACCTTTTTTTTCGATTGCTTCCAGAATTCTTTGATCAAGTCCTAAGTCTTCAAAAGAAATTTCTTCCGACTGTTCTTCGTCATTTTTGTTTTCTGAAATTTCCAAGTTTTCTGGAAGTTTCTGAGCTTTGTCAGCTGAGCTGACACCATAATCTGCCGTTTTTTCGGCATCAAAAATTGAGTCTTTCATAAAATGTATCCCAAAGGCGACAAAAAAGCCTCTAAAATACACTAAAAGGCCTAAAAATCGCAGTTAAAATAAAAGTGCCCTCTGCACCGTGAAGCCAAATCATAATAGAAAAACGTAGAAATTACAAGAAGATAATTGAAAAATTCGCAAACGTTTTCATCTTTTTCAAATAAAATCTATTAAAAAAATAAAAAAAATTCACCAAAAATCGGTAAATATTGATTTTCAAGTCAATATATATAGTATGAACAATTTAAAGGAACCAATTGATTTAAGACGGCTGACATTAAAAAATGGACTTTCCTATCCAAACGACAAAGAGCTAATAATGCTTATCTTGGGGTCAGGAACAAAAAAAATGCCCATCGAGTATATGTCGGAAGAAATTTTAAAAGTCATCTGCTCTCACAATCCGGAAAACTGGCTTGAAAAACTGCAATCAATCGAAGGAGTCGGCACAAGCAAAGCTCTGGCAATTCTGGCGGCATTGGAATTTGGAAAACGCCGCAACAGAAATCCGCAGGCAGTTGTCAATCAGCCGCAGGACGTAATTCCGTTCATAAAGCACTATGCAATGCAAAAAGCGGAGCATTTTGTAATGGTAACTGTGAACGGCGCAAAAGAAATCCTTACGATCAGAGTCCTGTGCATTGGCGGAAAAAACATGGCTGTTTTAAAGCCGTCTGAAATTTTCGGAGAAGCTGTCAAAGAAAACGCTTCTGGAATTATTTTGACTCACAATCATCCGGGCGGACACGCAGAGCCTTCTGACGATGACATAGAAACGACAAAAAGACTGTGCTTAGGCTCTGAAATTTTAGGGCTTCCCCTGCTCGACCACATAATTATAACAAAAAACAGTTACTTTAGTTTTCTTGAACATGGTCTGTTGCCGACCTATGAATAATCGGGTAAATTATAATAAGGGTTTAGTTAATTTATGTCATTGCAAAGATTTACTGCTATTTTAGCAATTTTTATAATTTCGGCAGGCGTTTTATTTTCTAACGAAAATGAATCTTCTTCTGGAATTTTTGTCGAGGACAAATCCGTCCAGCAAAAATTTGAATTTGACGAGGCGTATTCAACTTATCCGGAATTATTAAAATCCGACAGAAAATCTGCAATCGAGAAAGAAAAAACAAAAATCACGGTTAAATCAAACGTCCCGAACGCAGAAGTCTTTTTGAACGGTAATTTTGAAGGACACACAAATTTAACGGTAAACAACCTTCCGGCTGGCCGCTATAATCTGCGCGTAAAAAAAACAGGCTATAAACCAAAATTCTACAGAATAAATGTTCCGCAGGGCGAAGAACGCGTTTTTTATGTAGAACTTGAAAAATATGAAGGAACAGTAAATTTTATTGCAGTTCAACCAGAAACCTTAATTTATGTTGACAACTCAAAAATCAGCGGCAGCATTGTTCAGCTGGAAGAAGGAAGCCACACGGTTTCTGCAAAAAAATTCGGCTATAAGAGCGAATCTTCATCTATCTACGTTCCAAGAAATTCATATCAAATAGTCACAATACGCCTTCAGGAAGCACAATTTTCGGTTTCGAATTTTAGGGCAAACAAGGAACAATTTAATCCGGCGTTAAAAGGTTCTGCAGGCCAGATAAAATTCAATTTTGAAGTTACTGCGTTCGGAAACGGAACTTTAACAATAAAGGATTCTTTTGGAAATTCTGTCATAAGCCGAAACTTGCCTAGTTTTACAACCTGGAGTCAAAATGTAATTTGGGATGGAAGCGCACAGAACGGAACAAAAATTCAAGACGGAACTTACACTGCAATACTCGAAGCCGGTGAACAAAAATTTTCGGTTGATTTTACGGCAGACAGCTCGATAAAAATTCCTTCAGCCTCAATTACGGCAAGCGGTTCTGGAATTGGAATTCTTCCGGCAGCCTTTAATTTTCCTGAAAAAACATTCTGTGTCGGTGTAAACGCCGGCGTAATTTGCGCCTTTGAAAATAAAAATTTTTATTGCGCGCCGCTGTCAACTTTTTTTGCCTATTCTTTTTCAAAAAATGTCGAACTTTCAGCAAAAGCCGGGTTAAACGCAGGACATGAAGGCGCTTCGCCTTTTATAAATTCAGCCTTGAAATTTACTGCTTCAAAAAAACAGACTGCTTTTGATATGAATTTTGGATTTTTAGCAAGGGCTGGAGGAGCAAAAAACAAACCGTTCGAGCCTTACGGAGCGGACAACGGATGCGGTCTTGGCGGCGGACTTGTTTTTGGACTAGACTTCAGTAACTTTTATGCAGGAATTTCATCAGAATTCACTTTTGCAGCTTCTACATTCAACACAAAAAACAACAATTACGATAAAGTATTAAGAAACGGAGTCTGCTTTCAATTAAAAGGCCGGACAGTTTCGTTCGCAATTTACAGCGCGCTGAATTCTTCTTTTGGAACAACTGCCCTCGAAAACGACGGCAGAAGCTCAAATTCAATCGAATTTTTAAGGGCGGTTGATATTGGATTCGACTTCAAGATTGCATTAAATTCTCTAAATTTAAATTTGCTCTCAAACGCGCAAATTTTTGAGAATCAAGCTTATTTTAAAACAGAAGCCGGAATTTCCATACTTTTATAAAAACTGGAGGCGAAAGATGAAATTATATTCAAAACAGCAGATGATAAAAAACACATTAACAGGAATTCTTGCAGGCGCTGTTTTTGCCAGCGCGGCAGTTTTTGCAATTCAAAAAAACTTAAAGTCTGAAAATTCTGAAAAAACAGGCCAGACACAAACCGAGAACGTTCAAAGTCAGCAGAATTCCGAAAAAGCAGAATTTGTAGAAGAAGTTTTGCCTCAAAAAAATATTGCAACGCCGGCCGCTTCTACAGTTTCTCAATACACGCAGGACGAAGAACAGAATATTTTTGTTTACGAAAAATGCAATGAAGCCGTCGTAAACATTACAACGCAGGTTATGGGAATCAACTGGTTTTTAGAGCCTGTCGTTCAGGACGGAGGCTCAGGCTCAGGCTCAATAATCGACAAACGCGGATATGTAGTTACGAACGTGCATGTAATCAGCAAGGCAAACAAAATCAATATATCGCTCGCAGACGGAACTAGTTATCCAGGAACTGTCATTGGAAAAGATATTGAAAGCGACATTGCAGTTTTAAAATTTGATCCGCCGGAAAACATAAAGCTTAAGACAATCGATTTTGGAGATTCAAGCGAATTAAAAGTTGGACAGAAAGTTATTGCAATCGGCAACCCGTTTGCCCTTGAACGAACAATGACAACAGGAATAATTTCCGGACTGGGAAGACCTATTCAGGAAAGCGCGAATGTAATTATCAGAAATATGATTCAGACCGATGCAGCAATCAATCCAGGAAATTCCGGGGGACCGCTTTTAGACACAAGAGGAAGAATGGTCGGCATAAACACAATGATAATTTCAAATTCAGGCTCATCTGCCGGAATTGGCTTTGCAGTTCCTGTAAGCACGGCGCAGCGCGTTGTAAACGATCTTTTGAAATATGGAAAAGTCCGGCGCGGAACAATTCAAATCTCTCCGGTTCAGATGACTTCAAGCATTGCGCAATATGCAGGCTTAAAAATCAATTACGGAATTCTCGTAAGCCAGGTAAAAGAAGGCAGCAGCGCAGAGAAAGCAGGAATTTTGGGCGGAACAAAGCCTGTTCAATACGGAAGCCGCTTTAATTCATCTACAATTTATCTTGGCGGCGACATAATCACCGGAATCGACGGAATAAACATTCGCACTTACGCAGATTATACGAGCGCGCTTGAATCAAAAAAACCGAATGACACAGTAACCGTTACTGTTTTCCGCAACGGCAATTTTGAAAAAATCAAACTGGTTCTCGATGGAATTGACACCGATTCAGAACCCAATGGAACACCGCTTTAAATTTTAAGGAAAAAGAAAAAATGAATTTAATAAAAAGAACTCTCAGCACAGCCGCCATTTTTACAATGGCGGCGCTTTCTCAAGCAGAAAGAATTTCTTTTCCAGTAAAAAGTCTTGTTACAATCGAAGAAAGCCCAATAATGATTTCGGCAGACTGGAATGAAAAATGGTTCGGCGAAAAACCTGCTACTCTTTATAACCATAACATTGCGCGTATTGCAGGAATTTTTTCCGCCGTTTCTTACGAAGACAGCGACATCGGGCAAAGTTCAAATTTAATTCTTCAATGCTACAAAGCCCTCGGAATTTCAGAAAAACAGATTGAATTTCATTATTCTATCAATTACGACAATCCTGTCTGGGGAAATGACCAGGCGGCTTTTAGTTTTGCGACAAAACAAATCACCGGTTCAAATTCAAAAAAAAATCTGATTATAATTGTAATCCGCGGAACTCCCCTCAACGCAAACGAATGGATTTCAAATGTAAACATTTCCGACAAAACTGGCAATGAAACTGAATATCATGAAGGTTTTTTGAAAACCACAAAACTCGTCGAAAACGCGCTGATTGCCTTTCTTTTGAGAAATAAAATCGACATAGACGATAGCTGCCTTTTAATAACAGGACACTCCCGTGGAGCGGCAATTGCAAATCTTCTTTCCGCCCAACTGTGCGACGCTGAGCTTTTTGACACAAACTACATCTACACCTACACTTTTGCTTCTCCAAATGTTACTACAAATGACAGCGTTTATAACAAAAAATACGATTTTATCTGGAACATTGTAAATGCCGAAGATATTGTTCCGTCAGTTCCGCCAAATTACAAAAGCTGGAAATACAAAAAATACGGTCAGACAAAAGTTTTAATAAACAATTGGAATACCGATCCCAAAAAATACGAAGATGAATATATTCCAGCAATGAATAAATACTTTAATAAATTTATGCTGCGCGACTACTGTCCGTTTACGACAGGTCCGTTTTTGCCGATTCAGTGCAGTTCAATTCTATCAAGGCTGAACAAAAATGTTTATACTTTTTACAATGGAATTACGGCTCTTCACGACCGCGCAATTTCTGCATTCTGGAGAATTTTTCCAAAAAAAGACGAAACAAAAACCGAAAATGAAGTCGAAGAAAAATCTGATTCAAGGACAGAAAAGCAAGGCGCAATTTTTGCGGCGGCAACCCGATGGTGCTATAAAAATTTTGATGTTGATATAAATTACTTAATCAACTGCTTTGCCGATATGCACGCAATGGAGACTTACCTTTCGTGGATTATGTCGACAGATGAGGAAAATGTTTATTCATCTGTCGGAACAGACATTCTTCTCTTAAAAGGCGCCGGCGACTATGCAGTTTTTGATAGCGACGGAAAGGTTGTAGCAACTATTCTGGACGGAAAAGTTAATTTTTCAAAGGTAGAGCTTCCCTTAGCGGCAAATTCTCTTCTTCAAGGGCAGGTTGCACTCGGACTTCCAGTAAATCGAAATTACGAAATTGCGGTAAGCAAGGAAAGCATAATTCCTACAATGCTAAAAGTTTCTGTTCAGCATTATTCTGCAGCCGGAGTTTTTATTGAAGAATCCGAAGAAACAATTTTATATCCATACAACTCAAAAATTTACAGCTGCAATTCAGAAACTCTAACCCCAGCCTTTACAAAAATTGATTTTGAAAAAATCGGCAATCCGCAAGCAAATATAATCCGTAAAAAGGGAAATCTAAAAAGTGTTTCAAAATTCAGGCTTATGGGGGAATTTTCTGCCTCAACAAGCGGTTCATTCAACGCAGGAATCCATGCCGGTTCAACAAAATTATATGGTTCGCTTCTTTTAGGACACAATGCCGCAAAAATAGGACGCTCATTCGAGGCAAGTCCGGGAATTGGACATCAAAGCATTTTAGTAAGCAAAATTCTTCTCGATACAGAAATTTTTGCAAATCTTTTTTATGCTTATTCCGACGACATCGAAGAAAAAGATGACCGATTCAACGTTGTGCCTACCGTAAGATTTTCTCTTTCGTTTAAACCTCGCCACAAGACACAATTGTTTATGGCGGCTAATTTCGATATGCACATTTCTGACTTTAACGATGCAGCCTTTGACGATTCATACCGCTTAAAAACAACAGGCCAGGTTTGGACAGGCTCAAAAATTCGAATAGTTCCAAACCTGTCTTTTGGAATAAAATTTTAAATGCAAAACAAAAATATAATGATTTTGTGCAAGGTTGTAGACAATTATGGTGATATTGGAGTTGTCTACAGGCTTGCAAAAGCCTTGAGCGACCTCGATTCTTCTCTAAATCTTACACTCGTCTGTTCAGAATTGGAAAGTTTTGCTTCAATGGCAAAAAAAATTGAGCCCGGCAAAAAATCTCAATTTTTCGACTACAAAAACACAAGATGGCAAATTTTAGACTGGAACCAAAGCGAAGATTTTACATTCAGCTCAAACCCTTTTCCAATTATTCTCGAATGTTTTCAGTGCGGACGGCCAGACTGGCTTGAAAAAATTCTTTTTGACAAGAATGTAAAAGAAATTTTCCATATTTTTAATATCGAATACTTAACAGCAGAAGAATACGCCGACGACTTTCATCTTTTAAAGTGCTATACGAGAAGCCCAAATGTAAAAAAAATGTTTTTTATGCCGGGATTTACAAAAAAAACGGCAGGACTTTTAATCGACAGCCAGTTTTTAAAAACCTTAAAAGAATCGAAAAATCTTCCAAAAAACAAAAATGAGTTTTGTGTTACAATTTTTTCTTACGAACGCGAGTTTGTTCAAATTTTTAACTCTCTAAACCGCATTCAGGAAACACAAAGACAAAAAAATCCGGACTTTAACGTAAAAGTTCTTGCGGCCGCAGGAAAAAGCCTGCCTTTTGCAAAAAAAGCCTGGGAACAGACTGAAAAAAAGGTGAATTTCGTTCAACTGCCTTTTTTAACGCAGGAAGAATGGGACAAAATTCTCTGCACAAGCGACTTTAACTTTGTCCGCGGCGAAGAAAGCCTTGCAAGGGCATGTCTTTCCGGCAAACCTTTTTTTTGGCACGCATACGTTCAAGACGAAAATTACCAGCTTGTAAAGGTTAATGCCCTTTTAGAAAAAATGCTGCCCTTTGTTTGCGGAAAAAACTTAAAAACCGAACTTTCAACTCTTTGGAATGAATACAACACTCCAGATGCAAAATTGAACGAAAATGCGCTTTATGATTTTTTTCAAAAAGCAGCACAAGGCGAGTTAACGGCTTTTTTTGAAAATTTTTCTGAAAATCTTTTTCAAAACGGCAACTTTGCCAAAAACCTGCTCAACTTTCTTGAAACCTTGCAGTAGTTGAAAAAAAGTCCAATAAGCACTAGTATTATAGAATAAACGTTTATTTTTTTGAGGTAACATATTATGTTAATGACAAACGAAATCAGAGTCGGAACAGCTTTTATGTATGAAGGCAGCCCTCTTATTGTTCAGAAACTTCTCGGACAGAAAGGCGGACGCCAGGGCATGGTTACAAACCTCCGCGTTCAGAATATCGTAACAGGCTCAACAATGCAGCTTGGTCTTGATGCCGGTGAAAAATTTGAGGAAGTTGATCTTGTTAAAAAAACTGTAAAACTTTCTTACATCGATGGCAACGAATATCACTTTATGGATCAGGAAACTTACGATGACATCATGCTGGACAAAGATTATCTTGGCGACAATGCCGGCTACATCTCTCCAGATGACGACTACGAAGTTTCTGTTACTTACTACAACGACAAACCAGTTGGCGTTGTTCTCCCAGTAAACGTAACACGCACAATCACATACTGCGAGCCAGGCGTAAAAGGCGACACTTCTGGAAAATCAACAAAACCTGCAACTCTCGACACAGGAATGGAAGTAAAAGTTCCTCTGTTCTGCAACACAGACGACCGCATTGTAATCGATACACGCGACGGTTCATTCGTAGAACGCGCAAAGGACTAATTTCAAAACAACTGCGTAAAAAAATCCCCAAAAGCCATTTAGCTTCGGGGATTTTTTATTTTTAAATTTTAATTTTGGGTCATTTTTTGCTGCGCAAAAAACCGGGCTATTCGTGGCTACGGCGTCTTGCGCGCCTTCGGTGCTGCGCACCAGCTCCGCTGCCACTACTATCTCCCTTGCCCGAAAAATTAGAACGTGTATTTTGCTCCCAACTGAACAAAGCCGTTGTTGTGCCAGCCTTCAAATTCGGTCTTGTCGCTCTTGTAGCTTGCCATATACATTCCTTTTGCACAGAACTCAAGTCCGTCAGAAACATACCAAGTGATTTTCGGCATTACAATCAAGTCATAATGCTGAAAACCGTAAACTGCGCTCACCTCAGGCTTTACTTTTCCATGATTCCAGCTGTCAGAAATATTCAGGACGATTTTAATGTCGTTTGTGAATGTTCCGTTTTCTGTGTCATACTCGTTGTCATCGATTTTATCGTGATGAAGAATGTGCCTGCCCTGCCCCTGAATATTCACGTTAAGCTCGCTGATTGGCAGGTCGCGGTCAAAACCTGCAACCCACGCAATCGAGTTGTTCTGAATCGTCGGGTCGTCTCCGGCAGTGTCTTTTGTGAGATTGTAAGCCGCCTCTGCGCGGAAATTGTACGCTCCGAAAGTTTTTGCAGCCTCAAGACCGAAAACCTGCAAAAAGTCGTAGTCGATAAATTTGTCGTCATCGTCTGCGTCGCCTGTTTCAAGATAAGTCGAAACGAAACTTCCAATTTTGCTGTAGTCAAAAGAAGCGCGCTTGTTTCTTCCAACGTAGTAGCTCAAGCCCCAGTCAAGAGAGCCGGTTGTGGTCGTGAACCGCGCGCCAGCCTGCATATATTTGAGCTGGTTTGTGTCAGGATAAAGATTGTCCGCAAGAGAAGAGGAATTGCTGAGCATTTTTACAGCGGCAAGCTGAGATGTTGCAGCGACATTTTTAATATAAGTTTCTGCAAAACCAGTCAGCTTACTTTTCAAGCTTGCAACCTGCGCCGGCACCCATCTTCCGCCCGAAGCATAGCGGTCGGCCGTCATTGTTGGAGTCCAAACCAGTTCAAATCTGCTCGAAGAGAAAGGGCCGACGTCTTTTGGAACATTATAAAGCACACGAATCATCGGTTCTGCAATTCTTCTGTCAATGTAGTCAGGAATTATAAAATCCGTGTAGTCGTTCGCGTTAAAATTGTCTACAGCATGCAGTTTGTCGCCTTTTCCCCAGACAACCTTCATTTTTCCTGCCTGAACAACAAAATTTCCAAGATAAGATTCAAGCGTAAGCTCGTCAATTACATCTTCCCTGTAATTTTCAAGAACGTCCTTGCTGAATGCGAATTTTGCTTCCGCAGAAACTGCCGAATTTGAGTATTTTAAATTGATTTTGCCTTTTGGATTTGTGTCGGTTTTCCACTCGCCAACAGGAAGTCCATATTCATCTTCATCATCAAAATAAGCGCGAAAATCAATCTGCGCTTCTCCGTTTACTTCGAGGGCGCCGCCGGCAAAAGAAGCGGAAGAATCGCCAAAATCTCCGCCAAAGTCGCCTCCAAAATCATCGCCAAAATCAAAATCGTCAGCAAAAACAAAACTTGCTGCAAAAAGTGCGGCTGTAAAAAGCCCGATAAATTTTATTTTTTTCATAAACTATTCCTATAAATAAAAAAAACTCCGCCACAACAGGACCAAAGAAACCGCTGCAACGGAGTTAAGTCAATTATTTCGCTGTATTCAAATAGTTCTGTGTAAATACATTGTCTGGAATCGGTTTGTCAAGAATGATATTGTAGCCGTTCGGACTCTTTGGATTTTTCTGGGCTGCAATTCTTGTCGAATGTCCAGATTTTACGTTCTTGAGGGTTGTCGAAGTAGTAATCGTATATCCCTGAATATTTTCAATAGAATCAACCGTCAAAACCTTCAAAAGGCTTCCGTCTTTTTTGTCATACATTTCTGCATAAACAGGAACGTTTGTTTTTTTGTCAATCCACTGAATGCGATACTGATACTGAGCTTTTGCAACAGTTGCCGCTGTTGGAGTTGATTTAATTTTCCAGCAGTCATAACCGTTTTTGTTTTCTTCTGCCAAAAGTTCATGAGTATCATCGTCAAGATCGCGTGTAGACATATCGTCGTAGCTTGCGTCAGTTCCTGTAAAAGATTTGCTTCCTTCAGAAGAATTTACACGGCGAGTAGTTTTGAGCGAAGGCATATAAATCCACTTGTCATCGTCCTTGCCTTTGTTTTCCATCTGCAAGAATTTAATTCCCTGATTTGACTTGTTGTTGCTGACCTTAAAATTCATTACAACGTCAGAAGTGTCTGTTTTTTCGTTGTGGCGCCCAAGCTCATCAATAATACGATGCTCTTCAATATTGCCGGCTTTGTTGATAAGATCCATTTCGATAATAGAATGGTTATATGCAGGTTTTTTAATGTTCAATGCCGCATCGACTATTGAACGCGCGTCCTGAGCAAAAACCACTGTCGAAACCATAGCAACAGCCAAAGCCAAAATTGATTTTTTTAAACTCTTTTTCATAGATTACTCCCATAAAAAGTCAAGATTAAA
>DLLE01000011.1:4041-22768 GCA_002477955.1 Treponema sp. UBA7570 | reverse complement strand
TTGACTTTTTAAGTTGTTTCGCAACGAAGTGAGAAACAACAGATTATAAAAAAGTTTGCAACGCAAACTTGTAAAGATAAAAACAGACGCCATTTTCGTCTGTTTTTATCTTACACTCCCATTTACTGCATTCTTGCAGATTAGTTTTTATTTTTTTTCTTCAGATTCTTCAATCAAATCTTCGGCAGCACCCAAATCCTCTGTCGGCTCCACTTTTGGGCGAGAGAATTTCGGATCAAAGTTTGTCAAGAATCCCGGAAGAATTGTCATTGCAAGCATTGAGCTTGTAAACATTACGATTGCAACCAAAATTCCAATATAGCGCAAAACCATAAATCTTGAAAGGCACAAAACCAAGAATCCAAGACCAACGGCAAGTGCATTCGTCAAAATTCCGCTTCCGCTCGATTTAAATGTGCGTCTTGCAGCGGCATGAACATCAGTTGTCTTTGCGCGTTCCATTCTGTAAGTTTCAAGGAAGTGAATCGTGTAGTCAATTCCAATTCCGACCGCAACAGAAGCAATAATTGAAGTAACAAGGTCAAGGCTAATTCCCAAAGTTCCCATCGTCCAGTAGTTGAGCAAAATTGTAAGAGAAAGAGGAACGGCTCCCAAAAGCCCTGCCAAAACCGAACGGAACGAGATTGCAATCACAACGAAAACGCTCAAAAGCGAGATTATCAAGCTCTGAATCTGGCTTGAGAAAACCATTTCTGTCATTACAGTTTCAAGTTCCCCCTTTCCAGTAAACGAAATTGTGTAGCCTTCCGGGAAGTGGTTTTTTGCATAAGAATTACATTCGCGGATTACTTTTTCAATGTCGCTGCTTGAATTAGAACGAGAGACAAGCTGAACACGCAATCTGTTCGGGTTCAAGACATTTTCGTTCTGAGGATCATTTGCCCAGCGTCCCAAAGTTTCCTTGTCAGAAAGCATCGAAAGGAAGTTTCCAACAATGTTTTTTAGAGCCGCATGCTGCTTGTAGCCGTATTTTGCCTCATCAAAAGGAATTTCGTAATAATCCGTTCCTTTGTAATTCAATTTTTTCTCAAGAACTTTTACAACATCGTCAAGAGAAGCGTTTTTTCCGCCCGCCTCTGCATAAGCAGAAGTCAAAAGCTTAAATCCTTCATCAACTGTAAGAGTGCTGTTGAGTTTTTTTACATATTCAACGTTCGGGTCAACATAGTCTGGAAGCATTTCATCTTCATCAGAAGAATCAGCAGCGTCAAATCCGCCGAAATCGGAATTCGTATCAAATCCAAAATCTGAACCTGAATCAAAATCGAAATCCGAGCCGGAATCAAAGTCAAAGTCAGAATTGAAATCGTCTGAGCCGGCCTCTCCGCTTGAAGAGCCAGAAGAAACAGCGACAGCCTCCGCGCTTGGAGCGTGAAGAACCTGGTTCATTCGCTTGATTAAGGTCGGGAACGAAACTATTTTTCCGATATATGGAAATTTGCTCTGAATGTTTTCCTGAAGACCGTCAACCGCCTCAAGAATATCAGGATCTTTCATAGAACCTTCAACAAGCGCAAAATGACGTCCATCAGATTTTTTGATGATATTCCCGTTCACATCGAGGAATTTTCCATCTTTGTTCATAACCGGGATTCCGTTCTCATCAAGGAAGTTTCCGTTTTCATCAGTAACTTTCGGACCGTCAACCAGCATAAAAATCAAGTTTGTTCCAGCAAATCTTTCGTCAACATAATCAATATCCTGACGCAACTGAGAATCCGGCGGGAAATAGTTAATCATTGAAGACTCGATTTTTACCTTGCGCACACCAAAAACAGAAACCACAACAAGGAAAATCATAAACACAAACATTCTTGGGCGCGAACCGCAGAAGAAAAGGAAGATGTTATATAAAGTGTCTTTGCGTTCATTTCCGCGCTTAATAATGTGCTTTTTTGCTTTTTTTGAAAGTTTCATTATCAATTTTGATTTCTGGCCAATTCTTTTTACAGGCTTTATCATCAAAACTGCTGGAATAAATGTTTCCGCAAAAATCCATGAAAGCGCGATTCCAACTGCGGTAAAGATTGAGAAACTGTGAAGCGGCCCCATAGGACTCAAAATCAAAGAAATAAATCCGATTACAGTTGTAATTGCAGCAAGAAAAACCGCAGTGCTGCAACTAGCAACACCTTTCAAAATAATATCTTTGTGACTTTCTTTTGTAATTTCAACGCCGTTAGCTTTTGCTTCGTCAAGAGCGATATAATAATGCGTCATGACGTGAATTCCGTACGCGGAACCGCAGGCAATCAAAGCAACAGGAATTACACTTGAAACAATCGTGAATGTAAATCCAAAAACAGCCATAAGACCACAAGTACAGGCAGTCGCAAGCAAAACAGTAACAAGCGGCAAAAGAGTTCCGTCCAAAGTTTTAAGGCTTGCAAACAAAGTCAAAAGAACAACGATTGAAACAAGCGGAATCAAGTTCGTCAAATCCGAAGTCATGTAATCCATAAAGTTTTCAGAAACAACAGGATCGCCAAAGAAAATAACTTTAAGATTTGTGCCTTTTGTATATTTAAGGGCAATCTCTTTTACTTTAGCGAGAGTTTCGGCCTCAAGGTCAGATTCAGATATTTGAGTTTTTGCAGCCTCATTTATAGTTTCGGCAAGGGAAGCAAGCTCTTGTTCAGACAAACCTTCAATAGAGGAAAGCTTTCCGGTCTTCTGAGCCTTTTTAAACTCCTCAAAAGTCTTGATTCCGGCATTTGCAAGGGCATCAACCTGAGAAGCAGACAAAGAACTCAAATATGCGATTTCGCCAGGGTGATTGTTTGTAACAAGCGTAATCTGCATTTGAGCCGCTTTGTTGTCGTCCGAAATAATCGAACGTGTATACATTTCGTCCCAATCAGTAAGATTTTGTTTAAGATCATTTACCTGAGCCTGAGTCAAAAGAGGAAGGTATCCGTTTTCATCGCGCTCTGCACTGATAATGTTTCCAGCAGTAAGGGCACCGTCAACATCCTCAATAAAGTCAATTTTTGTAAGAGAATCAATTCTATCAACCCAAGGAAGGTTTTCCACATCCGTAGAAATATGGTCAATAATCTGCAAATTCTCCGGAGTAATAATTGTTCCCTTATCTGTTTCAAGAGAAACTCCGATTACAACAGTGCTTCCAAACCGATCCTCCGAATCAATCAAACGCTGATAAGATTCATGCTTTTGAGGAAAATACAATCTGGTCGAGTTATCCATCTTAATATCTTTAAGCTGGAATGCAAGCAGACCTGTAACAAGAAAAGTTGTTACAATAATAAGCCATGGATGCTTAAATAAACGATTCATTAAATAAATCCTCCTTCTGTTAAATACACAATAAATTCAGCACAGCTTTTAATTATGCCAATATGCTAAGTTTTGTTTATAAGTTTAAGAAATTAAACGCATAAACAAAATATAATCTCTTTAATTTCAAACGTCAATAAAATATATTTTTTTTTACTATTTTTAACATTGAATAAAAAAAAATTATTTTTTCAATAAAAACTTCAATAAGCCCACGAAACTCTTCAATATAAACTCTAAATCAACTTTAAAATTTTTCAACATTAACTAAACTTTATAATAACAGCGTTCCAAAAAAATCACAATTTTCCTTTTTTTTCTTTTTTTTTCGTTTTCTTTCCACTTTTTTGACTCTCTTTATAAAAACTAATCATAAAACACTTTTTTACAATCAAAAGGAAACTCAAAAACTTGACAATTCGTCAAAGCGTTTATAAACTTAACCGATTAAACAAATAAACCAATAGAGGCACACATTTTGGTGAAAACCGACGAAACAGAATTTAAACAAAAAATCAGCATTATCCGCGACCAGTTTGAAGTCTGCACTCCTTACCTGACAACGTTAAGCGACCCTGTACGCCAAAAAATTCTCCTTATACTCGCAGAATCCGGCACAGACGGCATGGACGTTCAAGATATAACTGCAAAAATCAACCTTTCACGCCCGGCAATTTCGCACCATCTTAAAATTTTAAAAGACGCAGGCATGATAATCAGCCACAAAAAAGGCACTCAGGTTTACTATTTTATTTATATCTACAAAGCGCTAGACAAAATTATGAATTTGGTAAACACAGTTTTAAATCTCGTAAAAAACATAGACATGGAATCCATAAAAGAAAAA
The DNA here is from genome assembly GCA_002477955.1 of Treponema sp. UBA7570. Taxonomy (GTDB): domain Bacteria; phylum Spirochaetota; class Spirochaetia; order Treponematales; family Treponemataceae; genus Treponema_D. The sequence continues at coordinate 18,603 of DLLE01000011.1, read as the reverse complement.
GCTCCATGGATGCTAAATTCACCTTAAAATTAGAATCAGTAATTTTTTTGGGGCCATGGGGCTTATCCAAGCCCCACCGGGTCTTCCGTACTTCCGCGTCGCAGCGCTCCATTCCAAAAAGAAAAACCTTTTTGGAACGCCTTCGGCGGTACTCCAGCCCCTTGTCCATCCGTTTTTACAGACAGGTAAATCAAAAAACTACCACAAAAGCTCGGCTTCAAAAGAAGTACCGCTTTCGGTTTTTCCAACCAGAATAATTTTCTTTGCTTCCCTGTCAATTTTTCCAAAAACCTGCACTTTTTGTCCAAGCATTGCCTCTTTAGCAAAGTTTATTCTGACATCTTTAAATTCAATTCCCTGAAATTCAGCAGGCAAAGCATCAACCGCAAAAGCCGCATACCTCGAATTGTTTGTGTGTCCGTTTGCATCCAAATCCGTATATCTTATAAAACGTTCGTCCAAAAGCACCGCGTCTTCAGGAATCTGGATTTTTCCATAAGGAAGACAGTCGTGCTCCATTTTTCTCAGGGTCGGCGTACGCAATCCCATTTCATCAAACTTTTTAATAGGCAAAATACGGCGATTATTCAAGTCAACCAAAAGCCATGCTGTTATTCCGCTAACAAGCTTTTCACCGTCCAGAGTTTCAATCTCAACAGCGCGCACAAACTGCAAAGCTTCGCTTTTTTCTTCCCAAGTGCGCACAACAATCCGCTGGTTTTCTTTCGGAAATTTATGAATCCTAAATGAATCTCTCGAAACAAGAATGGCAATTCCGTTTTTTGCCAGAGTTTCGCGGCTCATTCCGCGTCTTGCAAAATCTTCAACTGCAATATCTGAAGTAAGTTTTAAAAGTTCGTTAAGGCTTAAATTTTTATTTATATTGCACTGGCTAAAAAACACCATTGTTTCCCAGTTAAAAGACAAATCATCGTTAAAATACTGCCTGCTTTCTGTTTTCTGAGGAATTAAATCTGCCATTTTTCTATCTCCACTTTTGTAAAACTGCAATCAAGTATATCAAAATGACAAATCTTATAAAAGTGTCAAAAAAAATATAAAAAAAACTAATAACGTCCAGTCCCCCACAGCCAGCCGTCATCACGGCTTTCAAAAAACCAAAATTCCTTATTGTAAGTCATAATCGCAAAATTATATGCGCTAAGTTCCGAACCGACAGGAATTGCCATCAACTTTCTAAATCGTCCGGCTTTTAAGATTTTATCAAGATTTTTAACGCCGTAGAGCTCTTCGGCAAGATTTCTTCCTGTTTCCAAATCATTAAAACAGTAAAATGTCGAATATAAAACCGTTTTTCCCCAGGGCAATTCAACCTGAACGATTTTATATCCGCTTTTTTGTGCAAAAATTCCAGTTTGGCAAACAAAAAAAAGAAAAACAACAAAAGCTGCAAACCAAGAATTTTTTTTATTCATTTTATAATTCTAGCACAAAATATTTTTTCACAAAGAAAAAAAAGACCCGGACAAACAGCCGGGCCGTAAATAACAAACTAGAGTGATTTTCTGATCTCTTCGTTGTGTTTCTTTTCTCTAAAGTATTCAGGGATAAAGTAAACACCAGCGGCAATTGCGAGAACAGCAATTACTGCCATAAATACAGGAACAACCATATAAGGAGAAAGATCTCCAGTTCCTTTCAAAACAAACATCTGAACAAAAGCCCAGATGTGGGCAATTCCAAGAATAAATGCAAACACAGCCTTAGCCATAAAGTTTTTGATAAGGAAAGTAGCCAAAAGGAAGGCAATAAAAGCAACCTGAGCAAAAATAAAAGCGTTTACTTTTGAACCGTAAAGAGCGCCAGCAGGATCCCAAACGTAAGTAAAGAGGGAAATTGTTTTTTCGCCGTACAATGGATATTTTTCCTGTACAGATTTTTCCCAATCTTTAAATTCACCGTATTTAATCTCTGGCGGCCATGAACTTTTATCTTTTCCTGTAATTCCAACAGGAAGCTCAGCCCATGTTTTTCCCATATCTTCTACTTCAGAGTAAAGTTTTGCAGAGTTTGTAAAAGGAACAAACTGAGCAACGATAACTAAAAACAACAATACAAAAGAGATATAGTTGTATTTATTCAAGAATTTCATAAATATCCTCCAACAGATATATTCCAAGACAATGATACATTTTATCTAAACGTTTTGTTTTTTTCAAGAGAAACATTAGCTTAATTTAATTATAAAAGCATAATCTTGTGCTTTATCTAACAATCTGTTATAAAGACATTTAGAGGGAGGAAGTTAAAAAATGAAAACATAGTTATGAAACAAATTTTTACTCAGCAAAAAAAACATTTTTACAAATGCGATGATTAAGAGATATCGCTTTTCATTATATTTTTAATTAACAGGAGAAAGTTATGAAAAAAAATATCATTGTAACGGCAGTTTTTTCTGCCATTTTATTAGTATTAACAGAAACAGCTTGCTCTTTTGCTACACAAAAAGCATATTCCAACAACATTTCCGATATAAGTGATAAAATAAACTATCGCTCAATTTCTACAAAAGCCTATATGGGAGGTTCAATTCTTTACAATCCTAAAGATTTGTCAAACAGCCAGCTTTTACAAGGTATCTATATTGCAACTCGATTAGGAAAAGTTACAAAAAATGAAGTATCAAAAGACGATATTATTTATACAGATATCGAAAACGAAGCTTTATACGGATACATATACATTAATAATATAACTGAAAAATCTATAAATTTTTCTTATGTTGAATACTCCCAAAACGGAATAAAAAATACTGAAAAATCATTTAATCTCGAAGTAAATCAAAACGCAGACTTAAATGGAGACGGACTTGCAGACGTATCATACTCAAAACCACTGACAAAAAGAGCAGGTCTTGAAAAAACACTTTGGCTTACATTCATAAGTAATCAAGAAAATCAATACACTAGCATGTTTTCAATTTTACCAGAACAATATACACGTGGCGTTTATCCAGCAGGTCTATTCGGAATAAATCCTGACGGACAATTTATCGTAAGTAAATATGAAAACAATTCTTCTACACGCTCTGTTGTAAAAGGTCTTTCGGCTGGAGATTTTGTTCTTGACAATAAAACAGGAACATATCACAAAGTAAAAGGCAATACATCATATAAAAATACAAGAAGCATAGATGAATCAGATCTCGAAACTGAAGATTCAATAGCAGATGTCAATTTTTATTTTACAGAAGAAGATTTCAGCACAGGTTATAGTGCTATCGAGTTGATTGAAACACTTCCTCTTGAAATTATAAATAAGTATGAACCAGTATCCTCAGAACCAGAGGCAGTTGTTACACTGAACAAAATACTTCTTCAAGAAAATTTTGTTCCACTTTGCATAAAAAACTTAAACTTAGAGATAGACAGTGAGTTTCAAGAAATTTTAGCTATTACAAATACTTTATCAGAATACGAACTTGTTTCGTTCAACAGAATGTTTATGAGTGACACATTTAAAGAAGTATGTCCTGCAATAGACTATAACTGCACAGATATTACAGATATTCTTCCTTTAGTTTCTGTTTATATCAATGCAACAGAAAATGAAGAAGAATCCGACACAAATGAAACAAGAAGTGTTTCTTCCTTGAGTTATAGACCAATTGAACTTTCTAATACAATAGGTGATACAAAAAATTTTAAAACAATAACAAATTTTGCAAATTGGAAAGATATAGAATTCTCTGGAAAAGCAGGATATAAATTAGCAACATCATATAATGAGTATATAGCAAGTACAAAAAATCTAGAGAACAAAGTAAATAGCTGTAAAAAAATCAAAATCGGTTTTTTATCAAAAAAAATAACAAATAACAAATTAGGAATCGGAAATTCCAATGCAGGAAACTTAACATTTGCAGAGTTAGATATTGAAACCAATTTATATTTAGGCGGACGCTTTACAATTTCATGGTCAAATTGCAAAGCAGACCTTTCTGCATATACAATGCTTTCTACCTATGCAAGAACATGTCTCAAATACGCATATTCAGCCTCACTGATTGGAGGAGAACAGAATATTTTCAACATAAACGGTTCTTTCTGCATAGGGCCTGTCCCATTTGTTTATGGACTAAGAGGGGACTATGACATTCCGTATTCAATAAATGGCGAAGTAAATTCAGACTATCTTTATGCAGGATTCACAGGTCTTGCAGGAGCAAATGTAAACGTCGGAGCAGATTACGGCTCTCGAAGAGTAAAATGGTTCAAAGTATGGCGTAAATGGATATATAGATATTCAATCTATTTTGAACCATATACAAAAACTTGCGATGCGCTCGCCGAATGTGCTTTTTTTGCTGGAATTGCAAATAGTTCAGAGAAAAATGGTTTGTCAATAACAGCATCTGTCAGCCCATATTTTGCGCTAACTCCTTATTTGGGGCTTGGGGTATCAGCAGGAAATATAAATATCAATCTTCCTGTAACAGAACAAGTATCAGCAGGAATTAATGTAAAGACTAATGGATCTATAGACGGTTTCTTTTCAAATAAGTTTAGTATAAAATTTGGAGGTGCTTTTGATTTGTCATTACCTATCGTCGGTCATAAATCTAAAAATTTTGGAAAATTTGAAATTTACAAAACACCTCAACAAAAGAGTACGTTTCCGATATTAACGATTAACCAATAAATTCAGGACTAACAACTATGAAAAAACGGTTATGTTTATTTATTATATATTTAATATCTTTATATTCACTGATGTCTTGCGATACAACGGAAGATTCTTTCAGAGCAAGTAACTGTTATCTTGAATCTGGAAACAAAATCATTCTGCACTATTTCGGATATTATGATAGTGTAGATTTTGAGTTATATCATTATGATCCCATGACAAATAAGAAAACAAAACATGAATTAGGTTCTATATTAAACAAACCGCTCAGCAGTTATCTTACTATATCATATAAAGGAGATATTCCTGCTGATTCGATTATAGAATTATACGTTTATATGGGTGCAGGACTTAAAGATATTGTTTCGGTAGAAAGAAAATAAGGCACATTTACGATTATGAAAAATTTTCATGCCCGCAAATTTATTAATTCCATTATAAAACTATAAACAAAGAGTATTCGGTTGTTTCTCAATTCGTTGCGAAACAACTTAAAAAAGTCAAGATTAAAAATGAAGTTTTAATCTTGACTTTTTATGGGAGCCAAAATTGAAAAAAAACTATACCATTTTATGTCTGCTAATTTTCTTTCTGTTTACCTCTTGTTACGAAATAGAAGAATTTGAGCCAGGAAACGCTTACTTTACAACAAACAATACACTTATATTGTATTATGACGGTAAATATAACAAGAACGATGTTCGTTTTGAACTGCATACGCTTAATTCATCTACAGAGGAAAGAAAATCTTTTTCCATTATTTCTATAGATAATGATAAAGAAAACAGCAAACTCATCATAAAATACGAGGATACAATTCCAACAGGTTTTGCTACAAAAATTTATATTTTTAAGTATGGAAAATACGAAACCGCTGTTACGGTAGAGTGGCCAAAATCATAAATTTTTTATGAAAAAATATTTGCTATTAATCCAATTCCTGCTTATGCCAGTGATTATTTCATATGCAGAAATTTTTACGCTTACAACGGCAGCAGGAATCAATACATTTTCTCAAAAAGAATATGTTTTTCAAAACGACTCAAAAGTAAGCGAACTTACCTGGGACTGTCCAATTATTCCATACATAGAATTAGGAATTTTATCTCGACTACACAATTTTGAATTTAATTTGTCGTATGCAACTGTTATTCCTATAAAAAGTGGCACTCTTAAAGACTTAGATTTTAACAGTACTGATATTAGTCAGTATTCCAGTCATAACCTGTATGTTGATAAAAAATATGCTTTCACATTCCAAGCAGGATATAATTTCAGCTCTAAAAATTTATTTTTTTTCCCATTTGCAACGTTCTGCTACAAAAATCAAAAATTTTCTGGCAGAGACGGATATTATCAATACCCAGAAACAGGTATTTGGACAGGAAACGAAACTAAAACGAACTTAAAAGGCAATATCATAAGTTATGAATCTGAATTCTTTATATTCGGAATTGGTCTCTCTACCGCGGTAACTTCAAAAAACTTCACCGTAAAACTAATCGGTGTACTAAACCCATACATAAAAGGGAATGCAATTGACAGTCATTACATGCGAAAAAAACAATTTTATGATTCATTTGATGGAAAGTTCGGATTTTCATTATCAAGTGAATTCTATTATAAAAAAATCTTTCTAAGACTCTCCTATAACCACATTCCATTATTAAAAGGAAGCACCGCTGACAATGTTATAGGAGTTTCCAATTCTGACTTCTTAGAGCAAAAAAATTTTCAAGGAGGAACTTGCTTAGATTCTTTCTCACTAAGTCTTGGTAGAAAAATATAACATTAGCTTAATTTAATTATAAAAGCATAATCTTGCGCTTTCCTCTTTTATCCTTCTTTCCCCATTGTTATTTTTTTTAACCTATTTCAAAACTCAAAGAATAGGCTGTATAATCAAGGCATGAGAAAATTCAAGGTAGTTGCTCCTTACGAGCCAAGCGGCGATCAGGGGCAGGCAATAGAAAAATTAAGCGAAGGCTTTTTGCGCGGCGACAGGTACCAGACGTTAAAGGGCGTTACTGGTTCTGGAAAAACCTTTACCATGGCAAAAATAATCGAAAAAGTTCAGCGTCCGACTCTCATCATCTCGCACAACAAGACGCTTTCCGCCCAGCTTTACCGGGAATTCAAATCTTTCTTTCCAGAAAATGCAGTCGAATATTTTGTTTCTTATTACGATTATTACCAGCCAGAAGCATACGTTCCTGCACGAGATTTGTACATAGAAAAAGATGCCGATGTAAACAAAGAAATTGACCAGCTTCGCCTAAAAGCAACATATTCCCTTATGGAAAGGCGCGATGTGATTGTTGTAGCTACAGTCAGCTGCATTTACGGTCTTGGCATGCCTGACCTCTACAAAGAAATGCGTGTTCATATCGAAAAAGGTGAATTTTTTGATACAAGGAAATTTGAACGGCAGATGTCATCAATTCAATACCAGCGAAACGATATGGTTTTAGAACGCGGAAATTTCCGTGTCAGAGGCGATGTTATCGAAGTTTTTCCTCCATATATGGAAACCGACACTGCATACAGAATTGAACTTGATTTTGACGAAATTTCTTCAATAAAGCGTTTTAATGTTCTCACCCGCGAAACCGAAGAAGAGTTGGACGAAATGCAATTTTATCCGTCAAAGCACTTCGTAGTACCGCAGAATGCGCTTTTAAAGGCTACAGACAGGATTCTCGAAGAAATGGCTGAACAGGTCAAAAAATTTCAGATTGAACAAAAACCTCTCGAGGCCGAAAGAATAAAAACCCGGACAACATACGACGTAGAAATGATGAAAGAAATGGGCTACTGTTCTGGAATCGAAAATTACTCAGGCCCAATTTCCGGCAGAAAACGCGGCGAACCGCCGGCAACTCTCCTGCATTATTTTCCAGACGACTTTTTGTGCCTGATTGACGAAGCCCACGTTACAGTTCCGCAAATTGGAGCTATGTACGAAGGCGACAGAAGCCGAAAACAAAATCTTATCGACTTCGGGTTCCGCCTGCCTTCCGCCCTCGACAACCGCCCTCTAAAATTTGACGAGTTTGAAAAAAAACTGAATCAAGTTATTTACGTAACGGCAACTCCGCGCAAAGAAGAAATAAAACAGTCAACACAAGTTGTAGAACAGTTGATCCGCCCAACTGGACTTTTGGATCCAATAATCGAAGTCCGCCCGAGCGAAGGTCAAATGGAAGACATTTACAACGAAGTAAAAAAGCGCATTGAAAAACACGAGAGGAGCCTTATTCTTACGCTGACAAAAAAAATGGCGGAAGATTTGACGGACTATCTTCTTGGACTGAATTTAAAAGTAAAATATATTCACTCGGAAATCGACACTTTTGAGCGTGTTGAAATTCTAAAAAGCCTTAGATTGGGCGAAATCGACGTTTTAATTGGTATCAACCTTCTGCGCGAAGGAATCGACCTTCCAGAAGTAAGTTTTATCGCAATTCTCGATGCAGATAAAATTGGATTTTTGCGCTCGACAACATCTTTAATCCAGATTGTAGGCCGCGCTGCCCGCAATGAAAACGGAACGGTTGTAATGTACGCAGATGCAATCACGCCAGCAATCAAAGAAACCGTAGAAGAAACAAAACGCCGTCGTGCGATCCAGCAAAAATATAATGAAGAACACGGAATTACGCCTCACACTGTAAGCAAAACTGTTCAAGACATACTCGTACGTCAACAAAAAGATGCCGAGGAAACCGAAAAAATACAACTCGAAGTTCTAAAAAAGAGCGCGAACCTGTTCGACCCAAAACAGCGCAAAAAGTTAATCGAAGCCCTAAAAAAAGAAATGAGCGATTGTGCCGACCGGCTTGAATACGAACAAGCCGCCGCAATCCGCGATCAAATACAGGAAATCGAAGCAACTTACGGCAAAAAATAGAACTTAACAAAAACGTGCATAGCTGGTATCTAAAACTGAGCTGGCTAGCGCACGCAAAAAGTTCTCTAGACATAAAAAAAAACCGGCTCACGAAGAACCGGCTATTCAGAAAGATTCAATAATTATTCAGCTTTTGGCGCACCAGCATTTGCAGGAACAACATTGATTTTCTTTGTTACAAAACCACTGCGAAGACAGCGAGTGCAAACGTTCAAAGTGCGTGTTGTACCAGCGATTTCTGTCTTTACTTTAAGAAGATTTGGTCTCCAAATGCGGCGTGTGTGGTTGTATGATTTAGAAACTTTGTTACCTGTCATTGAACCTTTCAAGCAAACATCACAAACTCTTGACATAATATATACCTACCTCAAAATCAATTCAACGTGAGTTCCATTATTTTAAGAAATTCTTCCGCTTATGTCAATTCAAAATACTGATTTTATGCCAATTTTATGCGTTAATTTGTCCAAAATCAGTTTTTTTATATCTATTCCGAAGCGCATTAAGTTTTTCTTATAAAAAAGCGAAATCCTCACCTACAATCCAGTTCCAGACCGTCAAACGCTGGACAGACAGTTCCGCCGTTTTCAACAATTTTTTGCAGATTAGCAAATTCCGGCAGTTTTTTATCAATATAATTCTGAATTTCTCCGTGCAAAAAATCGTGAGAAAGATGAGTAAACCAAGTATGCGCCGCTCCAATTTTATCTGCATAAAAAAGCGCCTGATCAAAATTATTGTGAGAAGAGTGTTTATCTGCACGAAGAGCATCAATTACAAGATGATCGAGAAATCCGCCTGAGCAGGTATTTTTTACCCGATTTAAAGAATTTTCGCTTATAAAATTGCAGTCAGTAAGATAAGCAATTGAACGTTTTTTTCCATTCAGTTTTTTAGAAAAAATCCAGCCTGTCGTTTTTATGCAGCCATGCTCCATCGGAACAGGAACAATGCAAAGTTCTCCAAGTTCAAGCGGATTTTTTTCATTGTACGAATCAACATCTATTATGTTCAGTTTTGGAGTTCCGCCGCCTTTTTCGTGCGTCATAAAAATATAATGAAAATTTGTCTTAACGCATTTTTCAGAATCTGAACTCATGTACATTGCAAGACCTTTTCCAGCAGTTTCTGGAAATTTTTTAGAAAGTCTTTCGTCGCAGTTCATTGCGCTAGAGTTCTTGTGGCTAAAAATTCTTAAATCGTCAATTCCGTGAATATGATCTGCGTGAGGATGTGTGAGAAAAACAGCATCAAGTTTACAAAGATTTATGCGAAGAGCCTGTTCCCGAAAATCCGGCCCAACATCAATAAGAAAATTTCTGTCGTATGAGCCATTTTTTATAGAAAGAAGCGCGCTCGCTCTGAGCCGATTGTCTTTTTTGTCTCCAGACTTACAAACTTTGCAATTACAAGCAATTACAGGCACGCCATGGCTTGTTCCTGATCCCAAAATCGTCAGTTTCATATAGAAAGATTTTAGTTAAAACATGATTTTCTGTCAAAACACTACATCTAGCGTAAATTATTGACCACAGCCGGCTTGAAGTGCTAGTATTAGTGTACATCAATCACATTTTCATGGGAGAATAAAATGCCTTATTCAGAACCAACCAACCTGGGCGTAATCGCATGTCCGGGTGGTGCTGCATTTGCGGACGAAGTAATTACTCATCTTCGTCACATGTACAAACATCGTTTTACATTAAAAAATGACGTAATTTCTAAACGATATACTTTAGACAAAGACAAACTGATTAAGGACATCAACTTCCGCAACGATATGGTGACATCTGACCTTGTTGTACGCGGAGCAATCGACAAATACCGTGCGCCAGATTTTAAAATCAACACAGCTTTTACTTGGTTTGCAAACGGTGAAATTAAAGCAGAATTGATGGATTCTGTCCGCGGAAAAGATATTTATATTTTTCAAGATGCAGAAAACCACCAGCCAATTGAAATGAACGGCGGAAAAAATGTTGTTACATTCTCTGTAAACGACCACGTAATGACACTTCTTGTAACAATCGATGCTGTTCAGCAGGCTGGAGCAAGATCAATCACTCTTGTACTTCCGGCATTTCCTTACAGCCGCCAGCACAAAAAGAAGGGCCGCGAAGGTCTTACGGCAGCGCTTCTTTGCCACATTTACGAAATGCGTGGAGTCGACCGCGTAATTACTCTCGACATTCACTCTCGCGAAATTGTAAACGCATTCAACACGACACATCTCGAAAACCTACATGCTTCCTATCAGGTTATCCGTGAACTTACAAAGGTTGTAAATCTTTCTGGTCCTGACAAGGAAGATTTAGTTGTAGTAAGCCCTGACACAGGCGCAATCGACCGCAACAAATTCTATGCTACAGGCTTAAAAGTGCCGCTCGCAATGATTTACAAAGAACGCGATTATTCTGTCGTAACTCAGAATGCAAAACAGACAAATATTAAAAGCGTAAAACTTCTTGGCGACGTTAAAGGAAAAGTTGCCTTCCTTGCAGATGATATGCTCGGAACAGGAGGAACTCTCCTTAAAGCAATGCAGTTTTTGCAGGAACAGGGCGCAACAAAGGTAATCGCCGCAATTTCGCTTCCGTTCTTTACAGGAAATGCAATTGAACTGTTCGATGAAGCTTATAAAAACGGCCAGTTCTACCGAATAATCGGAACAAACGCCGTTTACCATCCAGAATTAAAAGAAAAAGAATGGTTTATAAGCACAAATGTTTCTGGTCTCTTTGCAAATGTAATTACAAGAATTCATCACAATCAGAGCTTGAGCGATCTTTTGGACAACAGAACGATTATCGACAAACTGATTAAAAAGTCTGACGATACAGAAGAAACTCAGGCATAAATAAAAAAATTATTAAAAACTGTCTGACAGGCGCTTCAGTCCTTATCAGGCAGTTTTTTTTTGCAAAAATGGCAAATCTCCGCAAATTGTTGTAAAATGAAAAATAAGCCTCGAAGCAAAAAATTCGGACAAGGGGCTGGAGGGGCGGCAAAGCCGTTCCAAAAAACTGGCGGATGAGCCTGTTTTTTGGAATAAAACCCCGCAAGACCCGGTTTTTGCGACAGCAAAAATGGCCCCGAAAAAAATTGGAGATTTTTATGAAAGATGCTATTCTTTGTGTTGATATTGGAACTTCTTCGTTAAAAGCGGCGCTTATGCCAGATTCGCCAAAAAGCATTGCCTATGCACGCGCGAATTTTACGGAAAAAGATGAATCGAAAATTGCACGGGAATGGGTCGGGGCTTTAAAACAAGCTGTCGAAGAATTAAAGCAAAAATCGCCGGACACTGGAATTGAAGCGATTTGTATTTCCGGCAACGGGCCGACGGTTGTAAGCAGCAACGGGCTGACGCTTCTTTGGTCTAAAGATGCGCCAACTTCCGTTTCTGACAAAAAGTCAATGTGGATTCCGCGTCTGGATGCTTTTAGAAAACTCCACACTCACCACTGGTACGAATCTGACAAGATTTTTGGAACTCCTGAATACCTGATTTACCGTCTGACAGGAAACGCCGTAACAATTCTGCCGGAAGAACGTTTCAGAGAAATTTATTGGACAGAAGAACAGCTCAAGGCAGAAGGTTTTTCTGATGACGAAATCAAAAAACTGCCTCCATTTGTAAAACCTGGCGCACTCGCTGGAAAAATTACAAAACAGGCGGCTGAAGAAACTGGTCTTATCGAAGGAACATTGGTTTTTTGCGGCGCTCCTGATTTTGTTGTTGCGCTGATTGGAACAGACACGCTCGACACCGGCATGCTATGCGACCGTTCAGGTTCAAGCGAAGGGCTTAATCTCTGCACTCCAGTTCCGCTCAATTCGCCAAATATCCGCACAATGCCGTCGATTATTCCTGGAATGTGGAATGCGGCGGTAATTATTCCAGATACAGGAAGCAGGTTTGCAAATTTTAAGAAAAAGGTTGAAGACGAATTAAAAACAAAAATTACGCACAAAAAACTAGTTGCGCAGATTGTAGACACTCCGACATTTGAAAATCCGCAGATTTTGACGGATGAACAAAAAAAAGAAGGACTTGCGATTATTCACGATGTAACTCACCAGCTTTGGGCGGCCCTCAACATTCTAAAAAAGGCTTCGGAAGAGGCAGGACTTCCACAGCCGAGAAGCATTACCGTAACTGGCGGGCAGGCTCTAAACGAAAAATGGACTCAGATAAAATGCGATACTCTCTGCGTTCCGTTTGTTGTGACTGAATGCGTGGATGCGGAACTTGCAGGCGACAATATTCTTGCAAGAATTTCGCTCGGATATTACGACTCGATAGAAGAAGCGGCATTTGTCCTTGTAAAAAAATCGCACGTTTACACTCCGGCTATGCCTGCTGACCACTCGTAGACAGGCGCTGCATTTTAATGAAGGTTTATTTTATTCCAGAAAAAGTCCAGGTTCTGATTTTTGATGTAGATTCTACGCTCTATACAAATTCTGAATACGCAAAAGAGCAGATTGACGGTCAAATCCGACATTTTGCCCAAATGCGAAAAATTTCCGCTGATGAAGCCCGCGGGCTTTTTTCTGATTTTAGGAAAAATTGGGCGAACACACATTCCGGACAAAAAATCAGCCTTGGAAACCTTCTTACTTATTTTGGAATTTCGATTGAAGAAAGTATTTTTTGGAGAAAAAAACTTATAAATCCTGCTGAATTTTTAAAACCAGACGCAAGGCTTTTTAAAACTCTTTCCGCCTTAAAAGAAAAATTTTATCTCATTTGCGTAACAAACAATCCTGTTCTGACGGCAAGAAAAACTCTCGAAGCGCTGGGAGTTTCCGGGCTTATTCCAGAAATCATTGGGCTTGACACAACGCTAAAATCAAAGCCTGCCAGAGAGATTTTTGAGCTTGCCGCAAAAACCGCAGGAACAGCTCTTAACAAAAAAATAAAATTTGAAGAATGTCTAAGCATTGGAGATCGTTACGATATTGACCTTGACCTGCCGTTAAAACTTGGAATGGGCGCAATTCTTGTTGACGGTGTAAAAGATGTTTATTTGCTTCCAGAAGTTTTGTAATATAATTATATTGTGTTATAATTTGTACTGGTTTTAAGAAAAAGTTCTACGGAAGTTCTATGGAAATCGAAACATTTAAAGACAGTATAAACCTCACAAACAATGGAAAACTTCAGATTTTTTTCATCGGAACTGGAAGCGCTTTTAACAAAGTCGATTTTCAGAACAACCTGCTTGTAATAAAAGGCAAAGATCATGTCTTGATTGACTGCGGAACTTTATTTTCTTACGCCTTAAAAACATACAACACTCCGCTCACAAAAATCCGCACGATTTTGCCGACACACTCACATTCTGACCACATTGGCGGCCTTGAAGAAGTCGCATACACAAATTTTTATATGACAAGACAAAAACCGTCGCTTATTGTTCCAGATTTTTACAAAAAAATTCTTTGGGAAAAAAGCCTGGCCGGAGCCTGCTCTTACGGCGAGGAAAAAGGAATAGACAATTTTTTTACTTTTGACGATTATTTTAAGCAAATCTGCCCAGTTGAATTAAAAAACACTCCGCGCCCGGTTTACGAGGCAAATGCAGGTTCAATAAACTTAAAACTTGTACGAACAAGGCATATTCTTTGCCCAAATGCAGACTGGAACAAAATTTTTTATTCTGTCGGAGTTTTAATAGATGACAGAATTTTCTTTAGCGGAGACACAAAATTTGACCGTCCAATGCTGGATTGGATTGAACAGACTTATAAACCGGAATGTATTTTTCATGAATGTACTTTTTTTGAAAGTCCTGTTCATTCTTCTTACAATGAGCTTCTAACTCTTCCAACAGAAATGCGCAAAAAAATGTTTCTCTGCCACTACGGCGAAAACTACAGGGAGTTTTTACCTCAAGATGACGGTTTTGCGGGTTTTGCAGAGCGCGGTCTTTATTATACCTTTTAGAAAAAAGCATACACCATTTGAAAAAATCTTTGTTTTTTGTTAATATTAG
>DLLE01000011.1:0-3914 GCA_002477955.1 Treponema sp. UBA7570 | reverse complement strand
AAAAAAGCGCCAGGAACACGGAGGGCGGCGCAGCCGGTGCAAAAGCACCGAGGGCACCGAAGCCCGCAGTACTCCGACCCGCAAAGCGGGTGGCGCCCAAAAAATTAGTTTTTGCAGTAAAGAATCGAGCCTAAAACTACCAGATGGCCTGCAAAATTCCAGAGCCATTTCATAAAATTGTGGAAATTTCCGTCGATAAAATCGCTCAAGACAATTGCAACAATCCAGACAATCATAATAATAAGCATCAGAATGCTTTTAAACTGTCCGAGACTACCGATAAAAAGTTCAAGAACAAGATAAATTCCTGCAAGAAGTTCGATTATTGAAAAAACAATTACCGCAATGTTTTCTGCGCTGCCGCTAAACACGCTTTTTAGAGAGTTAATTCCAAAATCTCCGCCGCCCTGCAAGCCCCAAATACCGCCGACAGCCAGCAACAAACCAAGAGAAAGCTGAATAATCAACTTTTCAACAGAAAAACTTTTTTTTGCCATAATTTAATTCCTCCAAACATTAAAAAATGCTTTTCTAATATAAAATTATAGCACACAAAAATTCGATTTTAAACTTTGGATTTTAAAAGTTTTAATTTTTTTTGTAGACTAATTCGAAAATTTCACAGACAACGGGCATTTCTTCGTCAAAATCAAAACCGCAAAGGTCGGCTTCTTCCTCAAAAAAGTCACGCTCTTTTTCCTGCCAGGCTTCAAGATTTTCGTCTTCGCCGTCCTGCTGCGCAAGTTCCCAGCTGATTTGGCTGAACGGAATTATTTTTACATCTTTTATGCGGATTACAGCGCAAGGATTCTCCTGAGTATCTTCCACGACGTAAACTTCGCCGGCAACAGGGAGCTTTTCGCGGTTTATTTCAAAAGAAGGAAAAGGTGTAAAGATTGCAGTTTTTTTTTCGCCAAGCACGAGATTTAGCTGCGACTGACCTGTCCAGCCCGAATCTTCAAAACAAAGCTCGCCGTTATAGACAGCCTCTTGTGGTTTTTGCCCGGTTTTTGCCAAATATTCATTCCAAAATTGAAGCACTGTCATTTTTATTTTCCTATTTTCTCGCACGGATTATTTTTAAGATAAAAGAAATTATAAAGAAAATTGCTGGAACTACCGTAAAAAAAAGCGGCACAAACGGAAGATTGAAAATTTTTAAAGAAAATTCGCTTATGATTCCAACTTTTAAGAGAAGCTCAAAAACAAGGCCTGTGTAACTAAAAATTGCTCCGCAAACCATAAAAATCCAGACAGAATCACGCGTCCGGCTCAAAAGCAAAATTGCTAAAAAAGCAGTAATTCCGCCAAAAACAAGTTTTACAATGTAAAAAACCACTTCGCTTTCAAGCATTTTTTCTTACCCGCATACTTAAAATTTTTAAAAGTCAAAAGGTGATTTTTCCAGCTTTTTAAAAACTCCAGAATCTGCTCCAAAAGGAACAATGCTCGGAACAGAAAAAAACGGGCTTACGACAAGATCGCAGTCCAGACAATGCTGAACAAAGTTCTCGTATTTTTCCTGCGGAATTTTCGGAAAAAGCCAAGGCCCCTTTCTCGTCCAGTATTTTGTCAAAACTTTGTCGTATTTAAACCAGTCTTTTTCTTCGCGAACCTGAAGTGCTTTTATTAAATCATAAAAAGAACGCGTTACCGCAGCTTCTAAAGCCGCTGGAATAAAAGCAGAACAAAAATCGATTTTTGAATCTTCAATAAACTCGCTTTTTACAGCGACAATCCAGATATTCTGCGCCCAGGCAAGCGGAGGAGCAATCAAAACACAGGCGGCATTTTTCCAGTCAATATTCTGCGCATTCCACGGACGATAAACAAAAGTTCCGTCTTTGCTTATGGCAAGGCTTTTTTTAAGAGCATCTTCTTTTGAATTACAAATAACTGCAATTCTTTCATCATTCAGCAAGGCGCTTACGGCACGGCTCAGTCTTGAAAGTCCAGAATTTTTTGAAACAGCATTAAAATCCGTAACAAAACTTCCTGTAAGACCGCGGCTTATTATGTTCTTAAAAATCGTCCAGCCGCTAAAAAAATCGCTTCCCCAGCCCAAAACAGCCCGGCCGCCTTCCAAAAACATATCAGTAAGACGAACGCGCTTTTCTGTGTACAGAAAATTTCCGCGCGCTCTTTTTACAGTCCCGAAACGAGATTTTATGCTCTCTGCAAGAATATTGATTTCTGTCATTTTGCTTTTTTTACAGCCTTACAGCTTAGCCAGTTTCTCGCCCACGAGTTTCGACGCGATTCCAGGGTTCGCCTTTCCCTTAGAAGCCTTCATCACCTGGCCTGTAAGCCAGCCGACAACGTTTGTCTTTCCGGCCTTAAAGTCCGCTACCGCTTTCGGATTATCAGCGATAACCTTGTCAACAATCGCCTCGATTGCGCCGGAATCAGAAACAGTCTCCATTCCCTCTTCCTTGATAATCTCAGCCGGCATTTTTGAAGTCTCGAGCATTTTCGCAAAAACGGCCTTTCCCTGCGCGTTCGAGATTTTCTTGTCCGCAATCGCGTTCACAAGCTCGGTTATGTGCTTCGGAGTGATATTCACCTCGCTGATTGTCTTTCGCTGCTCGTTAAGAACCGCGAGAAGCTCGGCAAGAATCCAGTTCGCAACTTTTTTAACGTCTTTCGCGCCTTTCGCGGCCTCTTCAAACCAAAGCGCAAGCTCGCGTGAAGAAGTCAAAGTCTCAACGTCAAAATCAGAAAGCCCGAACTGCTTCTGCAAACGGATTCTCTTTGCCTCAGGAAGCTCGCCCACTCTGCTTTCCGCGCGCGAAATAAGCTCCTCGTTCACCTTGAACGGCTTGATGTCAGGCTCAACGACAAAACGGTAGTCAACAAAAGAATTCTTTGTACGCATAATCTGCGTAACGCCCTTGTCCTCGTCCCAGTTCATCGTGTTCTTGTAGCCCGGATTGAATTCCTGACGGTCTTCCTCAAATTCCTTAAGCTGGCGTTTTGCCTCGTAAGCACACGCCTCGCGGATTGACTTGAAAGAGTTAAGGTTTTTGATTTCGGAAATCGGAGTATGGTAAAGTTTTCCGTCCTCCCAGACGTTGAGGTTGATGTTTGCGTCGCAGCGCATATTTCCTTCCTCAAGGTTTCCGTTTGTAACTTTAACGTAGCGCAAAATTTCCTGAACAGTCTGCATAAAAAGCGCGGCCTCGTCAGGAGAAGTCATATCAGGCTTTGTAACAATCTCAATTAGCGGAGTTCCCGAGCGGTTGTAGTCGATATAGGAATGTTTTCCCGGCAAGTGGAGCGACTTTCCTACGTCTTCCTCAAGATGGATTCTCTCGATTCTCACGCGGCGGTATTTTTTGCCCTCATTCTCAACGATGCAGTTCTCGCCCTTGAAATTGTTCGGCCGGAATTTTGCTCCGCCTTCCTGCTCGTCCTTTGAATAATGCGAAAGCGGCAAGTCAACGTGTCCGTCTGCGCAAAGCGGAATATCGTACTGCGTAATCTGATAGCCTTTCGCAAGGTCAGGATAAAAATAATGCTTGCGGTCAAATTTTGTAAAGCGCGCGATATTGCAGTTCAAAGCAAGACCGGCAACCGCCCCAAGCTCCACATAGCCTTTTGAAATGCGCGGCATAGCTCCCGGCAAGCCAAGACAAACCGGGCAAACTCGCGTGTTCGGCATTCCGCCGTATTTGTTCTCGCAGGCGCAAAAAGCCTTTGTTTTTGTAAGAAGCTGCGTGTGAATCTCACAGCCGATTACGATTTCATATTTATCAATTGCCATAATTTTCTCCAACTTTTCTGGGCGTTTCCCTCACTTTCGTTCGGGTCGGGCCTTTCGTGGTTCCGCACATCAGTGCTCCATTGCTCTCACTTCGCAAGGCTCCGTTCCGCAACGGCTCCGCCGCCACTACACGCCCTAACGCAAAATCCGA
>DLLE01000035.1 GCA_002477955.1 Treponema sp. UBA7570 | reverse complement strand
AGCCTTGAAGACTCTGCGAACCACATAATGGCGATTTTTACAGTTCAGCGGCTTACGTATGAGAA
The DNA here is from genome assembly GCA_002477955.1 of Treponema sp. UBA7570. GTDB lineage: Bacteria > Spirochaetota > Spirochaetia > Treponematales > Treponemataceae > Treponema_D. The sequence continues at coordinate 6,059 of DLLE01000035.1, read as the reverse complement.
AACCAAATTGAAAGTTTGAAAAAATTTCTTACATTGAGAGTTTAAGATGTTATGCGGCTGCACAAACTTTTCTTCAAGTATATCAGGCGTTTTGTTCTTGTCATTGCAATTTTTGCCGCTTGCCTTTCTTGAGGTGCTTTACTTTGGGACTTGAAAAAATGGTACAGGCATTCAAGTTCGGCGCGCCGCCGCGCGGAGGAAGCGCACCGGGATTCGACCGCCTTATAATGCTCATGTGCCACGAGGAAAGCATCCACGAAGTAATCGCCTTTCCGAATAACAATTTGGCGGCTTCTCCTATGGATGAGTGTCCAAGCGCGGTTGACCAAAGCCAATTGGACGACTTGCATCTAAAATGTACTGAGGTTGAGAAATAATATGCGCGAGTTTTCCGCAGGGAAAACTCGGTAAGCAAGACGCAAAGCGGATTGCGACACTTGCATATCACGATTTTCTGACCCGGAAAAATAAAATGTTATAAAACAAAGGGGCTGGCTAATAAGTTCTAAATGTCATTGCCGTACTTGATACTGCGATGTTTCTGAAAAAAACTTGATTAGCAATCTGTTGAAAATTTTCAATAGATTATCGGGGCAAGCCCGATAATGACATAAAAGTTTCTTTTTGGTCATCTCCTTTGTTTTGGAGGAAGAATTAGTTTTTTCCGCCTTTGTGCGGTTCGGAAAGATATTTTTTTGCAATTTTTATAAAATCATCTTTTGAAGTCATTAAAAAATATTTTTCCAAACTTGAATAATACCCATCATTTGTCTTTATGAATTGTGCAATTAAAGAATAGCCAAAATCGTCGCCAATTTTTTTATTTTTCATAAAATCATTGAATTCTGAAAAATATGCCGGATCAGCAGAATCTTCTGTTTTCCAAATAAAGGGATTTAAATCACTCACATAATCTGTAAGCAATTCATTTGCCCTGCCGTGTCTTTCGTTTTCTTTGTCTAATATAATGTACATCAATGTAAATAATTCAAAATTTGTCATTTTTATCTTCCTTATTTTTTGTTAGGATTTTTACATAATCCTGTTGTTTCATCCCATTCTTTAGGAGAGCGGTTATATCCGCCGTTGCTTAAATTGCCGTTTTTTACTTTTGCCCAATATTGAGCGCCATTTTTCGCAATTTTTATATACCATTTACAGCCGTCTTTATCTGTTCCCGCATAACAAGACTCGTCATTTATCAAGTCTAGCAAAGTTTTCCTGTTTTTTAAATTGTCTGTAAGATGTCCTTTGCTTTTTCTGAAAATATGCTTTATCTGCGCAGGATTTTTTGGAAGCCTGTTTCTGCCTCCCCGTGTTCCGCTGTACAGTCCGCTTCTACCGCTTCCCATTTTTCACCTCCGGTTTCTTATGCTGGGATTTAGTCCAGTTGTCATATTGGAAAAACTGGACTCCGCAATTTTTGAACTCATCAAAAATTTTTCCCGGCATTGCTCCGTAAACAAGAATGATTTTTGGCTCAATTTCCTTTATAAAAGAGCGCAGTCCTTCTTTTAAATGAAATTTGTATTCAGAAGATTTGCAGCAGCCGTAAGTTCCTATTGAATAAATTCCGTGTTTTTCAAGCCCCAAAAAGGCGAATGGCGGTTCGTCAGGAATAATGCGTTTGTATGTGCGCTCATCGCCAAAACGAACATTTGGAATTACATAAATTCCTTGCTCTTGAAGGTAATGACCGATTTGATGATTCAGGTAAAGATTTGTCATCTGCAGAACAAGCGGCATATCGTAATAAAGAGAGCAGTCGGGAGATATGGCTCCGGAAAATTTCTTGATTTTTTCAAGATTTTCTTTTGTTGAAGTCAAAATGTCTCGGAATTTTAAATCGTTTTCATAGAAGCAGACAAATTCGTTGAGAGTTTCACTTCTGTTCATTTTGCTGAACGGAATCATCGTCTTTGGAATTAAAATTTCTTTAGGATTTCTGATAAGCGGAATCTCAAGCAAGCCGTCAAAAATTGCATTTTTAACAAGTTCAGCATTGAATCCGTCATCAATCAGATTTTTCTTTAGCTTTTCTTTTTTGCAAAAGTCCAAATCATCGAATAGATATGGTTGAAAAATATTCTCCATCTTATTATTCCTTTCAAAAATCAGTCTTCCGCGCCGATTATCTTTTTAGAAAAACCGACACGGAAAACTGAATGGATTTCTTATTCAGCGACTTTCAGGTTTTCACTGAATCCGACTGAATATGTGCCGTCTGCCGTAGGCCTTGTTTTTATGGCAACCGCATACTTTTCACCGGGCGTAAGATTATCTGGAACGTAGGCTTCCAGTGTTTTTGGAAGATTCCTTGTTAAAACGCACTTGAGCCATTTTGTCTCATCCGCCTCTGCTTCGCCGTCTTCATCGACAGGGCAGAAATATAAGCCGCATTCCGCACCTTCAAGCTTTAGCCTGCTTCCTGTAATGCTCACAAGTTTTCCGGGCTTTACAGCTTTTTCTTCAACTCCGTCCCAAAGACACTTTACACTGCTTATAAGTGGAGCTGAATCTGTATAAACAATTTTATCTATCTCGATTTTTCCTACAGATTCAGTCAAAGTTTTTGAAGGTGTAAATTTCACTGTAAGAGAAGAAATCTCGCTTGCTGTCTTTGGGGCGATTTTCATTCCGCCTGAAAGCGCGATGTAAAGCGTTCCCAAGTCCAGCAGGTTTACAGATTTTGCGTTTGACAGATTTGAAAGAATTCCTGCTTTTAAATCCTTTGCGAATTTTTTAAGCTCATACTCATTGTAGGCGGGATTTCTTTCGCAAATCTCCATTATAAGATTGTCAATGTTCACTGTATTCCGTGAAACACGACCCACGAATGTTTCAGTTTCCTCATAGACAAGCTTGCGGATTGAAACACTGATTTTGTTTGTGGAGTTCTTGAACTCCGAAGCAATAGTAGCCATAGCCACCTCACAAACCACACTTTCTAATAAAGTTCAAAAAAGTATGGTATAATTATTAAAAAGACTGCAACGCAGCCTGCAAGACATTTTGTGTTTGTCTTACAGGAACTAAGATACAGTCCATTTGAAAAAGAAGTTGGCCGTCACTGGCCGTCGTTGTCCACCATTGGCCAAATGAATGAAAAAGGGGAGCAGTTGGAATTTTCTGATTTTTCTAGAATTTTATATTCTTATATTGGTTTAGGAGATGAGCATCCTAAATTTGTGCTGGAGCTTTTGAGTCTTGTGTATTTGGGTGATGATGGATTTTTTTGCAATCAAAATAATCCATTCTTGAAAATGAACACAAGTACATTAAATGGATATTTTCGCGGTTCGAAAAAAATAAGCGAGAAAAACGCAGTCTTTATAAAGTCAAATTTTGATTCAACAGAATTTATCGACAAGATAGATTCCTTGTCAGTTGACCTGAAAACAAATTTGGCAAATGAGCTAGGAGTTGAAGACACTGATATAAAAGCGCTTCCTGAAAAATGTGCGGATGTATTTCTTCAAATCATCTCAGATATTGCATCAGGAAAAAAACAGGAGAAAGTTTTATTAAATACAAACTCCGGGCAAAAAGACTTGGAGCAAAAATACGGACTGAGCCTTTTGCAGGAATGCAACAGTTTGTGTCCGCTGCCGGAGTGCTCAAAGCCTCTCTATGTCAAAAAAGAGGAAGACAAGCAGCCGTATTTTCAGATAATCCAGATAAATCCGCAGAAACCTTACGACAGGATTTATAATTTGCTTGCAGTCTGTCCGGAATGTGCCGCAAAGCTCAATATGCAAAAAACGGAGCATGATATTTTAAGGCTTTGTGAAATCAAGAGGCGTATGCAGAAAAATGAAGAGGTTTCGGAATTTGCAGCTGAAGAAAAAATAGAGCAGGACATAACAGCTTTAATAGAGAAAATCACAAATGCCGATGGTTCAGAACTCAGCGAACTCAATTACAGCCCGGTTGAGCTTAAGAAAAAATTTCTTCCGTCAGAACATTTTTTGGAAGATGAGATAAAGCCGCGCGTTGTAAAGTATTTTAACTTCATAAACGGACTTCTAAAGCAGAAAGTTGAAAAAGAAAATTTCAATGAAGCAAAATTCCGAAAGTCAGTAAAGCATATCTATGAAAACCTGGAAGCTGAAAAAATTGAAAAAACTCAAATCTTTGAGGCGATTTCAGGACGTTTTCATAATATGTCAAAAACCAGCTATATCGCCAGCCAGATTCTTGCAAGCTATTTTGTCCAGTCCTGCGAAATTTTCAGGGAGGCGGCGCAACAATGAAACTTCCTTCAAAAATATTCACATATAAAGAAAGCTGCCTTTCAAAACTTGCGCCGGTTCTAAAATTCTTAGAAGAAAAGGATTGCAGCCCAGCTGAAGTTTACAAGGCAAACAAAAAGATATTTAAAAATACAAGCGATTTTGCAGACTGCCTCACGGTTCTTTTTGCGCTTGGAAAAATAAAATTTGACCAAAAATCGGAGAGAATAGAATTATGCTGAAATTCATTGAATGTGAAAAATTTATAGAAAACGGAAGTCCGCGCGGAAAGATTGAATTTTTCCCGGGACTGAATATTTGTCTTGGCGAGGACAATGCGGAAAATTCAATCGGAAAAAGCACTTTTCTGTTTGCTGTTGATTTTTGCTTCGGCGGAGACAGTTATTGTTCTCAAAAGGAGCTGCTAGAAGAAGTCGGAAACCATAAAATAAATTTCTGCCTTGAATTTGACAACGAGACATATTATTTTTCACGCTCAACAGAAAATCCTAAAGAAGTTGCAGTCTGCGATGAGCATTTTAATATAACGAAAAAAATAAGCGATGTTGACTTTAAGAAATTCCTGCTTGAAAAATATAATCTAGCAGAAACAGGCTTGTCGTTCAGGCAGGCCGTAACATCATCTGTTCGGATTTTTGGAAAGGATTCCAGCGAAATCAAAAATATAGTCGGCGTTGAAAATCATAACGGCGGAAAAACAGGAATCTTGCGGAATCTTATAAAACTGTTTGAAGAATATGATGAAATAAAAACTCTTGAAGAAAAATCAGCTGCAATTCAATCAGAAAAAGAAGAGTTTTCCTCTGTTGAAAAATCAAAAATCGTAAAAAACGGAAAGATAAAAAGTCTCTCCCAGCTGAAAGAGTCAGAAATCAGGCTTGACCAGTTAAATGAAGAGCTAGCACAAATTGCAGAGTCAAACAAAATTCAGACAGAAACTGTTGATGCAAAGCGGGCGGCACAGGCGGCAGAGCTTGAAAAGCAAATCACGGTTTTAAGAAGAAATAGGACAAGACTTCTGAATGAAAAATCAATTATGGAAGCTAATCTTGGTTCTGGAACAAAAATTCAAAAAGAAAATTTTGAAGAGCTAAAATCATTTTTCCCTTATGTAAATATTCCGCATCTTGAAGAAATTCAGAATTTCCATAAGCAGATTACAAAAATCCTAAAAGAAGAAACAGAGGAAGAGCTTTTAAAACTTGAAGACAAAATATCCGGAAACGAAAAGAATTTAATAGAAGCAACGCAAAAACTTACTGAGCTTAGCGTTCCTGTTTCAATTCCAAAAAAAATTCTTGAGCAATACGCCGCAGTTTCAATTCAGAAAAACGAGCTTGAAGGGCAAATTGCTTTTTATAAAAATTCCGAGCAGATTTCAAGACAGCTAAAAGAAACGAAAATTGAGCTTGACGGTAAAAAAAATTTAATACTTGAAGAAATTGTTTTAAAAATCAATAAAAAGCTCGAAGTGCTTAGCGTTAATGTAAATGGAAATAACAGTTATGCGCCCCGCCTTAATTTAAATTCCGCGTCTAGTTACAGTTTTTATGCTCCTAAGGACAGCGGAACCGGAACCGCCTATGTTAACATGATTTTGTATGACATTGCGCTTCTTGAGCTTACAAGACTTCCGTTTGTGATTCACGACTCAATTCTGTTCAAAAATTTGAGCGATAACCGTGTCATAAAAATTTTTGAGGAATATGAAAAGTCTGAAAAGCAGATTTTTGTCTCGTTTGACAAGAAAAATTCATACGAAAGCGATGAGCTAAAGAAAACAATCGAAAATCATACGGCAATAGA
>DLLE01000005.1:586-10056 GCA_002477955.1 Treponema sp. UBA7570 | reverse complement strand
AAGTTTTAATCTTGACTTTTTACGGGAGATAAAATGAGAAATATTTTTCAAATTATTGCAATGTCTGTTAATTTTTATTCTTTCATCTGTTTAATCAGAATTTTTTTAACCTGGTTTCCAAAGGCAAATTATTCAACAGCCGGAAGAATTTTATCTTCTGTCTGCGACCCTTATCTCAACATATTCAGAAAGATTCGCTTTTTAAATTTCCGCGGACTTGACTTTAGTCCGGCACTTGCGCTCTGTGCCCTTTATGCCGTTTCTGGTATTCTTTCAAGCCTTTCGCACGGACAGCCAATAACAGTCGGCTATCTTCTGGCAATCGTGCTCAGCCTTGTCTGGTCGCTAGTCTCTTCGGTCACAAAATTTTTAATCGTGCTTTTAATAATTCGCCTTATTGCAATGGGAATCATGCGCCTTATGTCCCGCAAAAACGGTTACCGCGCCTACAGCCCGATTTGGGATCAGCTCGACAGCCTGATTTCGCCATTCGCCTACAAAATATCAGGAATTTTTACAAAAAAATTCATTCCTTTTACAACAGCGCTTATAATTTCAACTGTATTTTCACTGATTACGGTAAAAATCGCAGATTTTTTAATTGCAATAATCTGCAATCTTCTCGTACATCTTCCTTTTTAAAATATTCTAAAAATCTGCGGATCAACAAACGGTAGCAAAAGTGAAAATTTCCGAAATTAAAAATTCTATTTCCGCGCTTTCTGGAGTTGGAAAAAAAACAGCAGAATTTTTCTCGCATCTTAACATTTTTACAGCCGGAGATTTGCTTCAATTCTATCCGCGAACTTATGACGACCGCACAAAAAAAATAGTCTTAAAAGATTCTTTAAAATTCTCAAAAGTCCACACAATTGCAAAAGTAACAGGCCACGAATGGTTTGGCTACGGCAACATGAAAACCCTCAAAATCATAATAACCGATGGAACAGCAAGCGCAGAACTTGTAGCATTTAACCGTCCGTTTTTAGAAAAAACACTTCCGCAAGGAGCAATAATCACCGTAACAGGCAAATTTGAAGCGAAGTTCGGCAAACTTCAGTCATCTTCTTTTGAAGCGCAAAAAATCGCAGACGAAGGAAATTTGCAGGACTACGAAAACATAATGCCTCCAGAAAGCAAAATTTTTCCAGTCTACAGCCTGACAGAAGGATTAAGCCAAAAAATTGTCCGAAAAGCCGTAAATTCCGCAATTTCGCAATTTGCGCTCGGAATCGAAGACGATTTGCCGGAATATCTCATTTCTCAAAACCATTTTTTGCACAAACGCGACGCAATAAAACTCATTCACAATCCGCAAAATCCTGCCGAATACAACGAAGCACGAAAAACGCTCGTATATGAAGAATTTTTCTTTTTTCAATGCGCAATAGCAAGACAGTCAATCGAGCACCGTGGATTTCTTCCTTCGATTGAACTTTTACCGCAAAATTCAGACCAAGCCCAGCCGCAAATTTCAGACGAACAGTTTACAAAATCGCTTTCTCCACGACAAAAACAATATTTAAACCGGCTTTCATTTACCCCCACAAAAGACCAAAAAAATGTAATTTATCAGATGAACTGCGACATCGACAAAAGCTACGAAACTTCTCCCCTAGTTTCAAAAAAACAGAAGCAAAGACAGTTTTCAATGAGGGCGCTTCTTCAAGGCGACGTCGGCAGCGGAAAAACACTCGTTTCTTTTTTTGCAGCCCTCCGGGTAATCGATTATGGAAGTCAGGCAGCACTTATGGCGCCAACAGAAATTCTTTCCAGACAGCATGCAGAAAATGCCGCAAAAGAACTCGAAGCCTTAAACGTTTCTGTTGCATATCTGACCGGAAATGTAAACGCAAAAGGCAGAATTCAGCTTTTAACAGCCTTAAAAGAAGGTAAAATCAACCTAGTAATCGGAACTCACGCGCTTTTTTCAAAAAACGTCCAGTACAAGGATCTCGCCCTGGCAATTATCGACGAGCAGCACAGATTTGGAGTCATGCAACGATCCGCAATTTTAGACAAGGCACGCGCAAGTTCAAACGCAAAACTTACAGAACCTAACCTGCTTATGATGAGCGCAACGCCAATTCCGCAAACACTCGCGCTCACAGCATTCGGAGATTTAGATATTCTTACAATCCGCACAATGCCGGAAGGTCGCAAGCCAATTCAAACCTACCTGACAAAAGAAGGCAACGAGTCAAATGCTTACGAAGCCGTCCGGACAGAATTAAAAAAAGGACATCAGGCATATTTTGTTTATCCGGCAATTGGACTCAACGAAGCGCAAGAAGAAATTTTTTCCGAAAACAACGATTTTTCCGCAACCGAAGGATTATTTGAAGAAAGTGCTCAAAAAAAACAGGCATTAAAAGCCGCAGAAGACGCATTCAATTTTCTCCAAACCCAGGTTTATCCAGAATACAAATGCGCACTAATTCACGGAAAAATGAACGAAGACGAACAGTCTCAAATTCTTGAAGATTTTAAAAATGGCAAAATAAATGTCCTCATCGCAACAACAGTTGTCGAAGTCGGCGTAAACGTTCCAAACGCAAGCTGCATGGTAATCGAACAGGCAGATCGTTTTGGACTTGCAGCCCTCCACCAGCTTAGAGGAAGAGTCGGAAGAGGAAATGAACAATCCTACTGTTTTTTAATCTATTCAAAAAATATAACAGAAACTGGAATAGCCCGAATGAAGGCAATCCGCCAAACAAACAACGGATTTGCAATCGCCGAAGAAGATTTAAAACTAAGAGGTCCCGGCGAAATCACCGGAACCGTACAAAGCGGAGAATTGACATTCGCGCTCGCCGATCTTTTCAAAGACCAGCAAATTATGGCAAAAGCAAGAGCCGACGCATTCAAATACGTCCAAACTCTCGCAAAATAGCAACAAACCTTCAAGCCCACAAAACGAGCTAAACGTTAAGCAACATAAGCCTCAAGCCGTCTTGCACGAACAGGATGCTGCATACGGCAGATTGCAGTTTTTTCAATCTGGCGGATCCTTTCCTTAGTAAGATTGCATTCTTCGCCAATCTGAGCCAAAGACATAGGTTTTTCACCGTCAAGACCGTAACGAAGACGGATAACCTTTTCTTCTGCCGGTTTAAGAGTTCCAAGAACATTCGCAATGTCTTTCTGAAGATTTTCCGTTATAACCTTTTCATCAACATTCGAATATTTTTCGTCTTTTACAAAGTCGCCGACAGTACCAATATCCCCGTCTTTATTCTCAACCTGAGCATCAAGACTAATCATATCGCGGTTAATTTCAAGCATTTCGTTTACATGCTGTTTTTCCATGCCAAGCATTTTCGCAATCGTTTCAATTTCTTCGCTTTCAGACTTTTTGCCGTGAACAAGTTTTTTAGCCTTTTCAATCTGAACAAGCTCGTTCATGCGGTTCATTGGAATACGAATTGCACGTCCTTTTTCGCAAACCGCCTTCAAAATTGTCTGACGAATCCACCAAACAGCATATGAAATAAAGTGATAACCTTTTGTAACGTCAAATTTTTCAATCGCAGTCAAAAGACCAATATTTCCTTCACTGACTAAATCGCCAAGTTCCAGTCCACGATTCTGGTATTTTTTTGCAACATTTATGACAAACCGAAGATTCGCATTTATAATTTTATCTTTTGCAGCCTTATCGCCATTTTTAGCCTTAATTGCCAGTTCTGTTTCTTCTTCATGATTCAAGAGCGGAATTTTGTTTATTTCTTTCAAATAAATTCCCAGGTTTTCATCGTAATTTGTCATAAAATGTCTCCTCTAAAAATTTCGCGTTAGCGGTGAGCCACGGATGACGAGAATCACAGTTTTAGAAAGCAACGCTTGAGCAAACTGTAATTTTTATCATGCAACATTAAAATCGCCGAAACGATGTTTATTTTTAATTTTTTTACACTTATATATTAGCAAGAAATGTGCCAACTTTTTACTATTTTTTAGGCGCCACATCTTGCTAAAAAACGCAATTTTTCCGATTACTCTTCTCTTTTTTCTTCAAACCAGTGCCTACAGGCTCAGTAACCCTCGGTCCTGCGGACGAACTTGCGTTCCCTTCCGGCCCTGGGGCGTATTTTTCGGGTAAAAAAATCCTCTTTTAAAATTCTTATTGTTTCTTTTTGATACAGTTAAAAGCTTTTAATTTAGCATTGTGTCTTTTTGACGCATTAAAAAAAATCAAATTAAAACGATTTTTGTTGACGATTAAGAGACAAAATTTATATATTTAAAGCAAGGATTAAAAAAAATTTGGAGGTTATATATATGAAACTTAAACCATTAGCGGACAGAGTTCTTCTCAAGGAAGAAAAAGCAGAAACAACAACAAAATCAGGCATTCTTCTTCCAGAATCTGCCCAGGAAAAAACACAGACTGCAAAAGTAGAAGCTGTTGGACCTGGCACAGAAAAAGAAAAAATCACTGTAAAAGTGGGCGACCGTGTAATGTACGACAAATATTCAGGTGTTCAGGTAAAAATGAACGGCGAAGATTATTTAATCGTTAAAAACTCAGACATCATCGCTGTAGTAGAATAACTTGTTATAGACGGTCATTTCGAGAAAAACTCAATGACCGTTTTTTTTTGTCATTTTAATTTTCTGAGCATAAGCCTTGCATCAGCATTCATTGGATTTAAGCTTAAGGCATATTCAAGCGAAAGAATTGCGCTTTCCTTATTCTGCAAATCGTTTTGAACAAGAGCGGTTCTGTAAAGAATTTTGGATTTTAACTTTTTATCTTTAGTTCTGCCAGAAGCAAGTCCGTAGAGATTCAGCGCTCTTTTTAACTCACCGTCAGAAGCATAAATTACAGCAAGATTAACAGCCGAATTTACAGCACAAAGCCTGCTAAAAGAAACAATCTGACCGTCAGCTTCAATCGTTCGAGCGCCTCCTGTTTCAAAAAGCGCATATTCGTACAGACGGCGGGCGGCGGAAATATTATTGTCAAGAAGGGCAAAATATGCGGCAGTTTCAATTTCCCAAGTTTCCATTGTGTTTGCATAATCCGCCGCCCTGTCGCCAAAAGCCGCCCTTATTACAAAATCAGGAACTGGCGGAGCAGAATATGTTTTTTCACCGCCAAAAATATCATATTCAACTTTTTCGTCCTGCAAGTCCGTTTTTTTCATTTTATAGCGGGCGTCCAAATAGTTTTCGAACAAAAGCCTGGCATCTTCTTTTTTTTCGAACTTTAAGAATTCGTTTACGGCAAAATGCAAAAGTGCCGGCGGATACATATTTTTTTCAATTTCGTTAATTTCGAGATTTTTCCATATTTCGCTTTCAACTTTTTTTTGCGGTAAATCAGAATTTTCAGTCAGCCATAAAGAAAGTTTTTCTACCAAAAGCTCATCGCTCAAAGTCTGCGCATTTTTTTTCTGCCATTCAAGCATTTTCTCAATTCTAAAAATTGCATCTCTTATCAAAAATTTCGGCCGCTCATCTTTCTGCTTCATCGAATATGTGCGCAAGGAAGTTTTTCTCAATTCCCGTTCAAACAAATCCTGCTTTTCCAATACAGAATCCGCGCGAGCAAATTTTCCATAAGTTATTAAGGCAGGAATATTTTTTGAATCACGCATTATAACTGTCATCAATAAATCGTATGCTCTTGAATATTGGGCAGCATTATAAGCCCAAAGCGCGCTATTTACGTAAACAAGTTCTGGAACATTCGCATTTTTTTCAATTTTTGCCTGCAAAATCAAACGTTCGCGCTCTTTTTCTGCAGAATCGTAATCTCCAAGCATAAAAAAAGCATCGCTTGCAAGATCTGTCAGTTCATAATTTTCAACAGAAAAACCTTTTAACTGCGCATTTTCGTAATTTTCAACGCACAAATCGTAATTTTTTGCGTCAAACTGAACCTTAGCCCAAAACAAATTAAAATCACTCTGAATCGATTTCTGCAAAGCGGCCGCCGCAGAATAGTTTCCATCTTTTAAAAACGGAAGCGCCGCGTTTACAAGCCATTTTTCGTTTCCCGTTGCAGAATAACAGTCGCCGTAAATTCCGGAAAGCTGAGGCAAGAGAAGATTTTTTTCTTTTTGAGATTTTAAAACCGCCTCCGCATAAATCGAACCGTATTCTGAGCCTTCCAAAACGGAACCAATTTTTAGAGCTTCGTCGAAACGCCCTTCTCGCAACAAAAAATGAGAATAGACCGCGGAAATCTCATTGTTGCCGGGGATTTTCTTTAAACTGTCGGAAAGTATCTTTTCTGCAAGTTTTTTTTCTCCAAGCGTCATAAAACGCCGGTAAATTCCAATTCTTGCGTAAGCGCTGTATGCTGATTTTGAAGTTTTTTTTAAAAGTTTTAAAGCATCGTCAGTCTGCCCAAGTTGAATAAAAGAATCAACAGTATCAAGAGCAGACAAAAAAGACGACTGATTTGAACTCTGCGAACACGAAAAAAATAAGAATCCGGTGAGTAAAAAAATCACTGCCAGATTCTTACGGCTGGACAAAAATTTCCAGTTTTTCTTCATATGCAGACCAAAATTATTTTTCTGACGATTGAGAATTGCAGGATTTTCCAATAGTGTCCAAAACCGCATTTATAAATTTAAACGAATCATCCTGTCCGTATTCTTTTGCAATATCAACCGCTTCGTCAATTACAATAGAAACAGGAACGTCTTTCTGAAAAAGCAAAGAATAAACGCTCATACGCAAAATCGAAAGCGTAACCTTATTAAGACGCGCAAAATCCCAGCCTTTAAGATTTTCTTTTATACGTTCATCAATCTGAGACTGATTTTCAATCGCACCGGCAATCAAAACCCTTGCAAAAGTTGCAGTTTCCATATCAACTGCATTTTTTTCAGAATCTCCATCCGCCCAAGACAATTCAAGAACATCTTCTTTAGGCATTCCGCCTACTTCCCAGGAATAAAGTCCCTGAAAAGCCAAAATTCTTCCTCTTCTTCTTGACACTTTATCTTTCCTGTAAAATTACCAATTAAGCAACTTGTCTAAAGCTGCACCAGTCTTCTTTCTTTCTACATTTTCTGGAGTATCAAGAGCTTTTGTTACGTCTTGAACTGCCGCAATCATTGCCTGGCTCTGTTTCTGCTGTGTAAGATTAGATTTTATATAATCATAGACAGTGATTGTCGTTTCCGGCTGAACTAAATCGCTCAAACCAAGCATTTTTGCACTGTACTTTGCACGAACCGCATAAAATTGAAAGTCGTTTTCTGTTTCTGTAAGCGAAGAAACATATCCTTTTTCTTTTCCAAAAAGTTCGAGAAGTTCATTGTATGTAATGCCAAGCTGCTGAGCATGCTGAGCGGTTTTGCTTATGAATAAATCTCCGCCCTGATAATCTTTTGAATTTGCTGCATTTGCCTTGATTTTTTCAGTAGTAATTTTTTTATCCTTAAAATCTTTCAACATAGCTTCTGCCTTTGTTTTTGCGGCAGCAGGATCATTGTTTTTAGGAAAAAGCACAAGGAAAAGTTTAAGCATATCGTTCTGAACAAAACTTGCCTTATTCAATTCATAAAAAGCACGAATTTCTTCATCGCTCGGAGCAGCTTTTTGAATTTCTTCCTGTTTTTGCTGCAAAACATACTGCTGGGCAATCAGCTGATTCTTCAAATAAGTTTTGTATTCAGCGACTCCCATTCCTACAGTATTTTTCATGTAATCCTCAAAAGATTTTCCTGTCTGTTTTTTTATTATTTCCTCAAATTCTGCTTCTGTAACATTTCTTCCAAACTGCTGGCTTACATTCTGCATAAAATACTGATTAACCTGAGAATCAGTAAGAACCATTCCTGCTTTTGTCGCAGCCTGTACAACCAATTTTTCATCAATCATCGCATTAAGAATTTCTTTTTTCTGATCAACTGTAAAAGAAGAAATTCCATTCTGTTTTCCATAAATTTCAACTCTATTCTTGAGCTGCTTTAAGGTGATTGTCTCTGATTTATTGAGTTTTACAGTAGCAAGAGGCTGTAAATCTGTCTGAGCAAAGGCTCCTGTAGCTGCCATTAAAATCAAAGATACGCAAAGTGCAAAACGTTTCATAAACTTTCCTTAACTTGTCTTTTTTGTTCTGTAAAACGAGAACATGCAGGGTTTTTGAAAAAACTAAAAAGTTCCAAAAACACTTAACGAATATAAACAACTGTCAAAACAGCCAGTTACATTCAAATAAAAAATCACCTCCAAAAAAATTGACGTTTTCAGAGGCTGTTATTTTTTTTTTGCGCAATTTACTGAGGATCGAGCGGAAGCCCGCCAGAAATCACCGCGCGGATTCTTCTTACGCCTGCCGATGAAGACTGCTCTTTTACAATCTTGAAATCGCCAATCTGCGCAGTGTGCTGAACATGAGGACCGCCGCAAACTTCCTTTGAGAACCAGTCGTTTTTAGGGTCGCGCCCGATTGTGTAGACTTTTACCTGCTCGCCGTACTTGTTAGAGAAAAGCGCGCGCGCGCCTTCATTTTTCGCCTGGTCAAGAGTCATAATCTCCATTGTTACAGGCAAGTCTTCCTTGATTTTCTCGTTTACAATGTCCTCGACTTTCTGAATTTCTTCCTTAGTCATCGGGCGGCTGAAAGTAAAGTCAAATCTCATTCGCTCGTTGTTGATGTTCGAGCCTTTCTGCGCAACCTCGTCTCCCAAGACATTGACCAAAGCCTGCTGCAAAAGGTGAGTTGCAGTGTGATACTTTGTCGCGACATCTGACTGCTCAGCCAAGCCGCCTTTCGCTTTTCCCGCATCCAAAGTTTTTGACGCTTCCTGATGCTTTTTTTCAGCAGCCTTGAAGCCTTCAACATCGACTGTAAAACCGTGCTCCGCGCCAAGCTCCTGAGTAAGCTCAAGAGGATAGCCGTAAGTTTCATAAAGATTATAAGCGACTTTTCCTGAAATCACTTTTTTAGGATTTTTCATCAAATTCGGAAGAAGTTTCTGGAATTCTGCCTCGCCCTTCTTCAAAGTCTGGCGAAATTTCTCTTCCTCGGCTGTAAGCTCCTGCTTGATTTTCGCAGAATTCTGCTCAAGTTCAGGATAAGCCGCCTTGAAATTCTCAATTACAGTTTCAGCAATTTCAGCAAGGAAAGACTTTTCGATTCCGAGCTTCATCCCGTGCCTGACTGCGCGGCGAATCAAGCGGCGCAAAACATATCCCGCGCCGACATTTGACGGAGAAACGCCTCTCGGATCTCCAATGATGAAAACAGAAGCGCGGCTGTGATCTGCAATAATTCTCACAGAACGGTCTTTCTCCTCGTCTGTTCCATACTTATAATTTGAAAGCTTCTCGATTTCAGCGATAATCGGCTGGAAAACTTCCGTCTGATAAACCGAAGTTTTTCCCTGCAAGATGCAGTTTGTGCGCTCAAGTCCCATTCCTGTATCAACATTTTTCTTTGGAAGCGGCTCAAGAGTTTTCTCGTCAATTCTGTTGAACTGCATAAAAACGTTGTTCCA
>DLLE01000005.1:0-460 GCA_002477955.1 Treponema sp. UBA7570 | reverse complement strand
TCCGGACCGCAAGGACCAGTCGGACCCGCCGCCCACCAGTTGTCTTCCGCTGAAAGATAAGCGATTTTGTCTTCCGGCATTCCATTCGCTTTCCAAGCGTCGGCTGCCTCCTCATCGCGCGGAGCATTCTCATCGCCTGCAAAAACCGTAACAGAAATTTTTCTTGGATCAAGACCGAGCCATTTCGGGCTTGTCAAAAATTCGTATGAAAAAGCGATTGAATCTTTCTTAAAATAATCTCCAAGAGACCAGTTTCCGAGCATTTCAAAAAAAGTAAGGTGGCTCGGATCTCCAACCTCGTCAATATCACCTGTGCGCACGCATTTCTGATAATCAGTAAGACGAGTTCCCGCCGGATGTTTTTCACCAAGAAGATAAGGAACAAGCGGATGCATTCCCGCAGTTGTGAACAAAACAGAAGGGTCATTTTCTGGAATTAAAGACTGACCAGAAATTTCAA
>DLLE01000031.1:2526-9199 GCA_002477955.1 Treponema sp. UBA7570 | reverse complement strand
AAAAAGCTCCACTATCACGAATAAATATGCAATTATCATACAAAGTTCTGCATATTTATTCAATATAAATATTTTCTTTATCGCTCGTTCCTTAAAATTTCACGTTTCTAAAAACCATTTTGTGTTTACATAATAAAAACACACTTATGTATTTAAAGCACCTTCTTTTCAGACCACAATTTTAATTTTATAATCATTTTATGAATGAAAACGATTTAATTGAGTTAAAAATCCAGGTAGAAAATGTTGCGCAGATTTTTTCAAAAAACAAGCCGATTTTAATGGATGGAACTTTTGACAGCCAAAAAGTCAAAGATACAATACTCGAAATGGCAACAGCCCTGCTTCCAAAAGAAAAAATAGACTGTCTTACAGAATGGATGGAAAAACACGAATTTTTCACAAGTCCTGCAAGCGCAAAATACCACGCAAACGTTGCCGGAGGACTTGCGGCTCATTCTCTTACGGTGATTTACCAAAGCCTTGTTTTTGCGCCAATGATTTTTTCAAATTTTATCCAGACAAAGCGTGCAGAATTTTATAATTTTTCAGCTGCAGACATTTTTATTGCCGCGCTGTCTCACGATTTTTGCAAAGCTGGATTTTATTCAGTCGAACACAAAAAAACAAAAAACTATCAGGGGAACTGGGTTTACGAGCCTTATTTTAAAGTAAAAAGCGAAAACCGAAATCTTGGTCACGGAAACGAATCCGCTCTCATGCTTCTTGAGTGTCTTCCAGAATACATTCATAAACGTCCGGTTCTCGAAGCAATAAGCCGCCACATGGGATTTTCCGATTTAAGTCCGAACGAAAGTTTTAACTATTCAAATTTTCTGCAAAACCCTCTTGTCATTTTGCTCCAGCTGGCAGATCAAACTGCAGCTCAATGGTGGGATTGCTAAAATTCCTAAAAAACTAAGGCAAAATCTTAATTACATCATCGAGGACATAACAAAAAGCCGGAGATGAAGATTTTTCATTTTCGACAAAAGGTGTCCTTAAGTCAATTTTATTGGAACTGTCAAACGGAGCAGTTCCTGTAAAATTTCCAGAAAAAACTACAATATCATTTTTTTCGATTTTGTTGCTAACAGATTTTACGGTCGAATCAATACTTTCCGGCAAAACTGCATAGTTTATGTCCAAAATGCGAACCCAGCCTTTTTCGATTCCTGCCATTGCGTCTTGACCGTAAACCTTGCCGTCAATGCAATCTTCAATTTTCTTATCATGCAAAAGAGCATTTATTGACTGCTCAAAATAGTATGAATAATCAACAGAACAGCTGACCAAGGAACGCGTCGGAGCAATATCTGTCATACTTTGGCTGTATCCGACATGATAGACAGGAACCGGTCTTTTTGAATTTTCACAGACAACGGCAGGTCCTTTTGTGTCAGAATGTTGAGATATTACAACGCAACCTTCATCAATCAATTCTGCGGCAACCTGCTTTTCCAAAGAATAATTTGACCAAGTGTCCGTATATTTTACGAGCATTGTCGCTTCTGGAACAACCGAGTGAACGCCAAGATAAAAAGCCGTATAGCCGGAAATAACTTCTGCAAACGGAAAAGCCGCAACGTAACCGACTTTTGCCTCTTTTGCGCTTATAACTTTCGATTCAATCATTTCCTTAAGTTTTTCTCCGGCAATCACACCGCAAATATAGCGCCCCTGATAAATTGTTCCATAACAGTTATGATAATTTGAAAGAACAGGCTCATCATTTGCATTGTCGCCAGTCGGCACACAAAAATCAATTTCAGGATGAAGCGCCGCCATCTCTTTTACAACTGGACCGTAACCGTAACTGGCGGCAATTATGTAATCACACTTTTCGTTTACAAGTTCTTCCAAAGGACCTTCAATCTGGTCTTCCGTAACATTGTACTTAGTAACACAGTCAATTTTGTCGCCAAAAACCGAAACAACGTGATTTTGTGCCTTTATAAAATTTTCTGTATAAGGAGTTATTTCATCTCCTACAAAAATGAATCCAACTTTAAGGCATCTGTCTTCGGAACGTGTCAAAATATGAAGTCCAAAAGAAAGCAGGCACATTGCAACAGAAGTAATTGTGCACAAAATATATTTTTTTTTCATTTTTACATTCATAGTTTTCCTCATTTACTGTTTTCTGCCGGAATTTTTTTTGATTTTTTGTAAAGGCTTTCAGCATCTATTGTTCCGTCAGCAATCAGAGAAAGCATGATGTCCACAAGTTTTGGATCAAACTGAGTTCCGCTGTTCCTCTTAAGCTCGTTTATTACAAAATCAAGATCCAGCTGTTTGCGGTAAATACGGTTTGCCGTCATTGCGTCAAATGCGTCTGCAATACCGATAATTCTTGCGTCAAGAGGAATTTCTTCACCTTTTAGGCCGTGGCAATAGCCGCTTCCATCGTATTTTTCGTGATGATAAAGAGCGCCAACGCTTACATTGTCAACAACCGTAAAGTATTTTAAGATTTCTCCGCCGCGAATAACATGAGATTTCATGATTTTGTATTCTTCGTCCGTAAGTTTTTCGGGCTTATTCAAAATAGCATCCGGAATTCCGATTTTTCCAATATCGTGCAAAAGCGCCATCTGCCGCAGAGTTTCGCATTTTTCCTTTGAATATCCAAGTTTTTTTGCAATAAAAACTGAATACTCCGACACCCTGTAAGAATGTTCGCTCGTATTTGAATCCTTGGCATCTACAGTCTGGGCAATAGAAAGAATAGTTTCGTTCACCATCTTAATCTGTTTTTTTGCATATTCGAGCTCGTATTTTTGTTTGAGCAAAGTTTTCTGAGAACGAACTCTAGTAACGAACCATGTAAGCCAGACAAGAACAAGCGAGCCAGTCAAAATTACATAGAGTTTGAACCAGTTTTTCTGATACATTTCTGTTTCTTTTTCAATCGTGTAATTTGCGCTTTCAATTACATTTCCGTTCAATCCGTCGAGAATTGAAATTTTAAACATGTAAGTTTTTGGCTTTAAGTTTGAATAAGAAATTTTTCCAAGTTCGCTGAGCAAACACTCTGCCGGTTTTAAATCATTTCCAACAAGAAAATATCTTACATAAGGATCGTTCAGAGAATAATTCAATATTTCCGGCTCAAGCACAAGTTTTTGAGTTTGAGGCGAAAGTTTAAAAACGTCAGAACGGCTAATTTTCTGCTTTATTCCGTCAACTTCCGCAAAATCCAAAATCATGCGGTAAGATTTTGAAGCCATGTCGTATTTTGACATATTAACCTTTACGGCTCCGCTGTCGCAGCAAAGATAAAGATTGTCGTTTTCGAGACAAGGCCATGAATTTGCAATCAGCAGCGAATGAAAACCATGCTTTGCATTTATAACAGGATATTCAGTCTTCAAATTTTCAATCAAATCTTTTGACTGAGCAACATAAATTCCTGCGCTTCCCAAAATCCAGCATGTTCCGTCAGAGTCGCAAATCATGTCGTAATTGTTTGAATACGGAAAATTATCAAGTTTTTTAACTTCTCCTTTTTCGGACGTATAGCAAATTCCGTTGCTTGTAACAATAAAAACACCGTCAGAAAAAGAATCGTAAACCATTCGCAAAATTACGTTTGAAGAAAGTCCGTCTTTTTTTCCAATATTTTTTACAATCTGGCCATTTTCTATTTTTGAAATTCCGCCTCCGTCCGAACCTACGTAGCAGCCATTTTTGTATTCAAGAAGGCAAAGAGATTTTTCGTTGGCAAAACCGTCCTGCGCAGTAAAAACTTTTTCAACAGCATCTTCTCTCAAAAAGGCAACTCCATAATCTCCGGCAACGGCAATTCTTCCGTCCTTAAGCTCGCAGATATTTCTAAAACGGTTTCCAGGAAGTCCAGTTTTCTGTGAAAAATTCTTTATTTCGTATTCGCCAGAAGAATCCAAACTTACTTTATAAATGCCGCTTCCTGTCGTTGCAATCCACAGGTTATTCATAGAATCCACCTTCAAACAGCGAATTCTTATTTTATTAAGCAATGAACTTATTTTATTTTCAACTTTTTTTTCGTTTTCCTCGTCAAGAATTATAAGCCCCTCGTCAGTTCCACAAAAAAGAAGTCCTTGCCATTTTTCTGTAGAATTTACAACAGAGGTTTCTTCGATTTCAGAAAAAAGCTCAACAAAAGTAGATTTGCACATTTCGAGAAGCCCAAGCCTTGAAGAACTGAACCAGAGATTTCCCTGATAATCGATAAGCATTGCGTCTATCGAATTCGTAAAATTGTTCGTGTAAAGTTTTTTGGCCTTAAAACTTTCATCGAAAAAGGCAATTCCCGTGTCAGAACAAACAAAAACACCTTTATTTTCTGCAAAATAGAATGAATTTATGCCTTCTATTCCTGGAATTTTAAATTTGCGGACTAAGTTTGGACCAGAAGGCGTCAAGCTGTAAATAAAAATCGAATCGTCCGGGCTTGCAAGAAAAAGCCTTCCGTCTTCCGAAAAATCTACACTCTGAAAAGAGATATTTTTCCCATCTTTTAAAAATGAACAGCAAATTTCTCCGTTTTTAAAGCAAAAAAGTTCTCCGCGTTCGGTAACAGCAACGACATTTCCAAATTTGTCAGCAGACATTTTTGTTACATTTTTTATCTGTTCATAGTTTTTTGTAATTTTTACTCCGCCGCTCAAAGACACGAGAGAAATTCCTTCTGTTGTTCCGATGTAATAATTTCCGTCGGTATCGCTGACAATGTCCTTTACAGAATTTGAAAGAAGTCCGCTTTCTTCGTCAATTACATTCATTACGCGTTCATTTATAAAAATCGTAATTCCGCTGTCATTTGTTCCAGTCCAAAGCCTCCCTTCTTCGTCAACAAAAAGGCAATTTACACTTTTTACAGAATGAATATCGCTCATAAGCTTAAATTTTGAACCGTCATACTTAAACAGACCGGCATAAGTTCCAATCCAAAGTTTTCCGTCATTTGTCTGCGCTATGTCATTTGCTTCGCCAGACAAAAGTCCTTCAGGATTTGAAAAAACTGTCTGAACATAAGAGTCCCATTCATCGGCAAAATTTTGAGTAAAAGCTGTTTTAGGCAATAAAACAAAGAAAAGCGCAAAAATAAAAGTCAAAAACGGAGCTATTTTTTTTGGAATGATTTTTTCTTCTGAATTTTCGTCACGTTTTTTTCTGTAAAACCTTGCAAACTTTATTAAAAGATAAATTATTTCGACACAAAACAGTTTGTCTAAAAATTCAATATAAAACTGGCCAATTACAAAGGAAACATATTTTGGAAAACCTGCGTCCATAAAAAAACGCATTACTTGAGATGCCCAAATATTGCCAATATCACCGCCATACATTGTTATGCTGACGATTACAGAAATTACTGTTGAAATTACAGCAAGCCCCATTCCAATCGTCATAGTTAAGAACTGGCTTTCAAAAACTTTCTTTTTTGCAAAATATCCCGCCAAAAAACCGATAAACGCGCCAGTAACGCAGTAAACCGACTGATGGTCAACAAAAATGCCGTAAATTATATTGTTTGCAAAACCGACTATTGCGCCACAGATCGGACCTGCAAAATACGCAATAAAAAAAGTTCCGACAGAGTCGCACCAAAGCGGAAGCATAAGATTTTCGGCAAAAACTCTTCCAAGAAGGTCAATCAAAAGCGCAAGCACCGTAAATGGAACAATTAGATATTCTTTTTTGGCTTTTAACAACATCACTTTCTCCTGTCTTTAATATTATAACGTTTTATTTATGAATTACAATTTCTATGGCAATTTTTTTGTAAGTTTTTAGTCAAGCAATTATAGAAAACAATGCGTGAACTGATTTTTTTTGGACAAAACTTAGCCCGGATCGCCACGGAAAGACCGGACGAGCGAAGCGAGGAGGACTTGCAGTAAGAGCCGGTCAGCGCGAAGATGCGCTGCGAAAAATTAAAAATTCGTATTTTCTCATAGAAAAAAAAATGCTAAACTTTCATAAAAAATTTAAAGCAGGCGGATTTGGCGTTCTGCTGGAGGAAAAAATGTACATTACATGTCTGGACATGGAAGGCGTAATTGCTCCAGAAATCTGGATTGAGTTTTCAAAAGTTTCTGGAATTCCTGAACTTTCACGAACAACTCGCGATGAACCTGATTACGACAAACTGATGAACTGGAGAATCGCAATTTTAAAGGAACACAAACTTACATTAAAGGACATTCAGAATACGATTGCAAAAATTGATCCGCTTCCCGGCGCAAAAGAATTTTTGGATGAGCTGCGTTCAATCTGCCAGACTGTTGTTTTGAGCGATACTTTTGAAGAATTCGCAGGCCCGATTCTAAAAAAACTCGGAATGCCGACTATTTTCTGCAACAGCCTCGAAACAGACAAAGATGGTTTTATCGTAAAGCACAAGATGCGCTGCGAAAAATCAAAGCTAACGACGGTAAAAGCGCTGCAGTCAATTGGTTTTGAAACAATCGCTTTTGGCGACAGCTACAACGATCTCGGAATGATTGAAGCAAGCAAGGCAGGTTTTTTGTTCCGCACGACAGACAAAATCAAAAATGATTATCCGAATATTCCGGCTTTTACAGAATATTCAGAACTTTTGGCCGCAATAAAAGACGCGCTCAAAAAATAAAAAAAAACGCCAGATTTAAAAACCTGGCGTTTTGGCGGCAAAATTGCAAAAAAA
>DLLE01000031.1:0-2457 GCA_002477955.1 Treponema sp. UBA7570 | reverse complement strand
AAAAAACCGATTCCGTTTCTGGACAGTTTTTTAGGCGCTTTTTTTGTGGTGTTTTTCCTAACCGCTTTTTTATTTTTCCGAAAGCATTTTAATCTCGGCTTCCGTAAGCTCGCGGTAAGAGCCAAGCTCAATCGCCGGATCAAGGAAAAGCCCGCCCATTTTTATTCGTTTTAGGTAGACAACCTCATTTCCAAGCTGGGCGAACATTCTTTTTACCTGATGAAACTTTCCTTCAAAAATCGTAAGCAGGCACTCAGTTTTTCCGCTGGAATTTTTTTCAGCAGCAAGAGAAAGCCTTTCAGATTCTACGTTCTCTCCAAATTTTCCGTCTTCATCCCGCCATTTTAATTCGGAAGGAGCGCATTCAAAGCCGTCTTCGTTTTGTTCCCGGTCAATCCAAAAGCCTTTTTTAAAAATTTCGCAGTATTTTTGCTTTTCTTCCAAAGTCAAAGAATCGCGCAAACCGACCGCATAGGTTTTTGGAACGTGAGTTTTCGGCGAAAGCAGCGAATGTGTAAGTTTTCCGTCTGTCGTCAAAATCAAAAGACCTTCAGTGTCAATGTCGAGCCGTCCCATGCAGTGCAAGTCGCCGCCCAAAAATTTGTGACGCAAATTTTCATCCAAAAGGTCAAAAACGGTCGAATGTTCGCCGTCCCTGTTTGCGCAGACAACATTTTTGCATTTGTTGAGCATAATATAAAGGTCGCGCTGTAAAACTATTTTTTCGCCGCCAATTTCGAGGCTATCCGAGTCAATTTCAACTTTTGTGGCAGGATCTGTCACGATTTTCCCGTTCAAGCTCACCAAACTTTTATGGCAAAGCCTTTTTACGTCCTTTCGAGTTCCAAAACCGTGGTGCGCCAATATTTTATCGAGTCTTTCCGCAGGCATTTTTTTTAGTTAATTTTTAGATTTTAAGAGGGAGGACAGCCTCCCTGCGCTCCAAATGCAGGCGTTTTCCGCTACCCTCCGTGCGGGGAACTACCCCGCAACGCCCCTTCTATCTTTTTTCGATTGGAATATAATTTCTTTCAGCAAGAATATTTTTGTAAGCAGGACGGTAAATTCGTCCTCCGGCGACAATTTCCTCGATTCTGTGGGCAGACCAGCCGGCGATTCGGCTTACTGCAAACAGAGGAGTAAAAAGCTCGCGAGGAATATTCAGCATTGTATAAATAAAACCAGAATAGAAGTCTACGTTTACACAGATTTTCTTTTCATCGCCGTGTTTTTCGTAAATAACTTCCGGTCCAAGCCTTTCAATCAGCTTGTAAAGGTTGTATTCGTCTTCAAGGCCTTTTTCTTTTGCAAGTTTTGCCGCATGATCACGCAAAATTGTCGCACGAGGATCGTTAATCGTGTAAATTGCGTGTCCAAGACCATAAATCAAACCTGTATGGTCAAACGCCTCTTTGTTTGCAATTTTTCTTAAATATTCCTTTACTTCTTTTTCGCTCGACCAGTCGCGGACATGAGACTTTATGTCGTCCATCATTTCGATTACACGGATATTTGCTCCTCCGTGTCTGTAACCTTTTAGAGAGCCAACAGCCGCGCCGATTGCAGAATAAGTGTCCGTGTCCGCAGAAGAAACAACATGCACCGTCAAAGAAGAGTTGTTGCCGCCACCATGCTCAGCATGCAAGATAAGCGCAAGATCCAGAAGTTTAGCCTCGTCATCGGTAAAAGCCTTGTTGTTGCGGATCAATCGCAAAAAGTTTTCCGCAGTAGAAAGCTCTGGCAGCGGGTTGTGGATATACATCGACTTTCCGTCGTAATAACGGCGTTTTGCCTGATAACCGTAAGCTGTCAAAGTTCCAAAACGGCTTATAAGCTCAATACATTGACGCAAAATATTTGAAAGAGAGCGTTCTTCCGGATTTTTGTCGTAAGAATAAGAAGCCAAAACACCGCGCGCAAGTTTATTCATAATATCAGCAGACGGAGCTTTCATAATCATGTCTTCAGTAAAATTTGGAGGCAAAGCGCGCAATTCACCGAGATATTTTTTAAAAAGCTCAAGCTCGCTCTGGGTCGGCAGTTCGCCAAAAAGCAAAAGATAAACCGCCTGCTCATAGCCAAACTGATTATGAGCTTCTGCATCGCTTATCAAATCAGCAACATTATAACCGCGATACAAGAGTTTGCCGGGGATTGCAATTTTTTTACCGTCCTTCACTTCGTATCCTACAACATCGCCAATGCTTGTAAGACCGACGAGCACACCTGTTCCGTTGGCATTGCGCAGACCTCGTTTTACATCATATTTTTCGTAAAGACTAGTGTCGATTGGGTCGTTGCGTTCAGCAAGTACGGACAAGCGTCCGATAAAAAGGCTTTCTGTATCCATTCCGGCATCTCCTGTTATTTTGCATAAATATGCAATATTCTTAACTTTTATTGATAATTATACAGATTTCAAAAAATCTATGCAACTTCTACTGCAATATTGCTCCC
>DLLE01000059.1:2112-2766 GCA_002477955.1 Treponema sp. UBA7570 | reverse complement strand
ACGAACCTTTACTTCTTACACCGCAGCTTGTTCAAAAGGATTTGGATGCGCTCGGAAAATACAAGACATGCGACGTTGACCGCTTGATTCGCGGCTATGTAAAGAAAAATGCGGACGCTTCCCTGCTCCGTCCTCACGTTTTGACTCAGCAGCAGTTCCACAGGATTTATTTTTACGTGAGCCTTGAGCAGATAAAGGACGTGAACGCGCGGATGGCATTTATCCACGGAAACCTGCTTTTTTCGGACTGGTGGCACACGGACGAGCTGATTGGGTTTGTTGCGGATTTGGACTTTGAGGCGGCCATGAAATACGCGGCGGAATACGTAAAATCTGAAGAGCCTTTTGTGCGCCGCTGGGGCTACGTGCTTTTTATCTCCCGGCTGGGACGAGGACACGCGGAAAGTCTTTTGCCGCTGATGAAAAATGACGGCCACTACTACGTTCAGATGGGCGAAGCCTGGCTGATTGCAGAGCTTGCCGTAACCGAGCCGGGAAACGTGTATGAATGGATGAGGACTTGCGGACTTGACTACAAAATCTGCGGAAAGGCGGTTCAGAAAATCTGCGACTCATACAGAATTTCACAGGACTGGAAAGAAAAGTTCAAGGCTCTGCGGGCGGATTTGAAAGAAAAGTGAACGTATTTTTGTG
>DLLE01000059.1:0-1956 GCA_002477955.1 Treponema sp. UBA7570 | reverse complement strand
AAAACTTTTACGTGCTGCCCAATGCATTTTCAACTTGTGCGAAAATCTTTACGGCAGGAACTGACGTAATTTCTAGTCATGCGAAAATTTTCACGCACTGCCCAACGCATTTTCTGTTTATGCGGAATTTTTTACGACTCGAACTGGCGTAATTTCTAGTCATGCGAATTTTTCTTGCACTGCCCCATATAAGTGCTATGGAAATTTTATTGCAAACTGTGTATAGTGGTTTTATGCAAAGCGCAGCACACACTTTTGTAAAATGGGCAGGCGGAAAAATAATAAAGAAATCTCAATTTTTATGAAAATAAAACAGCAAAAACAGATAAAAACATTCCTAATAGAAGAATTCGGAAACAACAAAGGAAAAAGACTGTTTGCAAGTCAATCAGAAGAACTTGATAAAATCATTGCAAACACAAAAAATAAGTCTAAAAATCAGATGAAAACTCTTGTTCAGACAATTCTTCCGCGTGTCGCTTTATTCAAAACTCTGGTAGAAAATGACTTAGAAAATGCTGCTTATGAAGCTATGCAAAAATATATGGTTGATAAGGTTGCGGCACAAAAACATAAATTTACAGCAAAAATGGAAATTTTGCCTGGATTTTTTGCAGTTTACAAAAGAATCTTTCTTAAAATAATGCGGACAAGCGCTCTTTGGGAAAGTACCCAAAAGTATGGAAAAGATTTTTTTGACGCAGACATCACAAAATGTCTTTGGCATACTGCTTGCACAGAAAACGGCTGCCCACAACTTTGCAAACTTTTTTGCGATGTTGACGATGTTAATTACAGCGGACTAAAAAAAATGGGCTTTAAACGAACAAAAACTTTAGGTTACGGCGGCGACTGCTGCGATTTTCACTTTTTTAGAAAGCAGGCTAATAAAAAATGAACGGACGCCCCTCTTTAACAACAGAACTGAGCGCAGAAACTTTCCGCCAATATTATTACCTAAAAGAAGAGCTGGTGGAATTCTGCCGAAAGGACGGCTTGCAGGCAACCGGAAGCAAGAGCGAACTTTCCGAGCGGATTGCAGTTTTCTTGGAAAGCGGAAAAAGAACACGAACAGACCACGAAGCACGGAAATCTCAATCTGGCGGAAAAGCGACTTTTGGAGAAATAAAACCGGACAACATAATAGAAGAAAACTTTGTCTGCAGCGAAAAGCACCGGGCATTTTTCAAAAAACACATTGGAAAAGGTTTTTCGTTCAACGTGGCTTTTCAAAAATGGCTGAAGTCGAATGCCGGAAAAACTTACGCGGAGGCAATCGCCGCATACCATCAGATTTTAAAAGAAAAAAAGACGAACGGCAAAGGCGAAATCGAAAAACAGTTTGAGTACAACACGTACATCCGAGATTTTTTTGCCGCAAATAAAGACAAAACACTTGAGCAGGCGATAAAATGCTGGAAATTCAAAAAGAGCCAAAAAGGACACAACAAATACGAAGATTCGGACTTGCAGGCTTTGGCAACGGAGAACTAAATGAAAATCAGACTTGGAAATTTTGACTGCACGGAATGTTGGGACGGCGTTTTTTACAAGAAAACTTAAGGAGGCACGAACAAACCTCCATAGGTTCTGACAGAAACGCGAAATCTGCCATAAAACCTCCGTTAAAAACACTTTTCATTTTTACAAATCAATTATATCCGGTCAATGCGACAATGAATGCCGGAGTGTGTGATTTTTTGCAATTGCAGCACTTGGCGTTTTAGGAAGCCAGATTGTCTCGCACCGCCAAACAAACTTTCTGCCCATGCGAGAACTTTTACACGCCGCCCAACGCATTGTCCGAGAATAAAAAAATTCCGCGTCCCGAACTGGCATGTTTTTAAATAACGGAACCATTCCGTTTGCCGACCGCAGGCAATTTCATTAAACGGAAAAATTCCGCACGCTGTCAGCACACACTTTTGGCAAACGGAAAAATTCCACGGCATGAAC
>DLLE01000053.1:55792-90668 GCA_002477955.1 Treponema sp. UBA7570 | reverse complement strand
GGGAATGACAGATTTGTCATTATCGGGCTTGACCCGATAATCCGTTGAAAATTTCCAGTAAATTGCTAAACGGGTTTGTTATTCAAACATTGCGGTGTGCTACTATATTCTTTAAATTTTACTTTTTGGAGATATTAAATGACTTACGGTTACATTCGGGTTTCGACCAGCCACCAGAATTTGGAAAATCAGCAGATGGAAATTGAAAAATTCTGCCAGCTTAATGGTCTAAAAATTGATTCTTGGATTGAAGAAAAAATCAGCGGAACTAAGCGGCCAGAAAACCGCAAACTTGGCAAAATTCTTATGAGCTCGGCTCATTCGGGCGACCTTATAATCTGCACGGAAATTTCGCGTTTTGGCCGCTCTCTCATTATGATTATGAACGTTTTGCAGCATTTTTTAGAAAACGGTGTAAAAGTCTGGACAATTAAAGACGGTTACAGGCTCGGAAACGACATTCAGTCAAAAGTTTTGGCATTTGCGTTCGGACTTTCGGCGGAAATTGAACGGCAGCTTATTTCTGAGCGCACAAAAGTCGGGCTAAACCGGGTTCGACGGGAAGGCAAGCACATTGGCCGCAAAAAAGGCCAAAAATCAACGATTTACAAGCTTTCTCAAAGCAGCGATTACATAAAAAAAGAAATTCTCCAGGGACGCACAAAAACTTCTCTTGCACGGGAACTTGGAGTTTCCTGGAAAACGCTCGACCGGCATTTGTGCAGAATTATGTTTAAAAATTAGAATTTAGCCAGATTTTTTGTTTTGGAGCGAATTTCTTTTTCAAACCGTCCGCTCCACAGTTCCGCTTTCGCTTCATCCGCCAAGGCGGACGCTTCGCGCTGTTCCGGCACGGGCTAAAATTTGCGGTTCATAAAAGTTTTTTAGTTTTAGCAGGCGGATTTTTTTATCTTTCTTGACAAACCGTGTTTTCGGCTTGAATATAAATTATGGACATTTTGCATTTTAATATAGAAGAAAATGTTGACGGCTGGACTGTTTCTAACGGACAGATTAGTTTTTCTGCAATGAATTTTGGCTGCACGATTACAAATCTTTTTGTTCCAGATAAAAACGGCGCGCAAACCGATGTTCTTTTAGGTTTTGATACTTTTTCTGGGTGGAAAAATGGAACTCAGGCGCACAATGCAATTGTCGGCCGGTTTGCAAACAGAATTGCCGGCGGAAAATTTTTTCTTGATGGAAAAAATTATGTTTTGGACGTAAATAACGGCAAAAACTGTCTGCACGGCGGATTTTTTCGTTACGAAAAGCAAATCTGGCAGGCCGAACCCTTTTTGACGGACGGCAGCGCCGGAATTGTTTTTACAAGATTGAGCCGCGACGGCGAGCAGAAGTTTCCTGGAAATCTCGAGTTAAAAGTTATTTATTCATTAAATTCAAAAAATCAGCTTGTTCTCGAATATTTTGCAAAAACAGACAAGCCGACTCCAATAAATTTAACAAACCATGCATATTTTAATTTGAACGGCTGCAAAGGAGAAAATATCTTAAATCACACTGTCTGTCTGGATTGCCAGCAGATTTTAAAAGTTGACGAAATGATTCCTACGGGAGAATTTTTGGATGTTCAAAAAAAGGAAAATTCTGTGTTCAACTTTTTGGAGCCAAAACTCGTAGGAAAAGATTTAGAAAAATTGCAAAAAATCACGGGAATGCGCGGTTATGACCACTGTTTTGTTACAAAAGCGGACGAAAAAAATGTGGAAAAAGCCGGCTGGTGCAAATCTGAAAAATCTGGCATAAAAATGAACATTTATACAAACCAGCGCGGAATTCAGTTTTATACCGGAAATTATCTTGAAAACTTTACGGGAAAAAACGGAGTTTTGCAAAAGCCTTTTGACGGACTTTGCTTTGAAGCCCAGCGTTTTCCGGACTGCATGAACCATAAAAATTTTCCAGATTGCATTTTGCGCTCTGGCGAAGAATACTATCAAAAGACAATTTATGAATTTTTGACAGAAAAATGTTAAAAGCGCACGGCCTGCTGTTTTGTGGCAGGGATTGCAGGGGCGGCGGAGCCGTTCCGGAGCTTTGCGGAGGAATGAAGGCGAAAGCCGGAACCCCGAAAAGCCCGGTTTTTGTGCAGCTTAGCGGAACAAAAAGCCACCCGGATATTGAATTTTTGGTCTGGAGGACAAAATGGAAAATTCACTTACAAAAAAAGAATATTCACCGGAAGAACTTTTGAATGATTTTATGGAAATTTACGGCGGCG
Source organism: Treponema sp. UBA7570 (assembly GCA_002477955.1). GTDB lineage: Bacteria > Spirochaetota > Spirochaetia > Treponematales > Treponemataceae > Treponema_D. The sequence continues at coordinate 88,426 of DLLE01000053.1, read as the reverse complement.
AGAAGGGCTCTGTGCGGATTTTTGCTTCTCCGGCTAGAATAAACATTATTGGCGAGCATATCGACTACAACGGCGGCAAGGTTTTTCCTGCATGTATTAACCGTTATTTGTACGCGGCAATCAGAAAACGAAGCGATTCGAAAATTTTTTATAAAGACGTAAAATTTCCGCTCAGTTTTGAGTTTGATATAAATGAAAATTTTGCTTATTCAAAAGAGAACGATTATGCAAATTATTTGAATGGAATTTTGACTCAGTTAAAAGAAAAAGGCTTTGTTTTTGACTGCGGTTTTGAAATTTTAATGGCGTCGAATATTCCTGCTGGCGGCGGAATTTCTTCTTCTTCGGCTTTGGAATGTGGCTTTGCCTTTGCAGTTTGCGAAACTTTTGGTTTTGACGTGAGCAGGACAGAAATTGCAAAAATCGGGCAGATGAGCGAGCACCGTTTTATGAACACAAAGTGCGGTATTATGGATCAGTTCATTATTGCAACCGGAAAAAAGAATTTTGCTGAAATTCTGGATTGCGCAACCCTCGAATATGAATATGTTCCGCTTGAGCTCGGCGGCTGCTGTTTTATCGTAATGAATACGAACAAGGTGCGGAAACTTTCGGATTCAAAATACAACGAACGCCGTGCAGAATGTGAACAGGGCTTAAAAATTTTGCAATCTGCCGGAATTAAAATCAATGCGCTTTGCGAACTTTCGGCAGAAGACTGGAAAAAAAATAAATCGCTCATAAAAGACGAAGTTTTGCAAAAAAGGGCGGAGCATTGTGTTTTTGAAAATCAGCGTGTCTTAAAGGCGGCCGCCGCCTTAAAAAACGGAGATTTAAAGGCTCTCGGCCAGCTTTTGAACGAAAGCCACGAGTCGCTCCGCTCAAAATACGAAGTTACTGGAATTGAACTCGACACTCTTGCAGAAACCGCCTGGAACCAGGACGGCTGTCTGGGCGCAAGAATGACTGGAGCTGGTTTTGGCGGCTGCGCAATTGCCTTGGTTCAAAAACAAAAAATCGATTCTTTTATCGAAAATGTCCAAAAGGCTTATATTCAAAAAATTGGTTATTCGGCAGGATTTTTTGCCTGTGGCTCTGGCGACGGCGTGCACGAATTGCCTCTGATAAGCCGCACATAAACTGTCAAAAGCTGCACGAGCATTACACACCAAATCAGCGGTTCGCACAGAATAACTCCCCATTTTCCGAGCTTTGGAATTATAAGGCAGGTGAATGTAATTTTGCCTGCAAGTTCAATTATGCTTGAAATTAAAGGCAGAATTTTTTGTCCAAAACCTTGCAATGCATTCCGGATTACGATAAGTCCGCCCAAAACAAGGTAAAAAGGCAGAGTAAACAGAATGTATTTTTTTGCGTAATCAAGGAGAATTGGGTTTGCTGAATTTGTAATAAATTTGATTAAATCTTCTATTAAAAACCACGCCGGCAAAAAAAGCAAAAATGTCCAGACAATTGTTATAAAAATCGAAATTCTTACGCCTTTTCGGATTCTCTCAATTTGTCCGGCTCCGCAATTCTGCGAAACAAAGGTCGAAGCGGCAAGTCCAAGCGTAATGATTGGAATGTTTGTGAGAGTAAAAATTTTTCTGGCGCAAAGGTGGCCGGCAATTATCATCTGGTCGAGCGAGTTAATGGCGCTTTGAAGGATTACAGTTCCCGAATGGACGATTGCTCCCATAAATGCCATGGAAAGTCCCTGCCCTATCAGGTCCTTGTAAAGCGAACTGTCGAACGAAAAATGCTTAAAAGACGGAACAAGAATTTTTGCCGCGCAGAAAATGTAGATAAGACAGAGCAATCCCGACACAAACTGCGCAATCACCGTCGCAATTGCAGCTCCTCGGATTGAGCCTGTCGCCTTTATAAACGCAAAATCCAGAATTACATTCAAAACCGAAGAAAAAATCAAAAACAAGAGCGGAACAAAAGAATTTCCGATTGCGCGCAACATTCCTGCAAAAAGATTGTATGCAAACAGAACTCCGCAAAACTGCGTAATCACCGAAATATAAGAATATGCCTCGTTCAGACGGTCGGCCGGCGTTTTTAGCAGAACCATAATTGGTTTTAGACCAAAAGCCGTCAAAACCATAATAAAAACGGTAACAAAAATTGTAATTACAATCGAAGCCGCCGTAATTTTTTTTAATTTTTCAGCTTCCCCTGCCCCAAAAGTTTTTGCCGCGACAATGCTCAGGCCGTTTCCAAAGCCAATTCCAAAACCGACCAAAAGTTCGTAGAGAGCCGTGCATGCTCCAATGCTGACAAGCGCGCTGTCGTCCAAAAGCCGCCCGATAATAACCGTGTCCGCCGCATTGTAAAGCTGCTGAAAAATATACGAAACAAAAAGCGGCAACGTAAAAAGCACAATTGCCTTAAAAATGCTTCCATGCAATAAATCCGGATGCACAAAACGTTTAAGAGAAGATGTTACCATAAAAATATTTTATAACTAATAAAAGAAAAATGAAATTCTGGAGCATATTTTTCGCTCTAACCGTCCGCTCCACAGTTCCGCTTTCGCTTCATCCGCCGCGGCGGACGCTTCGCGCTGTTCCGGCACGGGCTAGGATTTGCTTTAAAAAAAACAGCGGCTTGTCTTTTTACAGAAAAACCGCCATTTTTTTTAATTAGCCTGAAATTCGAGTTTTATGATTTAATGTCATTATCGGGCTTGACCCGATAATCTATTGCACTTTTTTTTGCAAGATTGCTAACCGAGTTTGCTATGCAAACATCGCGGTGTCGAGCACGGCAATGACACTTAAAGTACTGTTCTTATCAGAACTCGACATTAGGGCTAATTAGGACAAAATTATTCAATTTTTCCGTGCGTAATGAGTTTTCCGCTCTTTCTGTCAAAAAGCATTAAGTCGTTGCCGGTAAAATCGAATTTTTGACTGCTTCCAATTTTGAACGTTACACCGCCAAAAACAACACTTGTCAACAAAAACTCGCCAATGCTGATTTTTATTGTCGATTCCATTCCTGTTGGCAACGCTCCACGAATTTCGCCGTCAAATTTCCCATTTTCGGTCAGTTTTATGAATTCTGGACGGACTGCAAGAACAAAGTCGCCGTTTTGAGCCGGCGAATCTTTTTTTGCAGCAAAGCCTTCTTCTTCGTTCACTTTTGCAATGTGATACTTAAAAACTTCGTCCTTGTTCTGTTTTTCAACATAACCTTTTTGTTTTGACTCGTCTTCGAGTTTTTTTGCTGTTTCAACTTCGTCGGCATCTCTGGTTTTGTACCATTTTTCCAAATTGAATTCCTCGCCGTTTTTTGTTTCCGGCTTAAAAATCAATTTTTTGTCGCCAAAGAGTGTAAGTTCAAGTTTGCCGTCTGTCTGTTCACCTTTTGCGTCGATAAAATTAATAGAAGGATTTCCTACAAAATCGGCAACAAAAAGATTGTTCGGGTGGTTGTAAACGTCGAGAGGAGCATCGTACTGCTGCAAAACACCGTTGTTTATAAGACAGATTTTTGTTGCAAGCGTCATAGCTTCGAGCTGGTCGTGGGTTACATAGACAAAGGTGCTTCCTGTTTCAATATGCAGCCGCTGAAGTTCGTATCGCATTTCTAGCCGGAGCTTTGCATCGAGGTTTGAAAGCGGTTCGTCCATAAAAAGTACGCTTGGTTCTGGAGCAAGTGTTCTTGCGATTGCTACGCGCTGTTGCTGTCCGCCCGAAAGTTCTGCCGGATAGCGGTCCATAAACATTCCGATTTTTACAACGCGGCTTACACGGCGCACTGCAAGGTCAATTTCTTCAGAAGTGAGTTTGCGCGTTTTTGTGAGTATTTTTCCGTTTTGAACCAGAGCAAAATCGTCATTTAAGGAAATTCCTTTTTGTTTGTAATTTTCTTCAATAGTTTTGATTTTTGCTTCGTATTCTTTGCAGAGAGAATTTGCTTTTTCTGACGGGAATTCTTCGTTCTGGAGTTTCATTGCAAATATTTTTTTTGCAGTAAACATCGAAACCGTAAACGTATCAATGATTTTTAAAAGAACTTTTTCTTCATCAATTTTTCCGTCTTTGCCCTTGCAGCCGTTTATCAGTTCAACAAGTTCGACAGAACCGCGCAAAATCTGTGTAATCTGGTCAGAAGTTTTTGCTTCAAAGTCATAAACAGGGAGTTCTTCGGAAATATTGCTCAAACCGAAGGCAATATTTTTGTAAACCGTCATATTTGGCCAGAGCGCGTAATTTTGGAACAAAAATCCTACTTTTCGCTTGTTTGCAGGAATATTTATTCCTTTTTCGCTGTCAAAGACAACAGTGTCGCCAATTTCGATTTTTCCGCTGGTTGGAGTTTCGAGGCCGGCAATCATTCTTAAAGTTGTTGTTTTTCCGCAGCCAGAAGGTCCGAGGAGGGTAACGAATGAATTGTCGTCAATGACAAGATTCAATTTATCAACACCAAAGAATTTTCCCCAGCGTTTTGTAACATTTGTAAGTTTTATCTGCGGCATATCAGTTACCTCCTACACCTTTGTCAATGCTTGCGCCTGTAAGTTTGTTTACCAAAGCGTTAAAAATTAAAATTGTAATAATAAGAATAAGGTTCATTCCGCTTGAGAAGGCATAAAGTCCCATTTCGTCAAAATAATCCATTGCCGTTGTCATAATCTTGAACTGGTCGCACAAAAGCATAAAGAGCGTCAGTTCGCGCAGACAGGTCATAAACGGAAGCAAAAATCCCGAAAGAATCGAGCTTTTTTGAATTGGAATTATGATTCCAAACATTCGCTTTACCCAGGGGATATTTTGAATTATTGCGGCTTCTTCGATTTCTCCGGAAAGTTGCAGCATTGAATTGAGCGAACTTCGGCTTGCAAAAGGAATGTACTTTACTGTTCCAACAAGAATCAATATAAGGAAGGTTCCGCCAATAGAAAGTGCTTTTCCAAAAATTAAGTAGGCTACACCGACAGAAAGAGAAGGCATAAGATAAGGTAAAAATGCCACAGAATTTACATAGGCGGCGCTCTTGCTTCTGCGGTTTTTGCTTACTGCATAGCCGACCAGGGTTCCGATTGTTCCGGCGCAAAGCGCACAGCAGACGGCTACGAACAATTGTCCACAGAAAGATTTCCAGATTTGAACGTTGTGCAAAATTCCGAGCTGTCCAAAAAGTCCGTATTCGCCCAAGGTATCTGAAGTTGTCCACCATTTTGTCGTAAGCATTTCAAAATCGCCTGTTTTTAAGAAACTGTAGTCGCCTGGATTTGGCAGGAATGTTTCAATGGCGAAAGAAATAATCGGATAAATGCTTGTAAAAAGCGTAACTACGATAAAAATAAACGCAATTAAATATTTTCCGACTTTTCCGAGATTTGCTTTTGAAATTTGGCCGGATTTTCCAGTTACGGTTGTAAAATTCTGACGGCTTGAAGTGCTTCTTTGGTTTAAGAGAAGGATTGCAATTCCAAAAACCATCATTATTACTGCAATAACGCTGGCTTCTCCGGCACGGCCAGAACTTAAACCGACATATTTTGTGGAGAGAGTTTCGAGACTTAAATAATGCGGAACTGGATAGCTTCCCATCGAGCTTCCAAAAACGAGCAAGATTGTCGAGAGAATTGCAGGTTTTACGAGAGGAATTGTTACATGAAGGAAGATTTTCCATTTTGGAGTATCCAGAATTGTTGCCGCTTCTTCGAGGTTTGCGTCCATATTGCGGAAAATTCCACCGATTAAAATATATGCAAAGGCCGCGTAGTGCAGACCGAGAACTATGCTTGAAGGAAAAATTCCCTGGCACCACCATAAAGGCATTTTTATTCCAAAAAGCGAAGCCAAAAGTCCGTCTGAACCGCCTGTTATGGCATTGCTGTTAAATGCGTTTCTCCAGACCATGGCAAGCGTCCACTGTGGCATAATGTAAGGGAAAATAAAGATTGCGCTAAGATATTTTTTGAATTTTAAATTTGTCCGGGTGATTAAATATGCAAAAAGACCGCCGTAAAAAATTGCAATAAGGCAGGCAAAAACAGAAAGAAGAACAGTATTTAAAAGTGGTGTCCATAAATTTGCTTTTGCAAGACGGCCAGTAAAAAGATCAATCCAGTTGTAGAAAGTCATTTGACCTTCTTTTAAACCGGTTTTTAAGGAATCGACTGTTCCTGCATGAACTGCCACCGTATCTTGAATCAAATACAGGATTGGAGCAATTGTTGTTACAGAAAGAACAATTCCGCATAAGAGAAGAATTACATTTTGTGGTTTGTAAAAAAATGTTTTTATTTTGTTGAGCTTCAGCTGGGTCTGAAGATTGTTGTTTGCCATAGGAAGCACCTCCAGCTTAAAAAGTTGACTCCATAAAGGTTAGAGAGCCTGTCAAAACGGGTATTTGTATTTTGACAGGCCCAGCTTTCGCTTTGTGACAAAAAGAGGCTAAAACTTATTTGCGGTTTGCACGTGTAATGTCAATCCAATCGCCGAGGTCAACTGAAACTTCGGCACAATATTTTGGATCTTCGATTACGAGCTCACCGCCGTTTTCTGCAGCCCACCATTCAAAGCCTCTGTCGTTTTTAGCAGGGAATTCGTTTCCGCCGGCTGTGCTGTGATGGAATTTTGCTTCGTTTTCTGCTGCAAGAACAGGGTTTGCAGAGTAACCGCCCATGTCTTTTCCCCAGGCTGTAAAACCGTCAAGCTTTGTAACCATGTAAGAAATAAACGCGCAGGCAGTCCATGGATATGGAGAAGAATCCATAACTTCGAGATAGTGACTGTATCCGTAACCACCGATTCCGCTGTAGCCTTCTTCGTAAGCTGCGACAGAAATATTTTTTACAGAAACGTCAGCTGTTTCGGCAACTGAACGGAGCTTAGAATAAACGATGAGCGCAAATTCGCCGGCAGCAGAAGTTTTTACAATGCTGTTGCAGATTGGACCGTCGTCTGTTTCTTCGTTGTAGTTTTGTACCCAGAGTTTAGTGTAAGCAAGACCGTATTTTGCATTTTTTGATTCAAGACCAAAGTTTTCTGCAAGCTTTGCACATTCATCAATTACGGAAGTAAACTGAGCCTGTTTTTCGGCCGGCAGTTTATCAAATGCATTTTTGAGCCAGGTTGCGTATTTGTCGGCAGTGAGCATATAAAGGAAGTTTTTGCCGACAAGTTCAGAATTTACGCCCATGAAAAGACCATGTGTTCCTGGAGCAACAAAATCCCAGCAGTTTGTAAATTTTACTCCGTTCAAATGGTTGTACATAAAAATTTTATTCAAAGTCTGCAAAGGAAGAAGTTCTGGATAGTCTTTTTTTGCAAGTTTGTTTGCTTCTGCCCATTCTTTTGGAATAAATGTGCGGAGAACTCCAGTGTCCATCATCTTGCTTTGAATTTGGTTTCCGTCCTGAATAAGTGTCATAAAATATTCAGGATTTGCGCTTTTGTAGTCAACATTGAGAGTTGTAAAGATTGAATTGTTTTTTGGCTGTGACCATTCAATTTTTCCTGCGTAGCTTGAATCAAGCGACTTGAGATATTTGATGAATGAGGCTCCGGCAGTTTTTCCGCGGCTAGAGTTTCCAATTCCCTTTAATGTGGCATTTTTTGATTCTTCGATTGCCTTTTGGCAAAGTTCATCAAAAGTCATATTTTCTGCCTGAGAAATAATTTCCTGAACGGCAGATTTTTTTGTCTGAGATTTATTGCACGAAGCAAAACCGAACAGCGTAATAGCAGCTGCCGAAAGAATAAATAAAGATTTTTTCATTTGAGAACCTCCGGTAAAAACTCAACGCGAAAAATTAATTTTCGATTTGATTTTTTAGTGACGATGAAGTTTGCAACGCAAACCTTACACGTAAGTGCACTGTCAGAATGACAAAAGTTAATTTAACTTTATTGATATATTTTGAGACTGAATTTGCGAACTGTCAAATTTTCATTTTTGTTGCACTTGAATAGGTAAGCCGAAAAATTATAAAATTGTTATATGACAAAATCTAATTTGATTGGCGAATTTGTAGAGCCAGAAATTATCAGTGCAGTTGAAAAAATAAAAGATGTTGCAGACATTCAGGAAGTGAATTCTCTTGCAGTAATAATTTCCAGACTGTTTAGCGCAGAAAAAGTTTTTGCAGAAATTCTTGCTGGTAATGATGACTCAAAGCTAATTTCTTCATTTAAAAAAAATCTTACGCTTTTGATTCAAAAAACTTGGGTTGAAAAAGACGATGAAACTGTAAAAGAGCAAGTTTTGTATAATTTGGAGCAGTTCTGCGCTTATATCGAAGCCGGAAAATATGCAGATGAATACAGCCGTTTTGGTCATATTTTGTCTGACGTTGTTTACTTGATGTTTGGGCCGACTTCAAAAGAACCAATATTTGAAGAATATTCTTTGCGTATTGATCCTGAGTTTGGAGTTTTTTGGTGGTATATTCAAAATCTTCCGGAAAAAGCAAATTTTTCTGACCAGAAAAGCCGCGCGCTTCTTTTGCTTGGAATGTATTTTCTTGCAAATTACTAAAAATTTTATCGGATGATTGATTTATGGATATTGAAAAAATAACAGCCAGCTTAAAAAACGCTTCATCTAAACTTGCGTTGCAGACTGCGAGTCAAAAAAATGAGGCTTTGCTGAGCGTTTCTAGTTCAATAGAAAAAAATCGAAAAATCATTCTTGAAGCAAATGCTCTTGATGTAAAAAATGCACGCGAACGCGGAATGAGTGAAAGTCTTGTAGAAAGGCTTTCGCTTGATGACAAAAAAATTGATTCAATAATTGACTCGTTTAAATTGATAATAAGCCAGACCGATCCTGTTGGAGAAGAAATTGCCGGCTGGAAAACTCCTGCTGGCATGACGATTCGGCAGGTTCGTGTTCCGCTTGGAGTTGTTGCAATTATTTACGAAAGCCGCCCGAATGTAACGGCTGACGCCTTTGCTCTTGCGTACAAAAGCGGAAATTCAATTCTTTTGAGAGGCTCTTCTTCCGCAATAAATTCAAATCTTGCCCTTGAAAAAGCGATAAAACAAGGCTTAAAAAATGCAAAAAATGGAATAGAAGAAGCAATTTCGCTCGCTCCGTGCAAGAATCATGAGGAAGTTGAACAGATTTTGACAGCGGTTGGAAAAGTTGATGTTGCTCTTCCTCGTGGCGGCGCAAAGCTCATAAATATGGTTGTTCAGACGGCGAAAATTCCTGTAATTCAAACAGGAGCGGGAATTTGCCATCTTTATGTTGACGAAAGCGCAGATCTTGAAATGGCATTAAATATTGCCTGGAACGCAAAAACTCAGCGTCCAGGAGCCTGCAACGCAATAGAAACAATTGTCGTAAACGAAAAAATCTTAAATCAGTTTATTCCAAGACTTGTCGAAAAATTTGCTGGTAAAGTTGAATTGAGGCTGGACGAAAAATCGTATAAATCTGTCCAAAATGTACAAAATTCTGCGAAAATTAAAAAAGCCGCAGACGAAGACTTTGGCTTTGAATTTTTAGACTTTATTTGTTCTGTAAAAACTGTTTCCGATTTGGACGAAGCGATTGATTTTATAAATTCCCACAACACAAAACATTCAGAATGTATTGTTACGAACAACCGCCAGAATTCGCGCATTTTTCAGTCAAAAATCGATGCTGCCTGCGTTTATGTAAATGCAAGCACTCGCTTTACTGACGGTGGAGAATTTGGTTTTGGCGCGGAACTGGGAATAAGCACTCAAAAACTGCACGCCCGCGGACCTATGGGAATCAAAGCCCTTACGACGACAAAATATCTGATTGACGGCGACGGGCAAATTCGCTAGAAAGTTCTTGAAAAAATCAAAAAACGCTTAATCGACAGATTTTAACATGACAATTCCGTCAGAAGCGCTTTTCTTTAATGACGGAAAAAAGTCTTTGATAGTGCGGAGTTCTTTAAATCCCAATTTTTCGTAAAGGTGTCTTGCGCCATGCCATTCTTCGTTTACAAGAAGAATAATTTGTTTTATTTGAGGAAATGCTCCGCAGATTGAATCCAGGCAGCCGGTTAAAAATGGTTCGGCGAGTTTTTTGCCCTGAACAGCCGGCAAAAGTGCAAATGACGAAAAATATAAAACTGAGCCGTTCGGATCGTGTGTCTTTTCGGCGGAATGTCCGAGCATAAAAATATTGTCTGTTTTAGGAACGCACGGCCAGATTTCGCTCGTAAAATAACCTGCGGTAAGAGGTTTGCCGTTTTCGAGAACTGTTTCTGGAGAATTGTCAGAAAGTATCAGAAATCCTTCAGGAAAGACACGTAGGCGTTCTTCAAATGTTGCTTTTTTTTCTTGAATTGCCGGAATAAACGCCGCATGTTCAATTTTTAAAATGTCAGGAATGTCAAAACTTTTAGCTGGAAAAATTTTCATAGCTGAATTGTACAAGAAAAAAAAAATTGTGCAAACTGACAAAAAACAGCTATTTAATGTCAAATTGTGGTACAATGTTCAGGTTCTGTAAAAAATTATTTTCTGTTTTTTTTCGGGATGCGAGATTTGTTTTGAATAAAAAAAAGAGTTTATTTTTGCTTGCGCTTCATTTTTGATTTTTTTTGCAATAGAATGTCGGAATGTTTTTTTTACGGATTTAAAAGTTGAAGAACTTCGATTGAGTCGCGGAGCGGCGAAATTCCGAGCATGGCCTCGTTTACGAGCTGGCCGTAACTGTAAAAATGCTTTGCTGGAAGAAATTCTTCGCCAAAAGAAATGTAGGATTTTCCGGCATTGTCGATTCCGTAGCCGAGTTTGTAGCGGATGCCGCGGTAGAGAAGTTCCATTTCTTTTTTGACTTCGATGTTTTTTCTAAAAACTGTTTCTTGCATGGAAAAATTATAACAAAATGAAAAAAAATTTAATATTGCTGAGCTTTGCTTTTATTTTTAGTTTTTGTATGGCGCAGAATTTTAATTCAAATGATTCTGAATTTTCTTTGAATAAAGCGGAAAAAATTGAATTGAACGAAGATTTTGTTTTGGATAGGGGATTTTACGTTTCTAAAATAAGCGATTCTGTTTTTGAAAAAATAAATGGAAAAAGTTTTAAGAAGAACTGCACATTTCCGCGCGAAAATCTGCGGATTCTTCATATTTTGCACAAGAATTTGTCTGGACAAACTCTCGTAGGCGAATTGATTTGCAACGAAAAAATTGCAGAAATTCTTTTGAAAATTTTTAAGGAACTTTATGTTTCTGATTATCCGATTGAAAAAATCCGCTTGATAGATGAATACGATGCCGACGACGAAAAAAGCATGGCGGATAATAACTCGTCTTGTTTTAATTTTAGGTTTATAAATTTTACAAAAAAAGTTTCAAAACACGGTTCTGGACTTGCGGTTGATATAAATCCGCTCTACAATCCGTGCGTAAAAAACATAAAAGGAAAAATTAGCGTTGAGCCGGCGAATGCTGCTGATTTTGTGGACAGGACTGGGAATTTTTCTTATAAAATTGACCATAATGACCTTGCCTATAAAGTTTTTACAAAAAATGGTTTTGAATGGGGCGGAGACTGGCAGGGCGTAAAAGATTATCAGCATTTTGAATGGCCTGGAGAATAAAACGCGTTAAGGATGGAAGCCGCGGAGCGGTTCGGACACGCTTGCGTGGCTGAACGGAAAAATTGCGAAGCAATTTTATAACGCGACAGCCTGCCCGGAATCCTGGTTACAGGGTTCCGGAACGCCCGTTCTTTAAATCATATCGAAAATTTGCTAAACTGTTTATGTTTTATTTTTTGAACGAGGTGTTTTTTTATGAATCACAATATGCAGGTTTTACAGGAAGCTGCGGCAAAATACGGGCCTCTTTGCGTTGGTCTGGACACTGATCCTTCTTATATTCCGGTTCCGCTGTTAAATGTTTTTGGTTCTAAGACTGAGGCGGTTCTTGCTTACAATAAAGAAATTATTAAGAGAGTTGCCGCTGAAAAATCTGCATGCTGTTTTAAAATTCAGATTGCTTATTATGAGGCGATGGGGCTTGAGGGTTTAAAAGTTTACGCAGAGACAATCAAGGCTGTGCACGAAGCTGGTTTTATTGCAATCAGTGACATTAAACGCGGTGATATTGCTGACACTGCAAAAGCATATGCGCGCGCTCATTTTTCTGGCGAATTTGAAAGCGACATAATTACTGTAAATCCTTATATGGGTTTTGATACTTTAAAGCCTTTTACTGAATATTGCGCGCCTCATACTGCCGAATCAAAAGTTGCAACTGGTTCAAAAGGAATTTTTGTTCTTTTGAGAACTTCAAATCCTGGAATGGTTGATATTGAGCAGCAGGAATTAAAAAATGGCGGCCGTGTTCTTGACCGTACTGGATGCGAATTAAAAAGAATTGCCGCTGAATTTGAAAAAAATTATCCTGGACAGACTTGTTCGCCTGTTGGCGCGGTTGTTGGCTGTACAGAAGAAAGCGATGCTCGTGCGCTTCGCAATGCTTATCCTGAAATTTTCTTTTTGATTCCTGGATATGGCGCTCAGGGCGGGGCTGCAAGAATTGCGGCTGCTTTGCTCGATAAAGCCGGCGGCACTGTAAATTCAAGCCGCGGTATTTTGTGTGCCTGGAAAAAAGCTCCTGAGCTTGCTGATAAAGTTGAAAGCGGAAATCTCTGCTTAAAGGAAATTGCTGATGCTGCTGGAAATGCCTGCGTTGCCGCAAAACTCGACTTGCTCAATGCAAAAAACAATCTTTAAGGTTTTGTAAGCGAGGTTAAAATTTATGCCGGAAATAAAAAATTGTGCTGGAGAAACGTATCCTGTTTTTGCTACAGGTAAGGTAAACGGATGTTCAATTGTGCAGTCTGCCGTCCCATACGGAAGCGTTTGGTATTTGAAAGTGAATGTGGCGGGAATAAACGGCGGAAATGCGATTGTTCCAATTCCCGGTCAGTTTTATATGTTGCGCTCTGTGCGTTCGGGGCTTTTGCTCGGCCGTCCAATTAGCGTTTATAATTCGCGCAAAATTTCTGACAGAAATGTGAGCATTGAATTTTTAATTCTCTTAAAAGGAAGTGGATCTAAAGAGCTTGTTACTCTTGAAAGCGGAGATGGAATTGAACTTCTTGGTCCTCTTGGAAACAATTGGCCGGTTCCTGCAGAAAATTCGAAAGTGTTGTGTGTTGGCGGCGGAGTTGGAGTTGCGCCTGTTGCAGGTTTTGCAATAACCCTTCCTAAAAAATCTTATGATTTTGTTGCCGCATTTAAAAGCGGTTCTTACGGACTTGATTATATTTTTCCGGAAAAACTTACGATTACGACAGATGATGGTTCGGTTGGAATTAAAGGCATGGTAACTGCCGCAATTGACAGCGAAAGCGTAAAAAAATACGATGCGGTTTATGCCTGCGGTCCTACGCCTATGCTTGCGGCTGTTCAAAAAATTTGTGCCGATGCTGGTGTAAAATGCTGGCTTAGCATGGAAAACAGAATGGCATGCGGTGTTGGCGCGTGTCTTGGCTGTACAATTCACACAAAAGAAGGAAATAAGCGCTGTTGCAAAGACGGTCCTGTCTTTGATGCGGAAATTTTGGATTTTTCGAAAATTGATTCGCCTGTAACTTCTCAGAGGATGGCAAGACGCGAACCTCTTTCTAAAAACGAAGAGCCTGATTTGAGCGTAAAAATTGCCGGAGTTGAATTTGCAAATCCTGTTTTTGCTGCGAGCGGAACTTTTGGCTACGGAAGTGAATATTCGACAGTTCTCGATGTTGATTCTCTTGGCGGAATTTGTTCAAAAGGACTTACTTTGGACGGTCAGCCTGGAAATTTCGGAGTTCGCCTGATTGAAACTCCAATGGGACTCATAAATTCTATCGGACTTGAAAATCCTGGAATAAAACACTTTATTGAAAATGAATTGCCGGTAATGCAGAAATTTAGGGCAAAGACAATTGTCAATTTGAGCGGAAAAAGTCCTGAAACCTATGTTGAAGGGGCAAAATTGCTGGATAAAACAGACGCTCCAATGATTGAGTTGAATATCAGTTGTCCGAACGTAAAAGCCGGCGGCATGGCGTTTGGAATGGAACCAAAAGCCGCGGCATCTGTCGTAGAAGCTGTCCGCAAAGCAACAAAAAAGCCGCTTATGGTAAAACTCAGTCCGAATGCGCCTGATTTGATTGGAGTTGCAATGGCCGTAAAAAATGCAGGCGCCGACGCAATCAGCCTTGTAAACACTTTTCAGGCAACGGCAATAAACATTGAGACCGGCCGTCCTTATTTTGAAAATATCCGTGCTGGTTTTTCGGGGCCTGCTGTAAAACCAATTGCCCTTCGCATGGTTTATGATTTATGTCTTGCAATGAATAAACTTCCGGAAAACGAAAGAATTCCTGTAGTTGGACTTGGCGGAATTTCGTGCTGGCAAGATGCAGTTGAATTTATCATGGCAGGAGCTAGCGCTGTAGAAGTTGGAACTGCAACTTTTGGAAATCCGCTTGCAATGACAGAAATCTTAAAAGGAATCAGGAATTTTATGGCAAAAAAAGGTTATAAAACGCTTGATGATTTTAGAGGTTGCGCGCTTTAGTTTTGGCAAGTATTTTTAGAATGCTGGCTGTCCTTGCAAAAACTATACTTTAAAACTAGAATTAAAATGACATTTCTGAATTTTCAATTGTTCTGAAATGTCAAAAATACTTAAAAAAGGCAAAGATGCCGGTTTTGGCGAGCCTGTACTTTATTGAGAGGAAAAAATGGCTTCGATTCGTGAACGCTATGGAGATAAGTTTAAGGAACTTGCAAATTTTTCGCATGCTGCCGCAAAAATTGATACGACAAATGTTTATCAAAAGGCAAATCCTAACACAAAAAAACTGATGGACAAGTTGATTTCGGACAATATGGCAGAAGGAAGCCGTCTTGAAGGTGTAGAAAACTTTAAGGCATTTTTGGCTGCAATTAAGTCTGGAAAAAGCGGGCTTATCTTGATGGAACATTATGCAAATACCGACTTGCCTGGTCTTATCTGGCTTCTTGAAAATTCTGACGATCCTGACTGCCGCGAGCTTGGTGGCAAAGTAGTTGCGATTGCAGGAATGAAACTCAACGAAGCAGATCCTATGGTTCGTGCCTTTGCTGAAAGCTTTACACGGGTTGTAATTTATCCGACACGTTCGCTTGATTCAGCTACAAAAACTGCTGCCTCTCAGGAAGAAATCGAAGCAGAAACAAAAAAGGCCCGTGCAATCAATCTTGCCGCAATGCACGCAATGGACAAATGCAAGCGCAACGGAGAAGCGATTCTTGTTTTTCCTTCAGGAACTCGCTATCGCCCTGGAAAACCAGAAACAAAACGCGGCTTAAAAGAAATCGACAGTTATCTGAGAATGTTCGACGTTATGCTTTTGGTTTCTATCGACGGAATGATTTTAAAATTCAATCCAGACAACATGAACGATATGCTCGCCGATGAATGTGCTCCAGCGGTTTGCATTTACAAGGCAAGTCCTCTAATCGAATGCAAGCCTTTCCGTAAAGAATATCTTGCTTCTTTGCCGGAAGACTGTCCGGATCCAAAACAGGCTATGATTGACCACGTTATGGAATATCTGGAAAAACAGCACAACGAAATAAAAAAATAAGTATCGGTTAAAAAACGTAGGACTTCCAGACTTTTATAAAGCAATTTTTGCTTTGGAAGTTCTACGTTAATTTTTTTTATTTAGAATTTCGGCACGCTGTAAAAGTCCCATTTTTTTTGCAGGTTTTTCGGTTTTTGCCGGAATTTCAATTTTTTCTGCTGTATCAGCTTCATAAACGGTTTTTGGAGAACTTCCTGCTTTTACGGTTACGGCAGTTGATTTTCCTCTGCAAAGTTCAATAAATTCGCTGATTCTTGAAGAATAGAATTCAATTCCGGATTTCCAAAAATCTATGCTTGTAATATCAAATCCTGCTTTTTTGCACAATTCCTCGCAGTTCATGCTTCCTGTCAAACTTAAAATTTGTCTGTAAGTTTCTGCAAAGCTTTTTCCTTCTTTTAAATATCTTTGATAAAGCGCAACCGCAAAAAGCTGTCCAAACGCATACGGAAAGTTGTAAAAATCAAGGCCAGTCGAATAGTAATGGCTTTTTACCGCCCACATATATTCGTGGCGTTCGGAATTTAAGCCTTTTCCGTAAGATTTTTCCTGGGCTTCGCGCATAATTCTGCAAAAATCCTGAGCGTTTAATTCGCCTTTTGCGCGTTCTTCAAAAACATTTTTTTCAAAATAAAAGCGGCATAAAATATCGACAAGAACTTGGCTTACGTCCTGCAAATCGAGGTCTAAAAGCTGCAGCCGGTCTTTTTCGCCGCATTTTTTGAGCATATCTTGTTTTACGATTGTTTCTGCAAAGGTTGAAGCAGTTTCTGCAAGCGTCATTGGGTAACAGAAAAAATCAACGGACTTTCCTTTTAAGCAGGAAAAATGGTAAGCGTGGCCGATTTCGTGGGCAAGAGTTACAATGTCGCTAAAACTGCCTGTAAAATTTGTCATAATTCTGCTTTGGTGGCCAAGTGCAAAATCTTCATCGTATGCTCCGCCGACTTTTCCGGGGCGGACTTCTGCATCAATCCAGTTATTTTGGAAAACTGTTTTTGCAAAATTTCCCATATCTTCCGAAAAACTGCTGTAGCGTTCGATAACGTAATTTTCGGCTTCTTCAAAAGTCCAGGTTTTCGAAAGCAGGGAATTTTCGTTTTCTGTTTTGTCTTGTTCCAAAACTTCCATTGGCGCAAAAAGGTCGTAAAAAGCCAGTCCTTTTTCTGCTTTGCCGTTTATGTATTTTGGCGTGCTTGCCGTAAGATTGTTTTTTCGTAAAAAATCCGCCTTTGCGTTAAAATATTTTCGCCATTCCGGAAGACTTTTTTCAATCGCCTTGATCAAGGCATTTAGCGTTTTTTTGTCCATTCGGCTCGAAAAAAGAGTGCGGTCAACTGGTTTTTTCCATTTTCGCTGCTTGTTGAGGGTTAAAGTTTCGCCTTTTAAATTGTTCAGACAGGCAGCCAAAGCGATTTCGTTTTGTTTTAAGAGCGAAAGTTCTTTTTCGTAGGAAGATTTTCTTAATTTTGAATCTGCCGAATAAGCATCGTTTCTAAGCTCGTTAAAGGTTTTTCCGTCTGTGTCTTTTAGATTTGAAATTATTTGCTCGTGCAGCCTGTCCCATGCATCTCCTCCGGTGCGTTGCAAGGAGCCGGCCAAATTTTCCTCTTTTGCGGACATTTTATGCTTTGACTCTGCAATTTCTTCTTCGATTAAAAAACGCTGCTCGCAATATTCTGGAAACCGTTCAAAAAATTCATCGAGTTTTTTAGAATTTTTTACGAGAATTGTCTTAAAATCAATATCGATTTTTTTTAGGCGTAGAGCGAGCTCATCAATTAAAGAAATATTGTTTAAAAAAACGGTGTTTGTTGTGTCAACTGAATAAATTATGTAAGCATAGGCTCCAAGGCTTTGAGAGAGTTCGAGAACTTCTTTTTTTGCGTCAAGAAAGCCCTTTAGCCAAAAGCAAAAATTAAACCGGCTGGAAGTTTTTATAAGATTTTCGAGTTTTTCCATGCCGGTTTTGTAATTATCAAGAGCCGATTTATATTCGGGACTTTCGATAGAAGAAAAAATTGAATCTAAATTCCATCTAGGCGCGTTTAATTTATTCATAGAATGAGTTTAACACAAATTCATTCTATTTTAAAAGATTTAAAAGAAAATCAAGCCAGCAATTCCAAGAGGAATCAAATAAGCTGCAAACCATTCAAGCTTGCCTTTTTTTATCAATTTCATTAAAAAAGCGAGAGAAATGTAACCTGCCGCAAAAGCCGAAACAAATCCAAATATAACAGGCAAAAGTCCTACAGAAGAGCCAAGTTCACCTAAATCCTTTGCTTCGAGCACAAATGCTCCTAAAATTGCAGGAATGCTTACGATAAAAGAAAATTCTCCTGCGCTTTGCCGGTCAATTCCTGCAAGCTGTGCTCCGGCAATTGTTGAACCTGAACGGCTGATTCCCGGCAAAGTTCCAATCCCCTGCATCAAACCGATAAAAAGCGACTGAAAAACGCCGATTCCCTTTTTTTCGCTGCTCAAAATTTCGGCGCTGCGGTTTTTTTTCTGCCAGAAACTGCTAAAAATCAAGAGTGCCGCTGTAACGAGAAAGCCTGCGCAGGTAAATTTAATTGGCATTTCTGGAATCAGTTTTGAACTTAAAATGCCCAAAATTCCTGTTATAAAAGTTGTGCAGATAATTGCAACAATTGTTTTTCGGCCGAGAATGTCGTTTCCAGAAAGCAAATCTTCCGGATCGTTGTCAGAATTTAGCGGCCGGCGCGCAATCCAGCGTCCAAAGCAGCATAAAAGTTTCCAGATTTTTGCACGGAAAAAAATAACAACGGCAAGCAAGGTCGCAAGGTGAAGAATTACATCGTACAAAAGAGGCACATCGTCCAGCTTAAAAAGAAATTGAGCTACGGCAAGGTGTCCGCTCGACGAAATAGGCAAAAATTCAGCAATTCCCTGTAAAATTCCAAGCAAAATCGACTGTAAAACTGACATTTTTTAGATCTCCAGATTTTTTGTTTTGGCAACTCTAAAAGAAAAAATTTCAGAGGCGTTTTTATTTTATAGAAAAAAAAGTTTTTTGTTTAGGCAATTTTAATTTTTATTTTAATCCGGGCGGCTTTTTACTCCGCTTTGCTGCGTAAAAACCGGGCTATTCGCCATTATCATTCTAAAAAAATCGGGTAAATTCCCCGTTTTTTTCAGAACGCCTTCGGCGTGGCTGCTATCCCTGCCGCAGACATTATAAAATTTACAAACATTTGTGGCCAAATTTGTGCAGGCGTGTTTTCTGCAAGCGCAAGTCCGTGTTCACCTTCCTTAAAAAGGTGATACTCAAATTCAATTCCGGCATCTTTCAGGCTTTTTGCAAAAACCAATGTGTTTTCTGCCGGAACTGCCTTGTCTGTGCGTGTGTGCCAGACAAAAGTTTTAGGAAAATCTTTGGAAATGTGTTTTTCGAGAGAAACGGCATCGCGGATCAGTTCTTCAGAATTTTTGTTTTCCGGATTTTGAGTGAATGTCTTTTTGCAAAGTTCAATGCGTTCATCTTCCGTTAAATTTTCGGTTAGACGCTGTATTGAGCCTTCGTGGCAAATTTTTTTGTCGGCAGAAATTACCGGATAGCAAAGGCATAGCGCGTCTGGCCGCGTCTGCTCTGGCAGCAAAGTTTTACCGTCGAGAGTAAGATTTTGCAAAAGGGGAGTATTCCAAAAGCAGCCAAGGCTTGCGCAAAGGTGTCCGCCCGCGCTGAATCCGCAGAGATAAATTTTTTGAGGATCGATATTCCATTCATCGGAATTTTTCTTAATAAAGGCAACAGCTCTTGCCAGGTCAAAAAGCGCTTCAGGAAATTTGAACGGTGCAAGCGTGTAGTAAAGCACTGCTGACGAAAATCCCAAAGAATTCCAAAAAAGAGCAATGGTTTCCTGTTCTTTTTTTCCAAAATGATTGTATCCGCCGCCAGGGACAACTAGAATAAAAGGATTTTTTTTCTGATTTTTTAAAATATAAGGAGCGATACAGGCTTTTGAAGGCGGACATAATTCAATTTTTTCATGATTCATAATAATATTATAAAAGGCGGTTTAAAAAGAAAAAAGGGCTACTGAAGGAGGAAAAAAGTAGCCCTTTGTAAATTGTTTTTTGTTATATTTCTTGCTGCTGATAATAAAATATAACTTTGCAGGATTTTATGCAATTGAGTTTTAAGAAAAATTGCTGAAAAATCGCTAAAATAACGCATTTTTTATGAAAAAGGTTGAAAACTTTACGGTTTTATTGAAAAATATCTGAAAGTTTTGCAGTTTTTACGGTAATTTGAAATTTATGGAGGCTAAAATGGAAAAAATTGGAATTATTGGTGCAATGCAAATTGAAATTGACTGGCTAAAAAATTTAATGTCAAAAGAAGGTTCGCCAAAAACTGTTTGTGCCGGCGGTCTTGATTTTGAAACTGGAAAAATTCATGGAAAAGAAGTTGTTGTCGTTCGTTCCGGAGTTGGAAAAGTAAACGCCGCATTGTGCGCTCAGAGGCTTGTTCTTCAATTCAACTGCACAAACGTAATCAATACGGGAATTGCCGGAGCCATGGCGGAAGGCCTTGGAGTTTTGGATTTTGTAGTTTCGAGCGATGCTGTTTATCACGATATGGATGCGACAGGATTTGGTTACAAAATAGGTCAAATTCCGCAAATGCCTGTTTATTCGTTCGAGGCAGACAAAAAAATGATTCTTGCTGCAAAAAAAGCATTTGAAAATTGCGAAGAATTAAAAGGCCATAAAATGATTGAAGGAAGAATTGCCACAGGCGACCAGTTTATTTCTGAAAAAGCTCTCAAGGCAAAAATTGCGGAAAATGTTTCTCCTGCGTGTGTTGAAATGGAAGGTTGTGCAATTGCTCAGGCTTGCTGGCTCAATAAAACGCCTTTTGTAATTATCCGGTGCATGAGCGATATGGCGGACGATTTAAGTTCAAATGGCTATGAATTTAATGAAGGGGTTGCCGCTCAATTGAGTGCTCAGGTAGTTGAAAAACTTATTGAAGCAATATAAAATCTCGCTATTAAAGAATTTTTTTTCCTTAATAAAGGCGCATTTTTAAATGGAATTAAAAAAATACAATGTAGACAGTTTTAATTTGGACCACAGAAAAGTGGTTGCCCCTTATGTCCGCGTCGCTGCAAAAAAACAGGGTGAAAAAGGCGACGTTGTGACAAAATTTGATGTGCGTGTTTGTCAGCCAAACAAAGAATTTATGAATACAGGCGCCTTGCATACAATGGAACATATCATTGCAGAATATTTGCGAGATGAAATTCCTGGTGTAATTGATTTTTCACCGATGGGCTGCCGCACAGGTTTTTATCTTACTGTCTGGGGCGATGTGGATGAAGAATACATTGCAAGCCATTTAATTCCTGTTTTTAAAAAAGTTATTGACTGGACTGGCGAAATTCCAGCCGCCAACGAAATTCAATGCGGAAACTACCGCGACATGGATTTGGAAGGCGCAAAAAAATTCGCAAAAAATTGGATTGAGGGAATCAGCAAAAAAGGTTGGACTGCTTTTCCTGACGGGCTGTAAAATTTTTCCGCTGGGGGTCTACTTAAGTGAATTTTTATCTAAAACTTAAAGAGACTATTTTTTCTGTAGCGCCAATTATGCTTTTGGTGCTTTTATTAGGTGTAACAATTGCACCTTTGGGTGGTCAGCTTTTGCTTCAGTTTATGCTGGGCGGAGTTATGGTCATTATTGGACTCGCCATTTTTCTTTTGGGCGTTGATATTGGGATTATTCCCGTCGGCGAGCGTAGTGGAGCAGCCCTTACTTCAAAACGGAATTTACCGCTTCTTTTAATTGCCGCATTTTTTATCGGTTTTATTGTAACGATTGCAGAGCCTGATATTCAGGTTTTGGCAGATCAAGTTCGTAAAATTGAATCTTCTGTTTCAAAATGGGGACTGATTATTGCAATTGCAGCAGGCGTTGGTCTTTTTGTTGCATTGGGAATTCTGCGCGTAATTCTTTCAATTCCTCTCAGATTGATTTTGATAATTTCTTATATAGCAGTTTTTGCTCTTGCATGTTTTGCGCCTCAGGCTTTGCAGGGAGTTGCTTTTGACTCTGGCGGCGCAACAACCGGTCCCATGACAGTTCCGTTTATTTTGGCGCTTGGCGTCGGAGTTGCTGCTGTCCGTAGAAAAACTCTTCAAAATTCTGAAAAAAATTCCATGGACAACGACGGAAGCTTTGGTCTTACGGGAATTGCATCTGTCGGTCCAGTTTTGGCGGTTATTATTTTTGCAATTGCAATTTCTAAAATAAATGGAGTAATTGGAGTTTCTGAAAGCGTTGATTCTGGTTCTGAAGAAGAAATTGCTGTCGGACTTTCTGTTGTTTTTGCGCATATTCCGGCAATTGCAAAAGAAGTTGTTTCTGCGCTGGCTCCTTTGGCTGCAATGGCCGTATTTTTTCAGATTACGCTTATAAAAATGCCGCCGATGCAAGTTGTCCGCATGATTCGCGGTTTTGTTCTGAGTTTTATTGGTCTGGTGATTTTTTTAGGCGGTGCCCAGGGCGGTTTTATGCCTGTCGGTCAGGAACTTGGTGTTTTGCTTGGAAAACTTGCTGCAAATTCGGGCGATGTTTTGATTTCAAGCACAAGCAACGGAATAACTAAAACTCTCTTTGTAATTCCTAAGATTGTCGGTCCAATTGCCGTTATTTTGATCGGCTGTATTTTTGGAGCAGTTGTTGTTTGCGCTGAGCCTGCGGTTTGGGTTTTGACAGATCAGGTTGAAGAAATTTCTGGCGGAATGATTAGAAGAAAAGTAATTCTCGCTGCGTTGAGCGCCGGAGTCGCAATTTCAATCGGAATTTCAATGGCGAGAGTTTTGTATGGTTTTAGTCTTTGGTTTATTCTTCTTCCTGGCTATGTGATTGCGCTTGCGCTTTCTTTCTGGTGTCCAAAACTTTTTACAGGAATTGCTTTTGATTCTGGTGGAGTTGCAAGCGGACCTATGACAAGCACATTTATTCTTTCTCTTACGATTGGTGTAGGCCATGCAGTAAATGCAGGTTCTGCAGGCGAAGCATTTGGTGTGATTGCTCTTGTTGCGATGACTCCGCTTATTGCAATTCAAATTCTTGGAATTGTATTTAAGGTAAAAACAAATTCCCACAAAAAAATGGAACAAACTGAACTTCTGGAGGAAAAAGCATGAATTCATTTAAATTATTTTTCAGCGTAGTTCCTCACGGAAAAGGAGAAAAACTTACTCGCGCTGCAATGGAAAGCGGTTGCCGTGGCGGAACTGTTTTGATGGGGCGCGGGCTTGCAAAAACGAATCTTGCGGCAATTCTCGGCCTTGGCGAAAATTCAAAAGACGTAATAATGATGGTTGTTGAAAAATCGGCCTGCGAGTCTGTAAAAAATGCGATTCAAACAGCAACTTCAAAAGAAAAAAGACATTTTGGCGAACTTTTTAGTGTTGGAGTTGATTCGCTTTTAAAAGGCGGAAATATCATTGAAAATTCAGATGCCGCTAATAAAAACATGGAGGAAGACATTATGAGCACACAAAATGAAATGATTACAGTAATTGTAAATAAAGGTTATGCCGACGATGTAATGGCTGCCGCCAGACAGGCAGGTGCAGGCGGTGGAACAGTAATAAATGCGCGTGGAACTGCAAAAGAAACAGACGAGCGGTTTTTTGGAATGCACATTGTTTCTGAAAAGGAAATGCTTGTGATGGTTGTTCCGAGCGACAAAAAACAGCCGGTAATTTCTGCAATCCGTGAGCTAAAATGTTTGAAAGATCCGGGAATGGGAATCGCATATTCCGGGAAAGTAGAAGATTTTGCACTTTTAGGAAAAGCGAAGTAAAATTAGCATTGATGAAAAATCTTTATAGACAGGTAAAGACGCTCATATTAAGGAACCAGGTTTCTGACTTCGAGTACGATTGTGTTAAGACTGAGACTTGTCAGACAAACCTTTTGATGCTTGAAGTTTGTTCCCTTGTTGGTTGCGTTCTTTTTTTTGTTTTAGGAATTATCGGACTTTTTTTTGATTCGTATCCAGACTTAAGGACAATTGGCTATTTTGCGGTTTTTGTCGTAATGCTGTTTATTTTTATTTCATCAATAAAGATTTCGCAGGAAAAATTGAAGCTTGCAGTGCCGCTTCTTTATGTTTTTATATGGACTTTAAGCATTTTTACTGGATTTCGAGGAATTTACGGAAATACTGGTAATTATTCAGTTATGTTCGTCGTTTTGGAATTTGCAATTCCTGTTATTTTTATTGATAGAGTTTCAAGAATGTTTAGAAACACTGGCTTGCTTGTGCTTTTAAACACGATTTGTACGATTTTTTTTAAAGACGTAAAAATTGCCCGAATTGACATTTTTTACATGTGGCTTTTTTACGGATTGAGTTTTATTCCGTGTTTTTATCTGACAAAAATCCGTGTCCGTGAATTTTTTTTAAGGCAAATTATTGAAAATCAACGCGATACTGATGAATTGACCGGACTTTTAAACAAGGCGGCATTTATTCGTTCTGCAAAAAAATATCTGAATTCAACAAATACCGGAATTTTGATAATGCTTGATTTGGATTATTTTAAGCAGATAAACGACACTTATGGACATTTTGTTGGCGACAAAGTTCTAAAAAAAGTTGCAGGCTGCATTCAAAAAGTGTTCCGATCTTCCGATTTAATGGGACGTTTTGGGGGCGATGAATTCTTGATTTTTATGATTGGCGCAAATCAAAAAAATATTGCAAGAATGCGTTGCGAACAGCTTTTGGAATTGCTGAATAAGACGCCTATTTTGACGGACGAGCCTGAAAATTCTGGATTTATACGTTCGAGCATAGGTTTTGCTGTTTTTGAAGAGACAGATTTTGATACACTCTTTAAAAATGCGGACACCGCCTTGTACAAAGCCAAAAATTCTGGAAAAAACAAAGTCTGCTGTTTTGAAAATAATTAAAACTTGTAAGAAAATGAGCACAAAAGAAAAAATCATTTCAATTTTAAATTCGGATTCGTTAAAAAACGATTTTATTTCTGGCGAAGAGCTTGCATCTTGCTGTCAGGTAAGCCGTGCGGCTGTTCACAAGGCAATTTCCGCTTTGCGTGAACAGGGATTTTTAATCGAAGCTGTTACAAATAAAGGTTACAAACTGGAAGGTGTTCCAGACAAGATTGATTCAGATTTTATCGAAAAAGAAATTTTAAAATGTGGCGAAAAATGCGAAGTTCTTGCTTTTGACGAAATTGATTCGACAAATTTGGAGGCAAAAAGACAAACTGCCGACAAAGAACTTAACCGCGTGCTTTTTGTTGCCGGAAGACAGACGGCAGGACGCGGAAGAATGGGCCGGACTTTTGTTTCGCCCGCAAATTCTGGAATTTATTTTTCGCTTGTTTATAAACCTGTTGCAGGCATAAAAAATCCTGCTTTTTTGACGGCGGCTGCGGCAGTTGCTGTAAGCAGAGCAATAAAATCTCTTTATGGAGAAGATTGCAAAATAAAGTGGGTGAATGACGTTTTCTTGAATGGCAAAAAAATCTGCGGAATTTTAACTGAAGGCGTTACGAATTTTGAAACCGGCACAATCGATGTTGCCATTGTCGGAATCGGAATAAATGTGAGGAACGGCGGTTTTGATGGAGAGCTTTCAAAAGTTGCAGGCAGCGTTGAAGAGATTATTGCCGGAGAAGGTAAAATCGTTCCAAAAGTAAGCCGAAATCAGATTGTTTCGGAAGTGGTTTCTAATCTTTTAAAAATTTATGATTTTTATTTTGCAGACGACAAGCAGGAAATCAAAAAAACTATGGACGAATACAGAAAACGTTCTCTTTTGACCGGGCTTGAAGTTTATGTTAATCCAATTGCGGGGCTTGAAGGAAAAATCTACAAAGCTAAAGTTCTTGATGTAACGGACGAAGCGGAGCTTTTGGTTTTGACGGAAGATGGAATTCAAAAAAAATTGTATTCTGGAGAAGTGAGTCTAAAAAGTTCAAATTTTGCTAATCAAAACTGAAAATTTATTTTAATGGTTCTTGATATTTTTATAATGCTTTTTAAATAACTTGTGATATAATTAAAAGATATTTGGAGTATTTTTTAGAATGAGTGACCAAGAACTTGACCCGACGATTGCAGCTCTCCTTGCAGAAACCCAGGAATCCTCCGGCCCAACTTTGAGCAATGTTTCAAACAAATTGACAGAAACAGTGCCTTTTAGTGCGGCGAGTTTTAATGCAAACGAGGAAGCGCCTGCCGAAAAGCAAAAACAAGCCAATAAAGTTGATTTAAGCGTTACAAAATTCAGTCCGATTGAAAAATTCTTTGAAGATAAGCCAAAGCCTTATTTTGACGATCCGGCATACTACAAGACTTGTCTTACAGGCGAAGGCCAGCCGGCTCAAAGAGTTCATCAGGTACTTTCAAAATACTTAACATGCACAGATCCAAAAGACAGAACAGTTTACCGACAGCAAATGGTAATGGCTTATTGGGAACTTATTCATAATATGGCGCCAAAAATGGCAGATTTAACCTTGCCAAAAGTAAAAAGAATGATGATGCGTTTTGGCGTTGTTTTGCCGTCTCTTTTTACTCCAGAACAAAAAGAGCTCTTTTCTAAAGTGATTTTAGACAATACGACTGGCGAGCCTGTTTACTACATGGACGAATGGTTTAAAGAAATTGCAAGCGGACGGCTTACACTTTCTGCAACTGATGAGGTTCGTATAAAAAAATCAGCTAATGACGGTGGTTCTGCAGAACAGCAGCATCTTATGCAGTTAAAAAGCAAGAACGACGGAAAATTGCAGAGTTCAGAAAGTTTTGTGAATGCAAAAGAAAGCGAACGCCAGATGATGGAAAATGAGCTTTTAAATCGCATCCACGCTCTTTGCGAACATTCGACTATGATTGGACTTGAGCCGCACCGTATGCCGTATACTGACATGCAAAAAAAGCTTTTTGCAGAAATACAGGAAAGGCTTCGCGCTTTGCAAAAAAACGACAAGGAGCTTGCAGGTTATTTAAAAGAACTTGAAGAAGCAAAGTCTGTAAGCGGCTCTCTTGAAGCAAAAATTGCGAACGGTCCTGTGAATGTTGAGGTAAACAAAGGCGATATTGATACTGAATTTAATACTGTCCGTCAGATGGCAAAAATGACAGTCGGCCGTCAGGGAAATCAGTTTCCGGTTTTTACGAGGGAATTTTATCACAGTACGCCACAGGGAACAGGTTTTAGAGAAAATGTTTTAAACGTAATGTCTTGGATTGAGGAAATGGATCCGGGAGCATTTTGCCGAATTCACAAGAACGCTGCGCATAGAATTGTTCCTTATGTTTTGCTTGTTCCGACTTATGGTGATTTTGGATTTTGCTGGGAACCTTTTGACCGTTACAATAGAATTACGAGCCGTGGGCGAATTGTAATTCCAATGTATCCAAGAGATTTAAAAATCAGCGTTTTGATGGCAGTTGCCGATTTGCGTTGGCAGGTTGCAAAGGAAAAAGCATCTTATTATTGGATGGAAGAAGGACTTACCGGACAATATTATCAATATATTGAGAATCAGAAATTAAAAGGTGATTTAAAGACATATTTTATTTCGGATTATGTGCTTTGGCTTACGAAAGAAGTAAATGGCGTGCAGAGAATGGACAAAGAACTGCGTGCGATTTTCTGGCGTTTTGTGCCGTTTAATCAGCAGAAAAAAGAGGAGCTGAAAAAACGGTCGGTTGTATATCAGGAACTTTACCAAAGGGATATTAACCGCAGCATGAGCGATGGATATTGATTTGTGGAATGCGGCAGGGGCTGGAGTGGACGCATAGCGTGTGCGTAGCACCGGAGGCGCGTTAGACGCCGTAGCCACGCAAGACCCGACGGCAACAAGTTGCCGGGCCGCCCATATAAGAATTTAAAAATATTTTTTTGGAATGTACGTTCTTATAAGCGGGATGTGCTTTTTTTACTTGTTGCAACTGTATCAGTTTTAAGGAGCTTTATGAAGACAAAGGATTTAGAAACTTTTGTTTTTAACGGGAAGAATTACAGCCTGCTTTCCCGGACTTTTCAGGATGCATTTTTTTCTCTTGGACTTTTGACGTTCAGATATTATCCTGAAGAAAAAACAATGATTATTTCTGACAAGTTTGCTGAAACTTACCAAGTAGCAAAAGTTTATCCAAATATGCCATATAGTTTTGCTGGCGCTGTTATTGCGGAAGAAGAGCGCCAAAGTTTTTATGAACTTATAGAAAAACTTGAAAAAGGTGAAAAAAAAGTTTCTAACACTTTTGAATCTGTTAGCGGCGATTGTTTTAGAGTTACGATTGTTCCGTGCGAATGGAATAATGAAAGAAAACCGATTGTTGCACTTGGCTTTGTAGAAAATATTGAAAAACAAAACCGTTCTGAAAAACTTTTTATGGCGCTTGCCAAAGATTACGGCAGTATTTATTACATTGATGTTGAAAAAGGAGTTTTGTTTCCTTACAGAATAAGCGATGATATTAAGCGGGAATATGGAGAAGCAATTCGCGAGAATTCAAATTATGAGCATTTGATAAATTGTTATATCGACAAAACTGTTATTGATGCTGAAAAAGATGAAATGCGGAAAATTTGCTCATATAAATTTATCGAAGAATGTTTTAAAGAAAAGGACATAATTCTTCATGATTATCGCGGAATTCGTGATGGAAAGACCATTTATTGCCGGTTAAAAATTGCGAAATTGCAAAATTCGGAAAAATTTTCTGATTTTATGATTGCTTTTTCTGACACGACAAAGGCAAAAATTTTTGAAGTTGAGCGTCTTGCGTATGTTGACCCGGTTACCGAAGGCAATAATTATAATTATTTTAAAAAGCAGCTGAGCGAAACTAACAAGCCCGGATATTTTGTTTCGATGGATATTCATCAATTCAAGATTGTAAACCAAATTTGCGGAGTAAAAGTTGGCGACAGGGTTTTGAAGGAAATTTGGAATACAATCGTTGAAAATTTAAAAGAACAGGATTTTGCAGCCCGCGTAAATGCCGACCATTTTGTCGTTTTTGCTCCGACTTCTCCTCGCGAGGAAATTGAATCAAAAGTTGGAAAAGTTACGTCTGACCTTTCTGAGCTTTCGAAAAAAATGCGATGGCCACGATTGCATCCGTATTTTGGAATTGCAAAGTGGGTTCCTGGACAAAATATTGAAGAAGTTTACAGTTACACAACTTTTGCAAAGCACAGTGTAAAAGACGAAAAAAATGTAAATTTTCAGTTTTATTCGGTTGAAGAGAGCGACAAAGTTATCGAACAGAAAAAAATGGAAGATAATTTTTATGATGCGATTTTCGGAAATTGTTTTGAAATATGGTATCAGCCAAAGGTGAGTCCGGTTTGTGGAAGAATTGTTGGCGCTGAAGCTCTTGTTCGCTGGCGACGAGAAGATGGAATGTTAGTTCCGCCAGGAATGTTTATTCCTGTTTTTGAAAGGGACGGTCTTATCCGCATTTTGGATGAATATATTTTTGACAGGGTTTGTCATTTTATAAAAGCAAGAACTGAGGCAAACTTGCCTGTTTTGCCGGTTTCTGTAAATCTTTCGCGGGCAAGTATTTGTTATGAGGGAATTGTTGAGCAGTACGACAAAATAGTTCAGGATGCAGGAATAAATCCAAAATATGTGCCGATTGAGATTACGGAAACTGCCGCAGTTAGCAATTCGGATATAAAAGAAATTTCAAATGAATTTTGCCGTCGCGGTTTTGTTTTGTGCATGGATGATTTTGGAACTGGATATTCTTCAATATCGCTTTTAAATTCTCTGCCTTTTGCAAATATAAAGCTTGATAAAAGTTTGATTGACACAATTGGCGAAGAGAAAGGCTTAAAATCAATAAAGCACATAATCGCGCTGTCAAAAGATTTGGGGATGACGATTACTGCCGAAGGCGTTGAGCACGAGTCTCAAAAAAATTCGCTTATGGATTTAAAATGCGATAATATTCAGGGATTTTTTTACAGTCCGCCGGTGCCGGAAAAAGAATTTGTAAACCTTCTGTAAAATAATGTTTTTAGGGTTTGTCAATGCCGGTTTTGCCAGTAAATGTGTTTGTGTAATTTTTTGCAAAGTGATAAAGTGAATTGATTCATTTTATTGAACCGAAAATAATTTTTTATACGAGGAAAAATCATGGACTTTGTAAAAGATTTACGTGCAAAGGCAAAGGCTGCCGGAAAAACAATCGTTCTCTGCGAAGGTGAAGACAAACGTGTTGTTGAAGCTGCTTCAGTAATTGTAAAAGAAGGAATCGCAAAAATCATTCTTCTCGGAAATGCAGACGAAATTGCAAAATTTGGTTTTGATATGTCTGGTGTAAAAATCGTAGACCCAAAAACTGATTCAAATGCTGATAAATATGCAGAAGTTCTTTACAAGGCACGCGAAGGAAAAATCAATAAAAAGACTGGTCTTCCTGAATATGCGGATGTTGCCGCTGCAAAAGCTGCCGCTCTTAAAGATTACACAATGTACGGTGCTTTGATTTTGAAAGCAGGAGATGCTGACGGTTTTGTTTCTGGCGCATGCCATTCAACAGCAAATACTTTGCGTCCAGGACTTCAGGTTATCAAAACAGCTCCTGGAATTAAAACAGTTTCTTCTTGCTTTATCATGGTTGCTCCAGAAGGTTCAAATAAATATCTTCCAAGCGGAATTTCTGTATTTGGCGATTGCGCTATCAATATTGAACCGTCTGCTGAAGAATTGGCTGACATTGCTGTTGCAACAGCAGAAACTGCTAAAAAAATCGCAGGAATCGAACCAAAAGTTGCAATGCTTTCGTTCTCTACAAAAGGTTCAGGAAGCGATGCAAAGGGCTTGAACACAGTTGGAAAAGTTGTAGAAGCTACAAAACTTGCAAAAGCAAAAGCTCCGGAACTTGCTCTCGACGGCGAATTCCAGTTTGACGCTGCGATTGCTCCGGAAGTTGGCGAACTTAAGGCTCCAGGAAGCGCAGTTGCAGGACACGCAAACACTTTTATCTTCCCAAACATCAACGCAGGAAACATTGGCTACAAAATCGCTGCTCGCATGGGCGGCTGGAAAGCAATTGGACCTGTCTGCCAGGGATTTGCAACGCCTCTCAACGACTTGAGCCGCGGATGCAATGTTGACGAGATTGTTGACACAGTTGCAGTAACTGCTTTGCAGGCATAATAAAAGTCAAAAGCTCATCTCTGATTTTTTGAACGGACTGTCTAAAAAATAGTTTTTTGGGCAGTCCATTTTTTTTGTGTTTGTGGTAGACTTGCTGAGAATAAAAAGTAACTTTTTATTAAAAAAATTGTTTTTTTTGTAAAAGTTGCGTCTAAAAAGGAAAATTATGTCTTGCTTAAAAAAAATAACTGAAAAAGTGGCTCTTTTTACAGTTTTGCCGTTGTTGTTAGTTGGTTGTGCTTCTACGAAATATTCTTTGACAGAAAATGCTTCTCCGATTGCGATTCTTGGAGTTTGCGGAAATACTCACGTTCCTTATTATTCTTCTGAAGTTCGTGATGATGAATATGGCGAAGAAGACGGGCTTTTATCGAATGCTATAAATAGTTTTTTTGGAAAAAATAATCCTGAAATTCAAACCGCCGCTGACCGTGTTGATTATGCAGAAGATGCTTTCAGACGGATTTTGCCAGAAGTTGCCGGTGTTGAGGTTGTCCCAAAAGAAGTCGTAATGAATTCTCCGACTTATGCTGACATTGGAAAAAACAGCTTGCTTTCGTACATAGATGTAAAAATTCGTGGCGAGGGCTACAAATTTATGGACGATATTGGTTCAAAAAAAGCGAGGTTGATTTCGAGGGAAACTGGCGCAAAAAGCCTTGTTTTTCTGTCTTTTACGTTTAAAAAATATATAAAAGATGATGGAGATAATCTTAACGCAAATCTTGGCGCAATGGGAATTATGAATGTTCTTATGTACAATGAGGATGGAAAAAAAGTGCTTGAAGATGAATTTACTGTAATTTCGCCGGAATCTGTTGAAATGCGGATGACAAAATATGACAAAGATGAAATGGTTGAACTGTTTCCGTCTGTAATTGACCAACTTATAAATAAATTTATAGTAAAATATCTGTAAAACAAAAATTAAAAGAGTGTAAGATAAAAACAGCCGAAAATGGCGTCTGATTTTATCTTTACAAGTTTGCGTTGCAGACTTCGGAACAGCTTAAAAAGTCAGTCCTAAAACTGAAGTTTTACTCTTGACTTTTTATTAAAGAGAAAAAGAATGAAAAAAAAATTAGGTTTAAAAAGAATTGGTTTTTTGATGGGATGTTTGGTTTTTGCAGCGGAATTTTCTGGTTGTGCTTCTGCTAAAATTGAAAAACAAAGCATTTCTCCGCTTGCAATAATCACTGTGGCAGGAAACAGTTCTTTGCCGTGGTATGTTATAAAAGAAGGAGAAGAGCCGAAGGCAACGAAAGGACTTTTGCAAAATGCGATAAATTCTAAATTTTTTGATGACGATCCGGAAGTTGTCTCAAGTTTTAACCGGCTTGATTATGCAGAAGATGCTCTGCGCAGAATTTTCGGAGAAATTTGCGAAATTGATTTTGTTGGAAAAGAAGATGTTGTTTTTTCAAAAAAATACAAATCAATGTCGGAAGGACTTTTGTCCATAATGAATACGACAATTACTGCGACTGATTACAAAGATTTGCGCAATCCTGGAAAGTATGACTTAAAAAAACTATGTGAATCTGTCGGCGCAAAAGGTGGAGTTGTTATTGAATTTGAATTTTTCAAAAAAACAGCCTCAGGAACGACGGTAAACGGAACTGTTTGTCCTTTTGTTAAGATGAAGACAAAGATTTTTGACCAGTCTGGAAAAGAAATAAAATATAAAACTTATACGGTTCAGGGAACTGAAACTTTAAAAGTTGCCGGCAGAAAATATGATGCCGATGCTCTTGTTGAAATGTATCCTGCTGTAATCGACCAGCTTTTGACTCAGTTTGCAATGGATTTGTAGCCCGGATGCTTGCATGCT
>DLLE01000053.1:17374-55671 GCA_002477955.1 Treponema sp. UBA7570 | reverse complement strand
GTGTGTGCTAAAGCACACGACCGGGCTTGCAGCCCGGATTGGAGCCCCGAAGTTAAAGCACGGAAATTTTTTAATTTTCGTGCTTTAATGCAGCGAACAGCGGAAGGGCGGAAAGCCGGTTCGAGCGGAAATTGCGCTCCTAAATTTAAAAATACTGAAAATCTTTCTCAATTGTAAAACTGTTTTATTTTCGCTAGAATAAGGCATTATGGTAATTGCTTCTATCGACATGAAAGACGGGCACGTTGTCCAGTTAAAAAACGGCAAAGATTTGGTTCTTCAGCGTGATGATGCTGAGGCTTTGATTTCTGATTTTAATAAATATGGTGAAGTTGCTGTAATTGACCTTGACCAGGCTTTGCGTAATACCGATGAAAAAGGCAACACCAAAAATACTGAGCTTTTAAAGCAGATTTTAAGAAAAGGAAATGTTCGTGTTGGCGGCGGAATTCGTTCTGTTAAAAAAGCCCGCGAATTGATTAGCCTTGGCGCGGAAAAAGTTATTGTTGGTTCGGCTGCCTGGAATGCAGATGCTAAAGACGGCGAATCTTTTTTGAACGAAGAATTTTTGCAGGAGCTTTGCGACGCGATTGGAAAACAGCGCGTTATTATTTCGGTTGATGCGATTCACGGAAAAATTGCCGTAAAAGGCTGGACTGAAACGGTTGATATTCCTTTGGTGGAAGGCGCAAAGCAAGCCGAAAAATTTTGCTCTGAGCTTTTATTTACCTGTGTTGAAAAAGAAGGGTGCATGCAGGGGACTGACATGGAGGCTTGCCGTGCCTTGAGGAATGCTGTGAAGTGCCGTCTTGTTGTTGCTGGCGGAGTTAATAATCTTGAACAGATTGTTGAGCTTGAAAAAATCGGTTGCGATGTTCAGCTCGGAATGGCTCTTTATACAGGTGCTGTAAATCTAAAAGATGCTTTTGTAAACTGCCTGAATTATGAAAAGACCGATGGACTTATTCCGGTGATTGCCCAGAGTCCGGCTGGCGAAGTTTTGATGCTCGGTTATGCAAATAAAGAAGCGTTTGAAAAATCTTTTGATACTGGAAGACTTACTTTCTTTAGCCGTACAAAAAATAGGCTTTGGACTAAAGGCGAAGAAAGCCATCATTACCTTGATTTGATAAAAATGCGTGCCGATTGCGACCGCGACACTGTTCTTGCAACGGTTTTTCCAAACGGCGGAGTTTGCCACACTGGTTCTTACACTTGTTTTAACAGCGAGCCTGACGCAAAATCAAATCTTGAACGTCTTTATGCGACAATTGCAGAGCGTTTTGCAAATCCTCGTCCAGGAAGCTACACTGCAACTCTCGACGCTAAGCGTGTGCGAGAAAAAGTAATGGAAGAAGCCGAAGAGCTGACAGACGAGGCAGAATCTCGCGAAGACGTTATTTGGGAAGCGGCCGACCTTGTTTATTTTATGAGCGTTTTGATGTACAAAGAGGGCGTTACTTGGCAGGATGTTTATGACGAACTCGACAGACGCCATAAGGAAAAATAAAAATTCGGCGAAAATTAAGCCATAAAAAAAGGTCATTGCGCCAGTCGAAATGACCTTTGGACTGTAAATTTTTTATTTTTTTGTCTTAATTGCCATTTTTTTAATTGGTTGGAGTGATTGTGAGCGAACATCTCTGGCACATTTTAACTGATTCTTTTTTTAAGATTTTAATTCCTGGTCTTGTTACGACAATTCCGCTTACTGCGATTTCGTTTTTTTTGGCGCTTGTGATTGGAATTCTTACAGCCTTAGTTCAATTTGCAAATATAAAAGTTTTAAAACAGATTGCCCGTTTTTATATTTGGGTTGTTCGTGGAACTCCGATTTTGGTTCAGCTTTATGTTGTTTTTTACGGATTGCCAAATCTTGGAATTATGATTGAGCCTTTTCCGGCGGCGGTTGCGGTTTTTGCGGTAAATGAAGGCGCTTACACGGCGGAAACAATGCGTTCCGCTTTTGAGTCGGTGCCGGACGGACAACTTGAAGCCGGTTATTGCGTTGGACTGAGCTATTTTCAGACATTCTGGAGAATTTTGCTTCCTCAGGCTTTTAGAACTGCCTTTCCGCCGCTTTCAAATTCTTTGATTGCAATGGTCAAAGAAACTTCTCTTGCAGCAAACATTACGGTTACAGAAATGTTTATGGCGACTCAGAGAATTGTTGCCCGAACTTATGAGTCGCTCGCTCTTTACATTGAAGTTGCTCTCATCTATTTGATTTTTTCAACTGTTTTGACATGGATTCAGCGGAAAGCTGAGAAAAAAATCAATTTTTTGTCAGAAAAAGCTTTTGACGGAGAAACGCAGTAAAAATATGACGGAAAAAATTCTTGAATTAAAAAATCTGCATAAGTCGTTCGGAAATTTAGAAGTTTTGAAGGGAATTGACCTGAGCGTAAACAAAGGCGATGTAATTTCGATAATCGGCTCTTCCGGTTCTGGAAAGACAACTTTGCTCCGTTGCCTTAATTTTCTCGAAAAAGCCGATGAAGGCGAACTGGTTTTTGACGGCCAGACTTACGACTTAAAAAAAATGCACAAAAAACAGATAAACGAAATTCGCAAAAAAACAGGATTTGTCTTTCAAAATTACAATTTGTTTAGAAACAAAAATGTCCTTCAAAATGTGACGGAAGGACTGATTGTTGCCCGAAAAATAAAAAAAGAACAGGCGGAAAAAAGCGCAGTTCAAATGCTCAAAAAAGTCGGAATGGAAGACAGGGCAGAATATTTTCCGCACCAGCTTTCTGGCGGACAGCAGCAGCGTGTGGCAATTGCCAGGGCTTTGGCGACCAATCCAAAAATTATTTATTTTGACGAGCCAACGAGCGCGCTTGACCCGGAATTGACCGGCGAAGTTTTGCAGGTAATGAAAAATCTTGCAGAAGAAGGAATGACGATGATTGTTGTAACTCACGAAATGAATTTTGCAAAAAACGTGAGCACCCGTGTTGTTTTTATGGAAAAAGGCAAAATTCTTGAGGAAGCGGGTGCAAAAGAATTCTTTGAATCACCAAAAAATCAGCGTACAAGAGAGTTTATTGGAAAGTTTGAATAAAAAATACGTAAAAGAGTCAAAACAAAAATTGGCTTTTTATGGGAGAATTTTATGAAAAAAAAATTATTTATTTTTGCGGCGGCAGTTTTTTCGGCAGGAATTATGTCTTGCAAAAAAAGCGGGAGCGCCGACCTTTTAAGCCAGATTCAAAAAAAAGGCAAGATTACAATCGCAATGGAAGGAACCTGGGCGCCGTGGACTTACCATGACGAAAAAAATGAACTTGTCGGTTACGATGTCGAAGTCGGCAAAAAAATTGCCGAAAAATTGGGTGTAAAGGCAGAATTTGTCGAAGTTGACTGGGACGGAATTTTTGCGGGAATTGATTCAAAACGCTACGATTTGAGTTTGAACGGCGTAGAAGTAACACAGGAACGCACCTTTAAATACGATTTTTCAGAACCGTACGCATATACACACACTGCTTTGATTGTAAAAAAAGACAACAATTCAATAAAAAAGTTTGAAGACCTAAAAGGCAAAACAACGACAAATTCGCTCGGCAGCACTTATGCAGAATTTGCCGAAAGCCTTGGCGCAAAAGTTGTTACAATCGACTCTTTTGAAGAAACATTGCAGCTTGTTGAACACGGACGGGCCGACGCAACCTTAAACGACAATGCGACATTTTTTTATTACCAAAAAATAAAGCCAGAAAATCCGTTCAAACTTGCAGCGCTGACAGAAAACGCAAGCAAAGTTGCAATTCCAATGCGCAAAGGCGAAGAAACAAAAACATTGCTCGAAGCCGTAAATAAAGCAATCGAAGAATTAAAACAAAGCGGCGAACTTGCCCAAATTTCCCAAAAATACTTTGGCGCAGATTTAACAAAATAGAAAAATGGAGCGCAATTTGCGGTCAATCCGGCTCTGCATGGTTGCGCTGTCCGCTCCATTGTCGGGGCAGATTTAGAAAACTAAACCTGCCCCGACAACTAAAGCCATTCCGATCCGGGCTAGGCTTCCACGGTTTATTCTAGTTTTTCTGACAAAAAATTATTTTCTTTTTAGCCAGTTGCATGGACTTAAACCGGTGTTTTTTTTAAATACATTCGAAAAGTAATTTTGATTTGCAAATCCAAGAGCTGCAGTAACATCAAAAATCGAAAAATTATCAGAAAGAAGCATTTTTTTTGCCTGTTCAATTTTCATCTTTTCATGCAATTCCTGAACAGAGCAGCCTGTAAGTTCTTTTGTTTTTTTTGAAAGGTAGCTTCGGCTAACCATAAAATGTTCTGCGATTTTTTCGAGATTTGTTTTTTCAGAAATATTTTTTTGTAAATAGTCGGTTAAACTTTTTACGGTTATTCGGTTTCTTTTTGATTCAGCTGGATTTTGTTTTTTTAACAGTCTGTTGATTTCTGAAGTTTCAAGTAAAAAATCATTTTTTTCATCAGCTTTTTTTATTCTTACAGAATACAAAGCGTTGCTTAAAAGCAATCTTACAACATCATAATAAGCAATATTTAAAAATTTCATTTCCAAAAAAATGTAACCAAAATATTTATCAGAATGATGCAGCACTTCCAGCATTAATGAATATCTTGTATCCATAAAAAAGCTCTTAGGAAATTGATATGGCTCGTGAATTTTAAACTGCAATTTTTGTTTTAATTCTTCTTTTGGTTCTGGATAGATAAGTCTTATTTTTGTGTCGTTGATATTTGAAGAATTTGACTCGTTTAGGGCAAGAAATGCTTTTGATATATTCATTTCGTTTAATTGCATTTTTAGAAGCTCAATTATTTCATCGAGATCCATTGCATCGCTTAAATCTACAGCATTTTTCGAAATATTATTCAATCTGTATGGATTTTCTCTTTCTGCCAAAGTTTCGTATTTTGTAAAAATTGTAATAAGAGTTCTCATTTGATGAAAAATGCCTTCAATTCTTAAAATTGTTTCAAGATTTTCATTTTTCAAGACAGGAATAAAAATATTTCTAAAACCTGTAACTAGATTTTGAAGGTAAGCTGCATTTGACGAAGCGATATGAGAATATTTTTGCAAATGATTTTGAAACCATTCAAGCATGCAGCTTTTTTCGGGATTTAAATAAACATCATTAAAAAAAGAATTTACCAGATTTTCTATATCAACTTCTTTTTCGGTTTTGAAAATTTCCAAAAGTTTATAAAATAATTTTTGTCTTAACTGTTGTTCTGAAATTTCTGTCTCGTCTTCTGTTAAATCAATTTTTTTTCCTGCATTTTGCACGCTTTTTTCAAAACATCCGCAAGATTGCCTTATGACAAGTGAAGTTTTTACCCTTACAATTTTGCACGTAGAGTTTGGATTCATTATCTTGTCGATTAAAAGTTCAACCGCCATGTAACCGCGCTTAAAATATTCAAGATTGACTGTTGTAACTGGAGTTTTTGCGGTTATTCCGTCGTACCAATTGTTAAAACCTGTAACGGCAATATTTTTTGGAACATTAAAACCGTTTTTTTCCAGTTGATTTATAACTTCTGCTGCAATAATGTCGGTTGTCGTTACAATAGCTTCAATTTCTTTTTTTTGAATGTCATGGTCTTGCAAAAATCGGGTTACGGTGTTTGCAAGAGAAATCACGCTCATGGAATTCGCCATATAAACGGAATTTTCAATTTCTTTTAGCCCATATTTTTTTAATTCGTTTTTATACGCCGAAAGTCGTTTTCTGTGCGGCTCAGAAACGTCTGCTCCTATAAATGCGAATTTTGAATAACCGTGAATTTTTACAAGATGCTCCATAATCATCTGAACTGAGGAATCGCTGTCTATTCTGAGAGCTGTAACTCCAGGAATATCAAGATGTCCTATGTCTATCATTGGGAGCGGTTTTAAACTGTTAAAAGTTTCTAGAATTTTTTCGCTGTCAACAAATTCTCTTAATGAAGAGGCCCAGGTTATTATTCCGTCAAGAAAGGGTTTTTTCATAAAATTGAAATTCTTCATATAGTGATTTACAAAATTTATGTCTTCAAAAAGAGAATATTTTATTGCCGCTCCCATGTTTATAAAGTTTATATCGTAGTCAACGGCGGCTTTCATCATGCCTTCGATGTATTCTAGCGCAATAAAAGAACGAAGGTCGGCAATTCCGGTAAATCCTATTGTAATTCTTTGACCTTTGTTTTTTTGTTCAGTTAAGAATGCTTTTCTTTGGGAAATTTTAAAATTCATATAGTTTTCCGTTTTTTTTATAAAATTTCTAAATCATAATTGCTTTTTTATACATAATTATACTTTGATTTTGCGTAATTGAGTATGTTTTTTTTAATGAATTAGCAGTTTGTTTTTATTTTATACGAAAATGAATACTTTTATACATAATAATCTATAAATGACTTAATAGTTCTGAAAAATACTGGTTTTGTCCAAAAGGTAAAAAGTATATTTTGACTAAGGAAGTTTGTATTTATTTCTAAGGAGGTTTTGTATGAAAAAAATTATAAGAAATATACTTGCAGTTCTTCTTTTTGCAGCAATTTTTTGTCTAAACGGCTGTTCTGATTTAGACGAATCTAATGAAGAGACAGAAATTGAGTCTGGCAGTCAAAATGGTGAGCAGGAAAAAGATGAATCAGACGACGAAAAGGTTTTGAATGCTGAAGCTACTGAATATTTGTTAAAAGCTGGAGATTCTAAAGAATTAACTCTTACAGATATTTCTCTTGCGGCTTCAAAAACGTTAAAAATGGACGGAGAAGCAACCTGGACTGTAGAAAATCCGTATATATGCTCGATAAATTCTTCTGGAAAATTAACTCCGCTTTCTGGTGGCGAAACTGTTGTAACAGGAACTTTATCTTCGGATTCAACGAAAAAAGCAGAGTTAAAAGTAAAAATTGAAGAGCCGAACAGGGGAGTTTCGTCAGATCCGTTTGACCTTAGAACAATTTCTGAAAATATAGATATTTTCTGCTGTGGTGATTCAATTATGAGAGATTATTCTGCCAGCGATTCTGATCAGTATGGCCTTGGACAGGCTCTCAAGGAATTTTTTGATGAAACAAAGGCAAATGTTGTAACTGATATTGCAAACGGCGGCCGTTCTTCAAGACTTTTTTATAATGAAGATTCTCGTTGGCCAGAAGTAAAGCGCCGTATTCAGGCTAATAATGAGGCTGGAAAAAAATCAGTTGTAATTCTTTCTTTTGGACATAATGACCAAAGAGCATTGACTGACTGCGATAAAACTTATGGAGCGCAGTTTACTTTTGCTTCTGAAAATGCAAATGAGACAGTTGCTGGAACTCACTACGACTTTATGGAAAAATATATTGTTGAAGCACGTGAACTTGGAGCGGTTCCAATCTGTGTAACTCCGTTTGTTCGCGGTGATTATTCTGGTTCAGAAGTAAGCGCTTATGGAAAACACGACTGGTCAAACAAAACTATGACAGGAGATTCTACTCCTCGTGGAAATTATCCTGCCGCAATGAAAGCTGCCGCCAAAAAACAGGGCGCAATTCTTGTTGATATGACAGAACTTAGCGCTGTTCGTGTTGCAGAATACAATAATGCAGGCAAGGAAAAATATTTTTATGTAGACAGTGATAACACTCACGAAAGAACACTGGGCGGTCTTGAGCTTGGAAAAATTGTTACAGATGAATTAAAGAAAAACGGATATTTGACTTCTTATATAAAAGATTGTTCGCCAAGAATTATGGTTGATAAGTCAAATCTTGCTTTTGGACGTATTCTTGCAAATGCAACAAAAACAACTTCTTTTAGAATTTCTAATTTTCAAAACAAAAGCGGAACAATTACGATTACTGCTCCTTCAGGTTTTGGGCTTAGCCTTTCTGACAGCGGAAGTTTTGATTCAGTTTTAACGATTGAAACAGATGAAAATTTTATGGGAACTGAAGTATTTATAAAATTTAGTCCAACAGAAGTAATTTCATACAATGGCGATATAACGGTTACTCATTCATCTGTAACTCCTGATTTTGGAAATACTCCGGCAGGAACAGTTGACGGTTCTGCTTTAAAAATTGCTCTTTCAGGCGCAGGGAAAGAATTGTCGGTGTCAGGTACGGATTTTACGGTAAATTGGCCTATGATTTCGGGGGGGGGGCAGCTTTTCGGTTGCCGCAACTTCAACTTCTGAGGATGTTGTTCCCGCAGAAACTAGACTTAATGGTCTTATAAAATCTTCTAATAAAACAATCGGCACAGAAACTTATGCCCGCGTAACAATCGACAATCCCGGCAATGTCTGGCCTGTAAACGACACTGGTGCAAAAATGAACGATGTTTATATTGAATATGAAATTCCAGCCAGTGGTATTGACCTTACAGTAAACGAAATCAGTTTTGACTGCTGTTCTTCTGGTGGTTCATATATGGCTTGGAGCGCTTATTATTCTACAAATGAAGATTTTTCTAATCCAGAGCCAATTTGCGAAATGAAAACTGCTCAAAAAGAAGTTCTATGTTCAAATTCTGCCGGCGGTTCAAAGAATAGTTCAGACGCACTTGGACTTCCTGTAGAAAATGGCAAATCGCTTTATATAAGAGTTTATCCAGCATACAAGGATACAAAGGAAAATGCAGGACGCACATTTATAATTTCTAACGTACTAGTAAAAGGTTTAATCCAATAGAATATGTAAAAAAATAGTAGGTAAGATAAAAACAGCCGAAAATGGCGTCTGTTTTTATCTTTAAAAGTTTGCGTTGCAAACTTTCTTATCATCTGTTGTTTCTCACTTCGTTGCGAAACAACTTAAAAAGTCAAGATTAAAATTGAAGTTTTAATCTTGGCTTTTTTTAGGAGCAAATCAAATGAAAAAAATTGTAAAAATAGCGGCAGTTTTTACGGCTTTAGCTTTGCTGGGAACAGGTTTTATTTCTTGTTCTGACGGAGACGATTCTTCTTCTGACAACAGCGGAAGCCAGAATCTGGCAACTCCCGAAAATCCAGGCGATTCGACGCCATCT
Source organism: Treponema sp. UBA7570 (assembly GCA_002477955.1). Taxonomy (GTDB): domain Bacteria; phylum Spirochaetota; class Spirochaetia; order Treponematales; family Treponemataceae; genus Treponema_D. Next base: position 46,667 of record DLLE01000053.1, on the reverse strand, counting down.
GAGTACGATGATTCGGCACTTTCTGCGGCGACTTTATGGGTTGTTGGTGACTCGACTGTTTGTGATTATGTAAAAGATGGAAAACATACTGACGCAACATATTTTTATCCGCGTTATGGTTATGGAACTCAGTTGGCAAACAACTTGTCGTCTAAGATTACAGTAAGAAATCTAGCTCTTTCTGGCCGTTCTGCAAAAAGTTTTCTTACGGAAGAAAATTACCAGACTTTGATTGCTGAAATTAAGGATGGCGATTTTCTTGTAATTGGGTTTGGCCACAACGATCAAAAATCTGATGACGAAGACCGTTTTGCAAGCGCCGCTGAATCGACAGATACAGAAGGTTCTTTTAAAAATATTCTTTTTAATAAATATATAAAGGTTGTACAGGAAAAAGGCGCAACACCGATTATTTGTTCTCCAATTGTTCGTCTGAGTTCTTCAAACGATTATTCGGGTTCTTATGCCCATATAACTGCTTCGGGGGATTACAGAAAAGCAGCGGAAGAACTTGCAAAAGAAAAATCTGTTCAGTTTGTAGATTTGACGACAATGACAAAAGAAAAATACAAAGAACTTGGCTATGATGAAGCGATTTATTTTCATGCAATGGCTCAAGGAAGTTCTGCCGATTTGCCAAACTTAAAATCAGTTGATGGAACACATATCAATATTTATGGCGCAAAAATGGTTTCGTATTTTTTTGCCATGACAATTTCTCAAAGTTCATGTGCATTAAAACCTTATGTAAAATCAACTTATCTTCCTTCAAAGGATAAAGATCTTGTAAAAAATCCAGACTATGTATTTGTTGATTATGCTGCTCCGGATTTATCAAAATTAAATTCTGTAGAAAACTTAAAGTGTACGTCTGAAGGCTGGTATGGAACTGCTTTTGGCGATTGCGGAGGAGATCCTTCTGCTGCTTCAAATGGATTTTTTGCACAGGAAACTTCAGCAGGAGTTTTTAAGGTTGGCCAGACAGGGACGGCCTCGCCAAAAGGAAAAATAACTTCTTCGGCAGACGGTTTTGCTTTTGCTTTTAAACAGATTCCTGTAAGCAAAAACTTTACGCTTACTGTAAAAGCAAAAGTTTTAGTATCGGTGGCTGGTAAAAATCAGGCGGGCTTTGGTTTAATGCTTCGCGACGACTGCTATGCTCCAAACAAAATTGCGGTAAGCTCAAACTATGTATCTGCAGGACTTTATGCAGATTCTGCAAGTTCTTGTATTGCAAACTGGAAGAGAGAATCTGGTTCTTTAAAAGTTTCTGAAAACAAAATTTCGGCTCTTTATAATAACGACGAAACCGCAGAATTTTCAATTGAAAGAGTTGGCCAGGTTGTAAAAGTTAAGACTGTTTATAAAGGCAATGCTTACGAAACCACTTACACGGATTTTGATTTTGTGGCAAAAGATTCTGATTACTTTTATGCAGGCATGTTTGGAACTCGTGGAACTTGTGTGGAATTTACCGATGTTGTCTTGACAATAACTGGCGAATCTCAAGGCGCATAAGGCTCGAATTTATTTTGGAGCGCAATTTGCGGTCAATCCGGCTCTGCATGGTTGCGCTGTCCGCTCCATTGTCGGGGCAGATTTAGAAAACTAAACCTGCCCCGACAACTAAAGCCATTCCGATCCGGGCTAAGCTTTCCGGTTTATTCTAGTTTTTCTGACAAAAAATTATTTTCTTTTTAGCCAGTTGCATGGACTTAGACAGGTGTTTTTTTATTCAAGTCTTAAGCGGGCTGCATGTGCGTGGCCTGCAAGTCCTTCGGCGTCGCCAAGGTGTCCTGCGGCTTTTGCAGAAGAAACTGCGCCTTTTGAGCCTGGAATTGTGCGTAAAGTTGTGACTGTTTTTAAGAATACACGTACGCTCAAGCCGCCTGTAAAACGTGCGCTTCCAGAAGTAGGAAGAGTGTGGTTTAGTCCTGCTGAGTAGTCGCCAAAAACTTCTGCGCTGCCGTGTCCCAAAAAGAGCGAGCCGTAATTGTGGCAAAGTTCTGCGATTTTGTCGCGTGTTGTTCCTTCGTCCATTGCAAGTTCGAGGTGTTCCGGGGCTTTTCGGTTCGCGGCTTCTGCTGCCTGTTCAATATTGTCGCAGAGAATGATTGCGCCGCAGTTTTCGATTGATTTTTCCGCCGTTTCTTTTGTTTCGAGGACTTTAAGCTGCTTTTCGATTTCGGTTTGTACCGCCTGTGCAAGTTCTTTTGAATCTGTTGCCAGAATTGGTTGTGCAACAATGTCGTGCTCAGCCTGCGCAAGAAGGTCGGCTGCAACCCATTCTGGATTTGCCGATTTGTCTGCAATGATAAAAACTTCTGTCGGACCTGCAACCATGTCGATTCCGACTGTTCCGTAAACCAGTTTTTTTGCTTCTGCAACAAATTTGTTTCCTGGACCTACGATTACGTCTGTGCGAGGAATTGACTGTGTTCCAAAAGCAAGTGCTCCGATTGCCTGTGCTCCGCCGCAGGCGTAAGCCTTTGTAACGCCGCAAATATATGCCGCCGCCATAATATTTTCGTCAGCATAAGGTTTTCCGCCGACAAAAGGAGAGCCCGGAATTCCAGTTCCTGCTTTTTGCGCGGCTTCTCTGTCGTCAGGATGAACTCTTGGCGGTGTGCATAGAACAATTTCCTTTACGCCTGCCGCAACTGCCGGAGTGACTGTCATTACAACTGTGCTTACGAGCGGAAATCGTCCTGCCGGAACGTAAACACCTGCTTTTTCGACAGGAATGTTTTTCTGGCCGGTAAAAAGGCCAGGTTCAAGTTCAACTTCAAAATTGTCAAAAGATTCGCGCTGTTTTTTTGCAAAGCGAAGCGCAAGGTCGTGGCTGTAGCAGAGCGATTTATAAAGTTCTGGATTCTCTTTTTGCATTTTTTGAGCGGCAGATTTTAATTCTGACCGAGGAATTTCGAGCGAAGAAGGCGCGCTTACGTCAAATTTTGTGCCGTATTCTAAAAGCGCTTTGTCGCCGTTTGTTTTTACGTTAAGAAGAATGTCTTTTACAATGTCGATTGAAGAGCCAAAGTCGCGTCCGTTAAAAAAATCGTCTTTTAAATCTTTATAGTTTATGATTTTAATCATCTGTATGCTCCAGAAACATTTTGCAATTTTAGAACAGTCTATTGAATTTTGCGCTTTGTTGCTAGAGAAAGAGTTTTTGGAAAAAATTCGCAGGGCGCGAGAAACGACTTTTATTAACAAAAAATCTTAGCCCCGGCTGGAATGGCGCGCAGCGTCCGGCTTTTGCCGGATAAAACCATGCAAGACGGGCCGCGGCAGGTGTTTTGTGCTCCAAATTTTTATCTTATAGAAAAAAAACGCTTTTTGTGGTAGGCTGAACCCGAAAATTCTGTTTTTTTGAAGGTTTTTATGAAAATTTACAAACTAGGCGAAGAGGTTATCCGTCAAAAATGTGTTCCGGTTGAGCCGGCTGAAATTAACGATGAAATGCGCAGTTTTTTTAACGAAATGTTTGATACGATGGACGAGGCTCAGGGCGTTGGGCTGGCAGGTCCGCAAGTTGGCGTTTCTAAAAGATTTTTTGTAATCACTGTTGATGATGGTGTGCGCCGGGTTTTTATAAATCCGCAGATTGTTTATACTAGCAACGATCTGTGCGATTATGAGGAAGGCTGTCTTTCGCTTCCGGGTTTTGAAGAAAAAATTAGAAGACCTTCAAAAGTTACAGTTTCGGCCTTAAATGAATTCGGCAAGCCTTTTACTCTTGAGGCGGACGGTCTTTTGGCCCGCTGTATTCAGCACGAAAATGACCATTTGGACGGAATTGTTTATATTGACCGCGGCGATCCTGAGTTTGCCGCAAAAGTTACCGCTCAGATGAAAAAGCGGCTTGAACGCGCTCAGAAAAAAGAAGCGGAAAAAGCAAGAAAAGCGGCTTCGATCGCTGCAAAAATTGCCGCTAAACAGGCAGCAAAGGAAAGTAAAAAATAGTGAAGATTTTATATGCGGGCTCACCATTGGCGTCGGCCATGGTTTTAAGGAATTTAATTGAATTTTCTCGTTCTGATGAGGGCAAATGTCTTGGAGTCGAAATTGTTGGAGTTTTGACAAATGTTCCGTCGGCTCGCGGGCGTAAAAAAGATTTGATTCCTACAGAAGTCGCTGTTTGCGCAAGAGAAAATGACATTCCTGTTTTGGAATTTGAGCATCTTCTTGCAGAGGCTCGTGAATCGGTTTGCGCTTTAAAACCTGAACTTTTGGTAACTTTTGATTATGGCCGGATTTTTGGGCCAAAATTTCTTGAGCTTTTTGCCCTTGGCGGAATAAACTTGCATCCGTCAGCACTGCCAAAACACAGAGGCTGCACTCCTGTTCCTGCCGCAATTCTTGCCGGAGAAAAACAGCTTGGCGTTACTGTGCAGAAAATCGCGTTAAAAACTGACGAAGGCGACATTCTTGCTCAAAGCTTTGTGGATTTGGACGGAACAGAAACAACTTTGGGCTTGATGGACGGAGATGGAAAAAACAGCCCTGTTGTAGAAGCCGGAACTCAGCTTTTTATTCAGGTTTTAAAAAATTATGCAAACGGAAGATTTGACGGAAAAGCTCAGCAGGGCGAAAGCGACTATACTCCGTTTATAAAAAAAGAAGACGGACTTATTGACTGGAATAAAACGGCTGTGGAAATTGACCGACAGATTCGCGCCTTTATTCCCTGGCCGTTGTGTTTTACTGCTTGCCATGGCATAAAGCTTTCTATTTTGAAGGCGGAGCCAGGAAAACTGGATGCAAATTCTTTTGAAAATAGCGAAAAAATTCAAAATGTTCCGGGAACTGTCCTGCCTTACCGGAAAAATGTTGGAATCGAAATTGTCTGTGGTGGCGGAACTGTGCTTGCTGTTAAAGAACTTCAATGGCAGGGCAAAAAAAATATGGATTACAAAAGTTTTATGAACGGTGCGCGGGACTTTATAGGCTGCGTTCTTGATGATAAAATCAATTTCTAGGAAAATAAAAAAATTAGGAAGATTTTATGAAAATCAAAGGATTTTTTTCTAAACTTTGGCAAAAAATTAAAAATTTCAATATTCAGAATTGCCGTGTAAGTTTTATAAAGGGAATGGAAAATTTGCAGGCAAACGGCAAGGCTCTTTTTGTTACTATAATTCTTGCAGTTATTGTAATGCTTTTGACTTGTCTTGCAGTTTTTTTTGCGACTGTAAAAGGTCCGGAAAAGGTTTTGGTTCCAGAAGTTGAAGGAAAGGAATTGGCTCAGGCTCTTTTGGAAATGCAGGTAAAGGAATTGTATCCGAAAATTCAGCTTCGTTATGACGAGCAGCCGTCTGGAACAATTATTTCTCAGTCGCCGTCTTCCGGAGCAATCGTAAAAGCCGGAACACGCGTAAATCTTACTGTCAGCCGCGGAGCAATCGTTTCGGAAGTTGGCAATTATATTGGTCAGAAATATGATAACTTAAAAATTGATTTGACAACGATGTTTACAGGTTCTTCCCGGCCGCTTATTTTGCTTGCAGAACCTGTTTACAAGGCTTCTCTCGAAGAAGCTGGCACAATTCTTGAACAGGAGCCGCCTGCCGGAACAAAAATTTCTAATCCTGTTACGGTTAATTTGATTGTCAGCCGCGGTCCAAGCTTTGACAACACTGCCGTTCCTAGACTTATCGGAAAATCTGTAAAAGAAATGCTCGCTCTCTTGCCAAATTTGCGCGTTGTTCTTGATTTTTCTGCTCACAAGGCTGCAAAAGACGAAAAAGAAAATTCAGTTGTGAGCCAGCAGAAATTTGACAGCCAATATATTGAAAATTACACAAGAATGTCTGTCGAAATGGCATTTCCGGTAAAACCAAAAGACGATTTGATTTATGGAATTTTTGAAACTGAGCTTGCTCAATTCCCTTATCCAGTAGCAATGACGGTTGAATGTATTGAAAGCAACGGTCAGCGCAGTCAGCTTGTGGCGCTAAACCATACAGGCGGACATTTCTCGGTTCCTTACGCAGTAACAGAAGGAAGCGAATTGATTTTGCGTGTTGCTGGAAAAGTTGCAAAACGCGTAACAATAAACGAATAGTTTTGAGTGGAGGAAAAAATGGCGAAATCTTTGGTTTGTCTGTGCGTAACAGGAAAAACTTTGGCGGAAGATGTTGCAATTGTTGAAAAATACAAAGAATTCATTGATATAGTTGAACTTCGTGTAGATTTTCTTGAAGAAGATGAACGTCTTAAAATCCGCGAATTTCCGGCAATGATAGATGTTCCTGCAATTCTTACAATTCGCCGCAAAATTGACGGTGGGCAGTATATCGAGGGCGAGTCGACACGCACCATGCTTTTTGCGCGCGGTCTTGCGTTTGCTCAGGAAGACCCGAAGAAAAATTTTGCCTATGTTGATTTTGAAGAAGATTTTCATATTCCAAGTTTGGAAGATGCGGCTCAGGCTTTTGGAACGAGAATTATCCGCTCTTACCACAATATGAGTTCTCCGATTAAAAATATTGTTGAAAAATTTGATGAACTTCGTCAGAATTCTTATGAAATTCCAAAAATTGCTTTTATGCCCCATCGTCTTTCTGACGTTACAAAAGTTTTTAGCGAAGCAGACAAATGGAAGAATACAGAGCAGATTGTATGCGCAATGGGACCTCTTGGGCTTCCGACAAGAATTCTTTCAGAACGATTGCATTCATATCTTACGTACACAAGTCCATCTGAACTTTTGGGCAATTTGCTTGAAATCGGACATACAGATCCAATCACCCTCGAAAAAACATATCATTTTCATTCGATTAATGAAAAGACAAAGATTTTTGGAATTACAGGCTATCCTCTAAAAATCACTTCCAGCCCGGAATTGCAAAATGGAATGTTTGAAAAGGCAAATTTAGATGCAGTTTTTATTCCATTCAAGTCGGAAACAATCGAAGACTCGCTGGATTTTGCAAAAACTCTTGATATTCAGGGATTTTCTGTAACAATTCCCCACAAAGAAACAGTTATTCCTTTAATAAAAAATATTGATGAAAAAGCAGAATCAATCGGCGCCTGCAATACAGTCGTCCGTTATGGTGATGATTGGAAAGGTTATAATACTGATGCGCTTGGTTTTGAAAAAGCGCTTTTGGAATTTACCGGTGCAAAAGATTTAAAAGGCAAAAAAGTTGCAATAATCGGTGCTGGCGGAGCAAGCAGGGCAATTGCTTATGTTATCAAAGAACTTGGAGCAAAGGCATGTGTATTCAACCGCACTTTGGCAAAAGCCCGTTTAATTGCCGAAAAATACGGTTTTGACTATGCAACGCTCGGCCCGGAGAGCCTTGAAAAATTGAACAAATATTCTGACGTAATCGTTCAGACAACTTCAAAGGGCATGGGCAGCAGCGACCCTTCAAACCCAGAAAACGACCCGATTTGGTTCTACGACTTTAACGGAGAAGAATATGTTTATGATGTAATCTATTCTCCAGAAGTAACTCCAATTATGGCTCGTGCAGATGCTTCAGGCTGTAAAGTTTGCAATGGCGCCGGAATGTTGCTTTATCAGGGAATTGCACAGTTTGAATTGTACAAACAGCTTGTATAAACAATACAGAACAGGCTTCACAAAAAATCGTGAAGCCTGTTTTTTGTCTATTTTAATAATTTATTCAGCCTTAAATCATTCTGCCGCCAGTTTTTATCTACCTTAACCTGCAAATCCAAGTCAATTTTGTAGTCAAAAATTTTGCGCAGCTGTTTAATTGATTCAATACGGATTGTTTTAATCATTTGAGCGCCTTTTCCGATTACAATGCCTTTTTGACTTTCTTTTTCAACGCATAAAAACGCACGGCACCACATTTTTGTCGGCGAACGCATTTCCATATCCGCAATCTGAACATAAACGCAATGCGGAATTTCCTGATCAAGACGGTTAATTGCCTGTTCACGGATAACTTCCGCAATTCTAAAGTCAACTTCCTGGTCAGTATAAAATTCTTCCGGATAAAGATGGGGCGCAACTGGTGCAAGTTCGTAAAGCGCACGCAAAACATCGTTGACTCCTTCATCGTTTTTTGCCGAAACATCGAAAATATTTTTTTCGGAAAGCTCAGGAAGCTGTTTTGACAGAAAAACTCTGGCAGCCGACGGATTTGATTTTTTTTCGTCAATCTTGTTTAAGGCGGCAACGGTCTTTTTTTCATGCCCTTTTAAAAGTTCTGTAATCAGTTTTTCTTCATCGCCGCAAGGACGCGTCGAATCCACGACATAAAGAATTGAATCCGCATTTGCAAGCTGGTCTGCAACAATATTGCGCATTTTAAGATTCATTTTTTTGTTTGATTCGTGGTAGCCCGGAGTGTCCACAAAAACCAGCTGACCGAGCGAAGTGTTTACAATTCCACGGATTGCGTTTCTAGTTGTCTGCGGAATCGAACTTACAATGCTTACCATTTCTCCTGAAGCCGTGTTTAAAAATGTCGATTTTCCGGCAGAAGGTCGCCCGATAATTGTAACAATGGCTGTTTTGTCTCCGACAGTGCTTTCTTTTTTTTCTGATTCTAGATTTATATTTTCCATTTTTCGAGTATAGCATTTTTTAAAAATTTTGTAAGTTTTTGCAGGACGCCATTTACGCTCTAACCGGTGTTCCAGCGTTCCGCTTTTCGCTTCATTGCAAAATACTGCGTATTTTGCAACGCTTCGCGCGCCTCCACCCCGGCGTAAGAAAAATTCAAAAAACAAAAATAAACAGTTTAATAAAACATTTATGAAAAATTATTGGTCTGCCTGTCTTTACTGTGTTAAAATATTCAATACTTATGGATCGGTTAAAAGTCCTGCCAGGCAACCCTTGGGATTTGGGAGCGGTTTATATTGGCAGCGGTGTAAATTTTTGTGTTTTCAGTCGTAATGCGACGGCTGTTTATTTGGAGCTTTTTAAAAAATCAGACGACAGTGCTCCTGCATGTACTATAAAATTAGAGCCTAAAATAAATCGTACTGGTGATTTGTGGCATGTCTTTATTGAAGGTTTAAAACCTGGAGCACTTTATCTTTTTAGAGTTGACGGCCCTTTTGAGCCAAAAAACGGGCACAGATTCAACAAAGATATTTTTCTTTACGACCCTCGCGCAAAAGCTCTGACAGACGGTTCGCTTTTTAAAAATTTAAATTCCCAAAAAGTCTGTCCTCTCGAAAAAATGCCAAAATGCGTAGTTGTAGACGAACTTTCTTATAATTGGGAAAATGACCAGCCTCTAAAAAAGCCTTTAAACGAAAGCATTATTTACGAAATGCATTTAAAAGGCTTTACGGCTTCTCCTTCTTCTGAAGTAAAATTTCCTGGAACTTATCGCGGGGCAATCGAGAAAATTCCTTATTTAAAAAAACTTGGAATTACCGCGGTTGAGCTTTTGCCTGTTCAGGAATTTGACGCATTTGAAAATATGAACACAAACCCAAAGACCGGCAAACGCCTTGTAAATTATTGGGGCTACAGTACGACGGCTTTTTTTGCGCCAAAAGCAGCATATTCTTCGGATAAAAGACCTGGAGCATGTGTTGCCGAATTTAAAGACATGGTAAAGGCTTTTCACAAAGCTGGAATTGAGGTTATTTTGGATATTGTATTCAACCATACTGCCGAAGGAAACGAGCACGGAATTACATTTGGTTTTAGAGGATTCGACAATTCAATTTATTATCAGCTTGTAAGCACAAATAAAGAATATTATGTAAATTTTTCTGGCTGCGGAAATGCCCTCAATTGCAATCATCCTGTCGTTCAAGAATATATAATCGGCTGTCTGCGCTATTGGGTTCGAGTAATGCACGTAGATGGCTTCCGTTTTGACCTTGCAAGCGTCCTTTCCCGTGACGAAAATGGTTTTTTGACCTTAGAAGCGCCTCTTACAAGACGAATAAGCGAAGACCCTATTTTGCGCGATGTAAAAATAATTGCAGAGCCTTGGGATTGTGGCGGCGCTTATCAGGTTGGTTCTTTTCCAGGCGGAAGATGGTGCGAATGGAATGATAAATTCCGCGACGGCATAAGGCGTTTTATCCGTGGAGACGAAAAACTTTCGACAGAAGCCGCGACGCGAATTTCCGGTTCGAGCGATTTATATTCTTCAAGCGGAAGAAAACCGTATCATTCTATAAATTACATTGCGAGCCACGACGGTTTTACAATGAACGACTTGGTTTCGTACAATTACCGTCACAACGAGCAGAACGGCGAAGAAAACCGCGACGGCACTGACAACAATTTAAGTTACAACAACGGTTTTGAAGGCCCGACGTTAAATCCAAAAATTGAAAAAAACAGAATTCGCCAGATAAAAAATTTTTTTGTTGCTTTGTTTTTGAGCCAGGGAACGCCAATGTTCGTTTGCGGAGATGAAGTTCAGCGTTCTCAAGGCGGAAACAACAATCCGTACTGTCAGGACAACGAAATCTCTTGGTTTGACTGGAACGACATAAAAAAGCACGGCGATTTGTTAAATTTTGTAAAGAAATTGATTGAATTGCGTCGTAATCACCGCGTGTTTATGCGGGTTGATTTTTTTAAAGGGCAAAAAACTGCAACACAGACAAGTCCTGCCGATATAAACTGGTTCAACATTGAAGGTTTTATGCCAGATTGGGCAAAACTAGACAGGTTTTTGGCGTTCAGGCTTGGAGGGGGAATTACAGAACTGGATTCTAAACCGGACAACGATTTTTATGTTGCTTTTAATACCGACATTCACGACGTCACTGTGACTGTGCCGCCGCCATCTGCCGGAAAAAAATGGTATAGGGTTCTTGATACTTCGATAGAAAATGAAGAATGTATTTTATCAGAAGGAAAAGAAGAACTTTTAAGAAATCAGGAAAAATATGTTATTTTGTCGGGTTCTGCCATTGTTTTAATCAGCAAATAGCAAAAAATCGTGATAAAATAATAATGCATGAATTTTTTGGCAAAAAGCGTGCATAAATTGTAGAAAAGTCGATCAAAACATAAATTTGATTTTACAAAAAAGGATGGAGAATAAAAAATGAAGTTTAATGCAGAAAAATTTCGCGAAAATCTTGCGGCTCGTTTGCGGCGTCAGTACGGAAAAGATATTTCTCAGGCAAATGAACATGATCTTTTTGATGCGGTGAGCGCTTCAGTTCAGGAATTGATTTTGCCTTCTTGGATGGCAACTCGCCGCGAATACGAAAAAAAACCGGTAAAGCAGCTTTATTATCTTTCGGCCGAATTTTTAATGGGCCGTGCCTTGAGCAACAATTTGATAAATCTTGGAATAAAAGACGAAGTTAAAAAAGTTCTCGACGAAATGAACATAAATTTTAACGTGATTGAAGATGAAGAGCCGGATGCTGGACTTGGAAACGGCGGACTTGGCCGTCTTGCCGCTTGTTTTTTGGATTCACTTGCAACTCTCGACTATCCTGGACACGGTTACGGAATTCGCTACGAATATGGAATGTTTGAACAGCACATCGAAAACGGCTATCAGGTTGAATATCCAGACAACTGGCTCAAACATCGCGATCCTTGGGAAGTAAAACGCTCGGATTTGGCGGTAACTGTAAAATTTGGCGGAGAAATCAAATACGGAAAAACTCCTGACGGACAGGACAGATTTTATTTGGAAAATGCCGAAGAAGTGATTGCGACTCCTTACGATATGCCGGTTGTCGGTTTTGACACAAACACTGTCAATACTTTGCGTCTGTGGCAGGCTTCGAGTCCAAACGGTTTTGATTTACAGCTCTTTAACGACATGCGTTACAACGAGGCTGTTTTTAAACAGAACGATGCAGAAAATATTACTCGTGTTCTCTATCCGAACGACAACGGTCCTCAAGGAAAAACTCTCCGCTTAAAGCAGCAGTATTTTTTCTGTTCAGCGTCGCTTCAGGATTTGGTTCATCACTTTGTTGCTGATTATGGAACGGATTTTGCAAAATTCCCGGAACTGCATGTGATTCAGTTGAATGACACTCATCCGGTTGTTGCAATTCCTGAGTTGATGCGCATTCTTATGGACGAATATTCGATGGGTTGGAATGAAGCATGGGACATCGTTACAAAAACTTTTGCCTATACAAACCATACGATTTTGGCAGAAGCGCTTGAAAAATGGGACATTTCAATTTTTCAGAGCCTTTTGCCACGAATTTATCAGATTATTGAAGAAATCAACCGCCGGTTTCTTATTGAACTGCACGCAAAATTTCCAGATGATTATCAAAAGCAGAACAGAATGTCGATTATTCATGATGGAAAAGTTTACATGGCTTGGCTTGCAATTCACGCAGGCTTTAGCGTAAACGGAGTTGCCGCGCTTCATACCGAACTTCTTAAAAATGTTGAATTAAAGGATTGGTACGGACTTTATCCTCAGAAATTTAACAACAAAACAAATGGAATTACTCAGCGACGCTGGCTATGCAATGCAAATCCTGAACTTGCAAAATTTATTACAGACAGAATTGGTCACGGTTGGGAAAAAAATCTTTCAAAACTCAAAGAACTTGAAAAATTTGCAGATGATGAAAAATCTCTTGATGAATTGATTTCAATTAAGCGTCATAACAAAGAAATCCTTGTTGATTATTTAAAGCATCATCAAAATGAATTTCTTGATCCAGATTCGATTTTTGATGTTCAGGTTAAGCGTCTGCACGAATATAAACGCCAGCTTTTGAATGTCCTTCATATTATGTATTTGTACAACAAAATTATCGAAGACCCGACATTCAATCCTCCAAACCGTACGTTTATTTTTGGAGCAAAGGCTGCTTCTGGCTATCGTCGTGCAAAGGCGATAATCAAATTGATTAACACAGTTGCAGAACGTGTAAACAACGATCGTCGTGTGGGTGGCAAACTTCGCGTTGTATTTGTTGAAAATTATCGTGTAAGTGTTGCAGAAAAGATTTTCCCGGCGGCAGATGTTTCTGAACAAATTTCAACGGCAGGAAAAGAAGCTTCTGGAACTTCTAATATGAAGTTTATGGTAAATGGCGCGCTTACGCTCGGAACTTTGGACGGCGCGAATATTGAAATTTTTGAAGAAGCAGGAAAAGAAAACGGCTTTCCGTTTGGTTTAACAACTGAAGAAATTCAAAAAATGGAAAAAGAGCACTCTTACAATCCTCAGCAGTATCTTGAACGAAATCCGGTTCTTGCAAAAGTTGTCGGTCAGTTGGTTGACGGCACTTACGATCCAAGCCATCAGATTTTTAAGGAAATACACGATTCTCTTGTTTACGGAGTTGAAGGCCAGCGTCCAGACGTTTATTACGTTCTTGCAGATTTTGAGCTTTACTGCAAAGCTCAGGAAGAAATTGCAAAAGCTTATGCCGACAAAAAAGCTTGGGCGCGAAAAACTTTAATCAACATAGCCAACAGCGGAAAATTCTCTTCAGACCGAACAATTGAAGATTATGTCCGCGATATTTGGCATTTGAGAAAAGTTGAAGTTGCTGACAGCGATGTGAAATAAGCGATTGCAAAAAATTTTGTAAATACTTTTTGTTGAATTACAAAAAAAATTTCTTTATAATTTTAAAAGTTTTTTATTTTGGAGGACTTTTATGAAAAAAGTTTTAAGTGTTGTTTTGGCAGTGGTTGCCGCCGCTTCGCTTTTTACTGGCTGTTCTAAAAAAGACAAGGCTGCCGGCAAAAAAGTTTGGATTGTTGCTACAGATACAGTATTCCGTCCGTTTGAATACACTAACGAAAAAAATGAATTTGTTGGTATTGACGTTGATATTCTTGCTGCGATTGCAAAAGATCAGGGTTTTGACTACGACCTTCAGTCGCTTGGTTGGGATGCTGGTGTAGCTGCTGTTCAGGTTGGACAGGCTGACGCTCTTATTGCTGGCGCAACAATCAAACAGGAAAGAATTGACAGTGGCTGGATTTTTTCTGACGGATATTATGACGCAACTCAGACTTTTGTAGTTGCAAAAGACAGTTTAATTGCATCTTTTGCTGACCTTGCTGGAAAAAATGTTGCTGTTAAAAACGGAACTGCCGGCGCAGACTTTGCAAATTCTCTCAAAGATAAATATGGCTTTAAGGTAACAGTTTTTGAAGATTCTCCGACAATGTATCAGGATGTAATCCTAGGAAACAGCGCTGCCTGTGTTGAAGATACTCCAATTATGGCAGATAACATAAAGACTGGAGGACTTGCCCTCAAAATTCCTGCTGGAATGGAAAGCAAAGGCGCTCCATACGGCTTTGCAATTATGAACAAAGCAAACCAGCCGTTGCTCGATATGTTCAATGCCGGACTTAAAAATATTAAAGAAAACGGAACTTATCAGGCAATTCTTGATAAATACTTGAAATAGTTTTTGCATTTACTGCAAAAAGGGACTGTTTAAAAACTTGTTTGAAGCGATTAAGGAGCAATTTAAAAATTGTTCTTTTGGCTCGAATATTGTTTTTGCAGTCCTTTTTTTATGCCTTTGTAAAATTTGTTCGCTGGACAAGCGATTGGAGTACCGCCGAAGGTGTTGTTTTGCAGCGCAAAACAATGGAGCGCGGAGACGCGGAAGTACGGAAAGCGCGGTTTTTGCGCTAGCAAAAATGGCCCCAAAATCGTGCATCTTTTAGATTGAGAAATGGCGGATTTTCCGTTATACTATAGTAGAAAATATGGGGTTTGCCCGACACTAGTTTTTTGAGGTTGCATTTTGATTTCGATTCTTCAGGTTTATTCGCTGATGCTTTTGCGTTCACTTGGCTATACGCTGGTTCTTTGTCTGTGGGCGTTGCTTTTTGCAATGGTTATTGGTCTTATTTTTGCTTTGTGCAATGTAAGCAGCAGTAAAATTTTGAATGTTATTGGTTCGGTTTATGTCGATGCAGTGCGTGGCGTTCCGTTGATTGTTCTGGCGTATTTTATTTATTTTGGCGTGCCTCAGGCTTTTAGGCTGGCTGGGGTGAACAATTTTAGGCTTCCGGCCTTGCAGGCTGGTACGATTGCGCTGGCGATGAACTGTGGCGCTTATATGGCGGAAATTTTTCGCGCAGGAATCGAGTCAATTGATGTCGGGCAGATGGAAGCGGGGCGAAGTCTTGGGCTTTCTTATGCAACAACAATGCGCCGTGTAATTTTGCCGCAGGCTTTTAGGGTAATGATTCCTTCAATTATAAATCAGTTTATAATCACCTTAAAAGATACATCGATTTTGTCCGTAATTGGTTATCCTGAGCTTACAAACATGGGAAAGACAATCAGCGGCAATACTTTTAAATCGCTTCAGACTTGGGCAATCGTTGGAATTATGTACATGGTCGTAATTGTTTCTCTGAGCAAAATTGCAAAGATTATTGAAAGGAGATTAAAGCGAAATGTTGAGCGATAAAGTAAAAATTCACGTTGAAAATCTTCGGAAAAATTTTGGTAATCTGGAAGTTTTAAAAGATATTTCGCTGGATGTTCACGAAGGCGAGGTTGTCTGCATAATCGGGCCGTCTGGTTCTGGAAAATCGACTTTTTTGCGATGTCTGAATCATCTTGAAGAGCCGACAAGCGGAAAAATTATTGTAAACGATACGGATATTACCGACAAAAAAGTAAATTTGAATAAGGTGCGCGAAAATATCGGAATGGTTTTTCAGCATTTTAATCTTTTTTCAAATATGAATATCATCAGCAATCTTATGCTTGCTCCTGTTGAGCTAAAAAAAATGTCAAAGGAAAAGGCAAAAATTGAAGGAATGAAACTTCTTAAACGCGTTGGACTTGAGTCAAAGGCTTTTGCACATCCGCAGCAGCTTTCTGGCGGTCAAAAGCAGCGTGTTGCGATCGCGCGTTCTCTTGCAATGAATCCTCAAATTTTGCTTTTTGACGAACCGACGAGCGCCCTTGACCCCGAAATGGTTGGCGAGGTTTTGGAAGTTATGAAGGAGCTTGCCCGCGGAGGAATGACAATGGTTGTTGTAACGCACGAAATGGGATTTGCCCGCGAAGTTGCAGACCGCGTTGTTTTTATGGACTGCGGTTTTATAATTGAACAGGGAACTCCAGAAGAAGTTTTAAAAAATCCGAAAGAAAAACGAACTCAGAGTTTTTTGGAAAAAGTTTTGTAGCAGATTTTGCTAAAATGTTGCTAAACAACTTAAAAAGTCAATTCTAAAACTGAAGTTTTAATCTTGACTTTTTATGGGAGCATAAAATTGAAAAAAATAATTACAATCAGCCGCGAATTTGGCGCAGGCGGTTCAACAATCGGCAAAAAAGTTGCAGAAATTCTTGGTTATGAGTATTATGACAAAAGTATAATTTTGCAGGCGGCAAGTGAAAAAAATATCGATATTTCTAAAGTTCTAAAAAGCGACGAAGAAGCGCCGTTTTTGACGGGATTTACACAGTCGCTTTTTGATTTTTACAATAAACCGATAAACGATCAAATTTTTGAAGCGCAAAAAGAAGTTATCCGCAAATTTGGAGAACACGGTCATTGCGTTATTGTCGGCAGAAACGCAAATCAAATTCTTCAGGAATTTGATGACAGCTTGCATGTTTTTATTCACGCAGATCCATGGTGGAGAGTTGAATACTTAAAAAACAATAGAATGCAGGATGTTTCGGAAGAAAAAATCATGCGGGATCTTGTAAGAGTTGACCGCAAACGTTGCAAGTATTGCACTTACTACACAAATACCGAATTTGGCGATTCTAGATATTACGATTTGTGCTTGAATTCTGGAAAAATTGGACTTGATGAGTGTGCAAAACTTATTGTTGAGTTAAGCCGCTAAAAAAGGACTTAAAAATATGCGTTTTCCAAAACCGCTAAAAAAAGGCGATACGATTGCCATTGTTGCTCCGAGTTTTGGCGCAACGACAGAACCTTACAATTTTCGCTTTAACGAGGCAGTCCGCCGTTTTAAAGAACGTGGTTATAACGTGGAAATTGGCGAGTGCTGCTACAAGTCTGACGGTCTTGGAATTTCGACAGACCCAAAAATCGCCGCCGCTGAACTCCAAAAATATTATTTAGACCCCAAAATAAATGCTGTTTTTAGTTGTGGCGGCGGTGAACTCATGTGCGAAACCGTAAGTTACGTTGATTTTGAAAAACTCAAAACTGCCGAACCAAAGTGGTTTATTGGTTGCAGCGACAATACAAATTTCATTTTTCCGCTTGTAACCCTCTGCTCAATTCCGGCAATCTACGGTCAAAATGCTCCTGGATTCGGAAAACCCTGGGAACAGAGCGAGCTTGATGCATGGAATCTTCTCGAAGGAAAGAGTTTTACGGTCAGCGGTTATCCGAAATTTCAAAATCCAGATGTAGAGAGCGAAGACCCTCTTTCTTCTTATATTTTGACTGACAGAAAAGAACTTGTGTCTTATATTCCTTCTAAAAATGGAAATACTTTAGAACTTTTGCTGCCAGACGAAAAATTGGAATTTGACGGAACTATTCTGGGCGGCTGTCTTGACTGCATTGTCGGTTTGAGCGGAACTCGGCTGGAAAACGTTTGCCGGTTTAGCGAAAAGCACAAAAAAATTGTTTGGGTTTTGGAAAGTTGTGATTACAATCCAATGGATATCCGCAGGGCGCTCTGGCATTTAAAAGAAAGCGGCTGGTTTAAAAATGCCTCGGGGTTTGTTTTTGGACGGCCGCTTGCGGCTTTTCGGCAGGAAATGATGGGCGTAAATCAATACAATGCAGTAACAGGAATTTTGGGCGATCTTGGAGTTCCAATTGTTTTGGATGCCGATATTGGTCATATTGATCCGGCAATGCCCTTGATAATTGGAGCAAATTCAAAAATTTCTGTAAAAAATGACAAAATAAAAATCGAAATGAATATTTTATAAAAATTTTATAAGTTGGGGCTTCCACCGCTTGCGCGGTGTCGGGTGTTTCGCCATTTCATTATAAGCGGACGAGTCCGCTTATAACGCTACGCGTGGCTACACCCCCTAAGCCGTTTTATTTTTTTACAAAAGTACCAATCAGACCGATAACCCATCCCGCAAGAATTATATAAAATCCAAAGCCTGTAATTTTAAACCAGTCTTTAAAAAAGTTTCCGCGTGCAAAAAAGATAAGTCCGAGCACAATAGAAGCAAGCAGACAAACTGTTTTTAACATGCTTGAATTAGAAACTTTTACAAAGCACAGAATAATTCCAACGGCTGCCGCAACAAACATTAAAAGTGCAAGCCACGAATCTAAATTGCTCAAGTCCTTAAAAGCATCAATTATTGTAAAATCAATCTTTCCAAGAATACCAAGCGAAATTCTTATAATCGGTAAAAAACTTCCGACTACAACTGCAATCATTCCAATCAAATAAAAAAGGTTAAAACTACTTTTTTTTGCCATAACAACTCCTCTAAAAAAGCTTGCATTGCAAACTCAATTAAACATAATTTTAACACGAAAAATATTTTTTGCAATTTTTATTGATTTATTGTTTTTTTGAAAGGTTTTGTGTCGTCAAAGTCAAAAATCGTTTTTTCTTCAATAAATCTTGAATATTCTCGTTTCCAAATTAAATGAGCGTCGCTTGAATCGTAGGCTTCCAGCGCTTCTTTGTCCATGTCCATTTCAATCATAATGTCGGCGCGGTTTTCGCGTTTTATGCAGCACTTGTAAATTTTTACGTAATGTACTCCGTTAATTTCTGTTGTTGCAGTATTAAACAGTTCTTGAATCTGCTCAATAAACGAATTTTCGATTTTTTTTGAAATTTCCGGAACAAATTTTACAAGGATACAGTGTTTCATTTTTGGTTCCTCCGTTTTTACTGCGCTTTGAGAGAATTTATTATTGTTCCGGCAACGCGCTCTCCGTCCATTGCCGAACTTCCAATTCCTCCAGAATATCCGCTTCCTTCTCCGCATGGATATAGATTTTTAATTGCCGTACATTCCAAAGTGTCTTTGTTGCGTAAAATTCTTACAGGAGTGCTGGTTCTTGTTTCCGAAGCGATTAGAATTGCGTCAGGGCAAACAAAACCTTTCATGCTTTTGTTAAAATCCTTAAATCCTGCCTGCAATTTCTTACAAATATCTTTTGGAAGCCATTTATCCAGTCTGCTTGAAACAACTCCGGGTTTATAACTTGTAATTGGAAGCGATTTTGATTCTTTTTCTTCAAGAAAGTCCGTTAGCCTTTGAGCTGGTGCAAGCTGACCGGAACCGTTTTTGAAAGTTAATTTTTCGAGCCAGGTTCGCCAGTAAAGCCCGGCAAGTGCAGGACAGCCTTCACCTTCTGCCTGTTTTTTAAATTCCTGAGGAATGTCTTCCGGTCTGCGTTCAACGACAATTGCCGCATTTGACCACTGGCTGTTTCGTCCAGAAGAACTCATTCCGTTTACGACAATCTGATCTTTTGCTGTTGCACATGGAACGACAAAGCCGCCGGGACACATGCAAAAACTGTAGACTCCGCGGCCGTCAACCTGAGTTGTAAGACGGTATTCGGCGGCGGCAGGCATTTGTTTTCCGTGGAATTGAATTGAATCTATAATTGCCCGCGGATGTTCAACCCGGACTCCGACCGCAAATGTTTTTGCTTCGAGCGCATTTGGTGCAATTTTCGAAACCATTTGGTAAATATTTGACGCAGAATGTCCAGTTGCAAGAATTATTGAATCTGCAAAAATTTCTTTTTCTTTTCCATCGGTAAGATTTTTGATTTTTACACCGGTCGCCTTTAATTCATTGTTCTGAGAAGTTTTTTCTACAATTAAATCTGTACAAAGTGAATTAAAATGAATTTCGCCGCCAAGTTCTACAATTTTTTTTTCCATGCGGTCAATAATGCCAGGAAGTTTATCTGTTCCAATGTGAGGATGTGCATCGGTAAGAATGTTCGGATTTGCTCCAAATTCAACAAAAATTCTGTAAATTTTATAGATGTCGCCACGTTTGTTTGAACGGGTGTAGAGTTTTCCGTCAGAAAAAGTTCCTGCTCCTCCAGAACCAAAACAAAAGTTTGAATTTTCGTCCAAAATTCCATCTTTTGTAAGGTTTTCAATGTCGCCTGCCCGAACTTTTGTCGGATTTCCACGTTCAATAATAACCGGCTTAATTCCTGCTTCAAAAAGTTTAAAAGCCGCATAGAGTCCTGCCGGTCCGCAGCCGATTATAACTACAGAGCGTTTTCCATCGGCGTGTTTCCAGTTGAGCGCAATGTTTTCTAAATCTTCCGGTTCTTCATCAATGTAAATTTTGTAACGCATAACGAGCTTAATCTGGGAATGCCGTGCGTCAATCGATTTTTTTATAAAAACCGAAGTGATTTTCTGTCCATTTTCAAAAATTTTTTTTTCTTTAAGAGCTTGCCGAATTTTTGCATCGATTGTGCTCTGATTTTTTTCGTCCTCTGGCATGAGGGTGATTGAAAGTTCACAAGTCATGCCGATATTATATTAATCATCTCCAAAAAATGCAATTTTTAGAGCTTAAACATTATTTAGACATGGAACAAATCAATCTGAGAACCAATTTTCAAGATTGATTTCTGCATTGCTTTGGAAATATTGCTCAAAGTTTTTTCGTTGTCGCTAATTTGGTTTGCAGAAGCTGTCATTTCTATCATGCTTGATTTGATTTCTTCTGTTGCTAGCTGTAATTTTTTAACTTGATCCAATATTGTCTGGTTGCCTGCCGACATGCTTCCGGAAGAGACACGAACGTCAGAAGTTGAATCGTTCATCATTTTGAGCGCATCTGTAATCTGATGGCTGCCGATTTCACTTTCTTCCATTGCGCCTTTTATTTGCTGAACAAGCTGGTCAGTTTCTCGGATTTTCTTTGTTACTGATTGGAACGAATTTTTAGCCTCTGCCGAAGATACAACGACAGTTTCAATCGAATTTTGAATTTTCTGAAGTTCATCGCGGATCTGTTTTGACTGGCGGCTAGAACTTTCGGAAAGATTGTGAATTTCATCCGCAACAACGCTAAACCCGCGTCCTGCATCGCCTGCATGCGCAGCTTCGATAGAAGCATTCATTGCCAAAAGGTTTGTTTCGCTTGCAATTTTAGAAATAACTTTGTTTGCTTCCATAAGCATTTGGCTCTGTGCTTGAATTTGCTGAATCTGTTCGTCTACGCTGTTCTGTTTTTCAATTCCTGTAGTTGTGTCGTTTTCGAGAGAGATAAATGAATCAACCATATGCTCAGTGCTTCTTGTAACGGAAGAAATATTTCCAAGCATTTCTTCTACTGCTGCGCTGGCCTGAGTAACTCCAGACGACTGGTTTTCAATCATTGCATTTAAAGCTTCGATATTTTTCGTAATCTGGTTTACTTTGTCTGTAGTTTCTTCAACAGATTTTCCCTGCAATTCAATTTGGCTGCTTACTGTGCTTATATTTGAAATGATTTTGTTGATAGAAGAACTTGTTTCGCATGTTGTACCTGCCATTTCTCCGTCAACTTTTGAAAGTTCATCCTTCGATTCTTTTATCCGCATAATAATATGATGCAAATTTTGTGTAAAAGTGTTGAATCCCAAAACAACTTCGCCAACTTCGTCTTTTGTTTTTACTTCGATTCGTTTTGTTAAATCTGCAGCACCGGAAGCGATTTCGATAATTGAATTTTTAAGCTGAATGAGAGGATGAACTAACATTGTCAGATAAATAGAAGTTACAACCAAAAGTATGATTGCAATCATAATGCTTATAAAACAAATCTGGAAAGCGCTCTTTTTTGCCATCGAAACGATTTCTGTTTGGTTTATTGAAATTGCCAGCGACCAGTTTGTATGGTTAATTGGGCAGTAGAAAACGTAATTTGTTGCATTTCGTTCGCTGTCTTTGATAATTCCGGTTCCTTTTTGGCTCAAAATCATTTTTTGAGTCATTTCCTGATACCCTTTATAGCCGGATTCTTCATCGCTCATTACGTAAAAATTCTTCATGATTTTTTCAGAATCTGGATGAGCAATAATATTTCCTTTTGAATCGATTGCGTAGGTAAAACTGTTGTCGCTAAAATTCGACTGTGTAATTTGGTAATTCACCTTGCTCAAAGCAAGCGCGCCGACAATAACTCCCCAAAACGATTTGTTCGTGTTTGTTACTGGAGCAGAAACATAAAAAATGTAACCGATTCCGTCTGGAGATGGCACAGGATCAGAAATATATTGTTGTTTTCCGTTTGTGTAAATTGCCGTAAAAAAGTCTTCATGCGAAATGTCGGTGTAATTTCCGTTAGAATCGTACATTTTTCCGTCTTGGCCGGCAATTCCGATAAAATCAAAACTTGGATCGATTAAATCTTTGTTTTCTGTCAGATAATTGCAGGCAAGTTCATAATTTCCAGAAGTAAATGCCTCGCTGTTTGTAAAAATTCCAAAACTTTTAGAGAAAGAATCCAGCCAGTAAGTTAAACCGTCGGCTGTCCGTTCTGCAATTGTTGTAGAAAAATTTGTATAAGTTTCTGTGTTGTCTTTTGCAATCGAATGAACCAGAAAAAATGATAAAGTTGTAAATGAAAGTGTAAAAAAAACAAAAAGAAAGACTGCAAATTTAAAGGTGATCGAACGTACTATATTTTTTATAGAAATTTTATGCTTAGAGTGTTTTGCGGTTTTCTGCTTTTTTTGTTTAGATTTTTTTTCTGATGGCGCATCTTCCAAAGCCTCTAAAACTTCGATATTTTCGTCAGAAGAATTTTGTTCATTAAAAGCAGGATTTCCGGTAGAAATAATTCTGTTGTTTTCAAGTTCTGGATTAAAAGGTTCGTTCATACAATCCTCCGAATAAAGAGCAAACACTCACCCGCCATTTTTAAATTGTCCAATATCTCTATTATCGTCTAAAAAAACATATCAATAAAGAAAAATAAACACTTTTTAGCAAAATATAACCAAAAATTCCTTAAAGTGCCAGTGTTGAAAAAAACATAAACTGTAGATAATATAAAGGCAAGCGGTTTATTTTGAGTTTAAATTTTCCGGTCAAACCAAAACAATTTCTCAGGAAATTCGATAAGGAAAATCATTGCTTGGATTTTTTGAACTTCGATATTTAACCTGAAAAATAAAATTATAAATTTTGGGTCATGCGGTTGCCCAGAAACTTTGTTCGCAGTTGTAATCGGCTTGTCAAAAAGGCAAAATTTTCTATATTTTGCGGTTTCGGCGGGCGCAACCGCAGCAAAAATAAAATTTGGACACCCGCACCGGGCTTTGCAGGGTTTCATTGTTTTGTTTGGCTTCGATAAGCTCAGCCGGCACAAAACAACGCTATGCGCCCTTCCAATCCCTTGCCCTAAAGGAATTTACTTATGAAAATCAATCAGCTCGAAAATCTTTTGTCGCAGAATGAATATCCAGGACGCGGAATTGTTGCAGGTCTTTCAGAAGACGGAAAATATGCTGTCAGCGCATACTGGACAATGGGACGCAGCGCTGGAAGCCGTAACCGCATTTTTACAGTCGAAACAGAAGATGGAAGCGAAGTTGTTCGCACAAAAGCATTTGATCCAAGTTTAATCGCAGGTGATCCAAGCCTTATAATTTATGCGGCAGTTCGTCAGTTCAAAAACAGTACAATCGTAACAAACGGTGATCAGACAGACACGATTTTTGAAGGTCTTAGAGAAGGAAAAACTTTTGAACAGTCATTGCGTTCTCGTAAATATGAACACGATGCTCCAAATTACACTCCGAGAATTTCTTCACTTTTAAATATAGAAAATGGAAAATTCGATTACGCAATTTCAATCTTAAAAAGCGATTTTGGAAATCCAGACAACACTTTAAGATTCACATTTGCATACGACAATCCTGTAAAAGGCCAGGGAAGATTTATTCATACTTATATGGGCAACGGAAATCCTCTTCCGTCGTTTGAGGGTGAACCGGAAGTTGTAGAAATCAAAGGCAATATCGAAGAATTTACCGACAAAATCTGGTCAAGTCTCAACGAAGAAAACAAAGTAAGTCTTTTTGTCCGCTTTATTGACATTCAGACTGGAAAATTTGAAGAAAAAATCATCAATAAAAACAAATAATGCAAAAAGTTCTTTGCACAACGCTCTTAATCGAAAAATCCCCTCAGGCTCTGCCTTTGGGGGTGGCTTGTATTGCTTCTGCCGTAAAAAACGATGACCGCACAAAAAATTTTTACAATGTTGAATTGTGTGATTTTTGCAAGGAATCTCCCGAAATAAAAAAGATTTTGTCCGAAGCAGAAATTGAAGCAGAAAAAAATACCGGTGAAATGCAGACAGGCTCTTACATTGCTGAGCAACTGGCAAAAAAAAGTCCGCAAATCGTGCTTTTTAGCATTTACGTGTGGAATCATGTTGCTTTGGAAAATGCTGCCCGCTGTCTCAAAAAAATAAACCCGGAAATCATAACAATTGCTGGCGGTCCTGAAGTTACGGCAGATCCATTTGTCTTTGAGGGATTTGATTATACGATTGCAGGAGCTGGCGAAGAAGCCGCAGTTTTGCTTTTGGAATCGATTTTTAAAAATGCCGGTGCAGAAAAATTGCCCGAAATTCCAGGACTTTTCTATTTAAACGGCAAACCTCAGGTCTTCCAGTTTGCGAGAACTTCACCCTGCGCCTTAGAAAAACTTTCTTCGCCATATCTTGACGGCACACTCGACGTTGCAAAATACGGCGGAGCTTTATGGGAACTTGCCCGTGGCTGCCCTTTTAAGTGTTCATATTGCTACGAATCCAAAGGCGAAAAAAAAGTAGCATATTTTCCGATGGAACGGATCGAAAAAGAAATCGAGCTTTTTGCCCAAAAAAAAGTTCCTCAGGTTTTTGTCCTTGATCCAACCTACAATGCGAGCAAAGAACGCGCCATTCAGATGCTCAGGCTGATTGAAAAAAAAACGCCGGACACTTTTTATTATTTTGAAGCGCGGGCCGAATTTATTGACCGCGAACTTGCAAAAGCCTTCAGCCGCGTGCGTTGTGCCCTGCAAATTGGAATGCAGAGCGCAGATCCAGAAGTCTTAAAAAATGTACATCGCACGCTCGACAAAAAAAAGTTCAGCAAAAATATTGGTTATCTTAACGAGGCAGGCGTGACTTTTGGCTTTGACCTGATTTACGGATTGCCGGGCGACACATTAAAAGGTTTTAAAAACAGTATTGATTATGCGCTCAGCCTTTATCCAAACAATCTTGAACTTTTTTGCCTTTCGGTTCTTCCAGGAACAGATTTGCACGATTCAGCAAAAAAATTTGGAATGATATGGGAACAAAAACCGCCTTACAACGTTTTAAAAACACCTCAATTTCCAGAGTCAGACTTGCAAAAAGCCGCTTCGCTTGCACGGGCGGTAAATCTTTTTTATACGCAGGGTCGCGCAGTAAGCTGGTTTAACTGCATAATTTACCATCTGCACAAAAAGCCGAGCGTTTTTCTTGGAGAATTTGAAAAATATCTTCGAGAAGAAAAAATTATGCTTCCGCCCGAACCAAAAATGCCGCAGATTAGAAAATTGCAGAAAGATTTTATAAAAAAACAATTTGAACAAAATCATCTTGCAAAGTATATAAATATAGTCAGCGATATGATAGAGCTTTACGGCGCTTTGAGCGATGCAGACGGCGACTGCCAGACATCAACCATAAAATTGCACTATTGGCCAGAAGACGTGCTCTCAGAATACGCAATGGATTTGCCATTTTTTTGCGCAAACGCCGAATTCCACCCATGCAAAATAAAAGTTCAGCCTTCTCCCGATGGCGCTGTTTTCAATATTGAATAAAAACCGTATGTGCCATAAAAATTTGGACCGCATTTTGCGTACAATCCGGCTTTTCACGGTTCCGCTTTCGCTCCATCCGCCGAGGCGGACGCATTCGCGCCGTTACAATCCGGGGTATATTATTCCCTTAAAAATTAACTTTTCTGGCTTAAACTCTTCAAAAAAGAAAAATTCAATTGACATAACTATGTTGTTAGTGTATGCTAACAACATAGTTAGCTTGTGCTAACCTAAGTGTACCTCATGGCAGTACGATTCTTAAGTTCTGACTGTTTCTCTGGAGTGTTGTACTGCCATATTTTTTTGGAATTTTTAATGGGATTTGAAGAAACTGTGATTCATTGCAGCGCTCCTGCGCTTTGCGGAATAAAACCTGCAAGCCTTTTTAGCCTTAAAAATGAATTTTATTCAACTAATCGAAGCCGGCTTTTTTCCTGGCGTAAAAATTTTTCAAAAGACAGGCGTTTTTTTGTTGTTCTCAAAAAAGACGACGGACGGGTTTTGATTTTTGTTTACGACAAAGGCTTGCTTGAAGAAGTTTGCTCCAAAAAGAAAAACCAGGAATACTTAAAAACTAAGGGATATGATGTTGAAAAAGGTTTTAATTCGATTTTGAGCGAACTTTTATTTCGGCTTGCCCACGAAAGCTCCTTTCCGCACGAAACTGGACTTTTTTTGGGCTATCCGCTCGAAGATGTCATAGGTTTTGAAACTCAAAATGCCAGAAACTGTGTGTTTAGCGGATTCTGGAAAGTTTATGGAGATAAGCAGGCTGCACTTGATTTAATGGAAAAGTACAGGCTCTGCACAGAAATTTGTATGTCGTGGTTCAGGCAGGGACTTAGCGTTCCTCTTGCTGCGCAAAAATATAAAAAAATGGAGGAAAATTTATGAAAACAGCAATTGTTTATTCTTCAACAACAGGAAATACGGAGCAGATTGCAAATGCGATTAAGGAAGCTGCGCCGGATGCATATTTTAGCACTGCTGATGTAGCAGACCCCTCAGAAGTTCTTTCTGCGGATTTAATTCTTTTGGGAAGCCCTGCAATGGGCGCCGAACAGCTTGAAGATTCAATGGAAGAGTTCTTTTCGGGAATTGAAGGCCAGATTTCTGGAAAAACCATAGGTCTTTTTGGTTCTTACGACTGGGGCGACGGTCAAATGCTCAGCGACTGGGGCGAACGTGTAAAAGCGGCCGGAGCAAATCTAAAAGGAATTGCAAAAGCTCAGCTTGCTCCAGATTCTCAGGCTCTTGAAGACGCAAAGGCGCTTTTAAACTAGTTTTTTTGAAATTTGGTTGGTTGATATGTTGAATTCATTTTGAATTTTTCATATACTAATCGAACTTATCGGAACACCGAGGAAAGGAGGTGAAATTACATGGCAACAATCGTTGTAGACGAGTCAGAGAACCTCGAAAAAGCAATTAAACGCTTTAAGCGCATGGTTGAAAAAGAGGGCATTGTTCGTGAATGTAAACGTCGCGAATACTATGTAAAGCCTTCTGCAGAAAATCATCAGAAGAAAACTGCTTTGGAACGCAAACTTTTTAACAAAAGACGCAAGTCAGAAAAAAAAGATTACTAGTTCTAAAAGTGAACGGGCTGCTCAAATGGGCGGCCTTTTTTATTTATATAGCAAACAAAAAAACAATGAAAAAGATAAATAAAAATGACCGTTGGTTTTAAGCGAATGAAACTTTTGTCCAGCGGTCATTTTTTTGTTTAGTTTGATTCTGGTTTAAGGCCGTCTACCATAAATTCCGAAGGAATTCTTGACGGATGAGCTTCGTGGTTTACACAGGCCCAGGTTACGTCGGCTTCGGCGCTGATTTGACCGTCCGGTTTTTTGATAATCTGGTGCATCGTTCCAGAAACTGCGCCCATTTTGATTGGCCAGGTTTCGATTGAAAGTTCCTCGTGCATTTTTGCAGAAACTTTGTAGTGAATGTCTACGTGGGTTACAAAAAGATAGTAGCCTGCATTGAAGATTCCATCGTAGTTAAAACCTATTTTTTCCAGAAAGTCCATTCTGGCGGTTTCCAGATAGTTTAAGTAAACTGCATTGTTTACGTGGTTGTAAGAGTCGCATTCGTAGGGACGAACTTTTAATACCGTTGTAATTTTCATAATGAGAAAAGTGTAGCATAAAGTAAAAAAAATATAAAACGCATTAAAGCGAGGTTTTAATTTTCTGATAGTTCCGCAAGTTCGCTCCAGCGTTCGTAAGCATGGTTTAGGCGTTCTTCGGCTTTTGTGTATTCTTCTCCGGCTTTTCTCGCTTTTGTAAAGTCTGAATCAGCCATTTGCGCTTCGAGAACGGATTTTTTTTCTTCGAGTTCGAGAATTTCATTTTCGAGAGCTTCGAATTCTTTTTGTTCTTTATAAGTGCGGCGGCGAGGTTTTTCTGGCGAGCAGGCGTTGCGGGCGGCGTTTGAGCCCGCAGAAGGGGTAGCGGACAAGCCATCAAAGCGGAGAGAATCGGCGCTGCTTGCAGGGACGGTTCGTGGAGCGGCTTGGCTTGGGAGCGAGGGGAAGTCTTTCCCCTTTTCATTCTTGGACTGTGCTTTCTTTTTTTCTTCCAAAGTTTGCAGATATTCGGAACATTTGCCGACAAATCCGCTTATGCTGCCGTCTTCTTCCATTATGAAAAGTGTGTCGGCGATTTTGTCCATAAAATAGCGGTCGTGGCTTACGATTAAAAGGCAGCCCTGGTAGTCGGTGAGGAACTGCTCGAGAATGTTCATTGTGAAAATGTCAAAATCGTTGGTCGGTTCATCGAGAACGAGAAAATTTGGGTTTGTGATTAGAAGCCGTACCAAAAAAACGCGTTTTCGTTCGCCCCCGGAAAGTGTGGAAAGCATTGAATGTTGGATTTTGCCTTCAAAACCGAATTCGTTTAAGAATTGGGAAGCGCTCAGGTCTTTTCCGTTGTTGCGGTGCACTATTTCGGCCGCTTCTTTTATGTATTCGAGGACTGTCAGGTTGAGGTTTGGAAAAACCGGATTTTGCTGGTAGTAGCCGATGAATGTGTTTTCGCCTTTTTCGATTGTGCCGGTGTCTGGCGGAATTGTTCCGGTGATGATGTTTAAGAGCGTGGATTTTCCTGAGCCGTTGTTTCCGAAAATGCCGATTTTTTCGCCTTTGTTAAATTTGTAGGAAAAATTTTTGAGCACTGGCGTAAAGTTTTGTGCGGTTGAATCACCGGCTTCTTTTTCGCCGACGTAGCCTTTTGGAAAATTTTTTGAAATATTGTGCAGTTCGAGAATTTTGCCTCCAAGACGGCGGCCTGCCACTTCAAACGAAAATCCTTTGTCTTGCGAGAATTTTTCGCGGTTTATGAGGGCGTTGTCGCGCTGGATTCTAGCTTTTGCCTTTGTTCCGCGGGCGCATGGACCCCGCATGAGCCAGTCGCGTTCAATTCGGAGAACTGATTCTATTCGGCGTTCTGTATTTTGCTCGATTTCGAGTTCAATTTGTTTTTTTTCGAGATAAGTTGAATAGTTGCCTTCGTAAAGTTTGAGACGCTTGCGGTCAAGCTCGTAAATGCTGCTGCAAACTGCATCCAAAAAATATCGGTCGTG
>DLLE01000053.1:0-17262 GCA_002477955.1 Treponema sp. UBA7570 | reverse complement strand
TCGAGGAGAAGGAGCTTTGTGTCTTCGACGAGAACCTGTGCGAGAGCAACTTTTTTGAGCATGCCGCCGGAAAGAGTTCCCATTTTGCGCGTCATATCTTTAATTCCTAGAGTGCTCAAAATCGAGCGGACTTGCGACTCGTAGTTCCAGAGAGAGCCTTTGTCCATTTCTAGCGTAAGATTGTCGAATCGGTTTTGCTGTTCCTTGTTAAAGCCTTTTTCCATTAAGAGGCAAAGTTCTTCGTATTCGCGGATTTTTGAAAGTTTTGGGCTGTTTGACTTAAAAATGTGCTGTTGAATTGTGTTGTTGGCGTCAAATTGCGGATTTTGGCTTAAAAAACTTGCTCCGCTTTCTTTGTTTATAACGACAGTTCCTTCGTCTGGTTCGAGAACTCCGGCGATTGTAGAGAGGAGCGTTGATTTTCCAGTTCCGTTGCGTCCGATGATTGCGGCTTTTTCGCCTTCATTTAAGCCGAATGTTACTCCGGTGAATAAAGGACTTTCGCGTCCGAATTTTGCAAGGTTGCTGATAGATAAAATGTTCATAAAACGCTCCTGACGCACGGAAAAATTTGCACGAAGAATAAAGAAACTATGTCAAAAAAATATATCAAATTTTTGGAATTTAGTTGACAGGCGAGAAAAAGAAAAGTATAAATAAATTATGAACGATTGAACAATTATTCAAATGTTCAAAAGAAGGTGGCTTATGGAAGATGAAATTAAAATGCCGGACGAAGATGTTTTGATTGACCTTGCCGAGCTTTTTAAGATTTTTGGAGATTCGACGCGTGTAAAAATTCTTTTTTGCTTGCATGACGGAGAAAAATCTGTTGGCGAAGTTGCATCATTGCTTGGAATGACGGACAGCGCGATCAGCCATCAACTTAAAATTTTAAAAGACAGCAAGCTTGTGCGCGGGCGACGTGACGGAAAGCAGATTTATTATTCTTTAGACGACGGCCACGTTCTTTCGATTTTGAACCAAGGAATAGAGCACGTTTGCGAGTGATTTTTGATTTTGAATTTTAATTGAGGCATGATAAAAATTACATCCTTGTAATTTTTATTATCACAGTTTGTTCAAGCGATGTTTTTACAAATTGTGATTCTTGCCATCCCTGGCTCGCTGCTAGCGCGGAATTTTATGGGAGGATTTTTTATGGAAAATTTGGTGGAAGAATTTGAAAAAAATAATTTGGAAGAAAAGAAAAATGATAAGGAACCCGATATAAAAGGAAAAAACGGTACTGACATATGTCAAAACGAAGGATGTAAAAAAGAGTATGAACATCATCACAAACATTCCTGCCCATGCTGCCATGCCCACGATTGCGATGAAGACAATGAAGAACACGAAGAAGAAGGTGAGCTTTCGCTCAGACAGATAATTTGCGCAATTGTGCTTTTTGGCGCTGCGCTTGTGGTTGAGCACCTTTCGGTTTTTAGCCGGATGTTGGGTTCAATTCAATTTGGCCCGGTTGGAATGCAAAGGCTTGTTTTTCTTGTTTTGTATTTTGCGGCGTATATAATTTGCGGAAAAGATGTTATAAAATCTGCCGTAAAAAATATTTTGCATGGTGAAATTTTCGATGAAAAGTTTTTGATGAGCATTGCTTCTGTTGGAGCGATTTTTGTAGGCGAAATTGGCGAAGCCGTTGCCGTAATGATTTTTTACAATCTAGGAGAATTTTTTCAGGATTATGCCGTTGATAAAAGCAGAAATTCAATCAGCGCATTGATGGATATTCGCCCGGATAAGGCTTTTGTTGTCCGTAACGGAAAAATCGAAGAAGAAAAACCGGAAAATGTAAAAATCGGCGAAATAATCGAAGTAAAACCAGGCGAAAGAGTTGCTCTCGATGGCGAAATTGAAGAAGGTTCGTCATTTATGGACACGAGTGCGTTGACAGGAGAAAGCGTTCCTCGAAAAGTTGAAAAAGGAAGCGCAATTTTGGCTGGATTTGTAAATATCGAGGGCGTTGTAAGAATTCGTGTTGCAAAAACTTATGGCGAAAGCGCAGTCACAAGAATTTTGGAATTGACGGAAAAAGCTGCCGAAGCAAAGGCAAAAAGCGAAAAATTCATTACCCGTTTTGCAAAATACTACACTCCAATCGTTTGTATTCTCGCACTTGCCGTTGCAGTTCTTCCGCCGCTTGCACTCAGCGTCTTTGCGCCGGAAATTTTTGCTCAGTACGGATGGCACACATGGGTTTACCGCGCGCTTATGTTCTTGGTTGTAAGCTGTCCTTGTGCGCTTGTAATTTCGGTTCCTCTTTCATTTTTTAGCGGAATTGGAGCGGCAAGCCGGCATGGAATTCTTATAAAAGGAAGCAATTATATCGAAGCCTTGAGCAAAATTGACACTGCTGTTTTTGACAAGACAGGCACGCTCACAAAAGGCACATTTGCGGTTTCAAAAGTGTTTGTGGTTGAAGGTGTTGGCGAAGATGAGCTTTTGGCGCTTGCGGCTCATGCAGAATACTATTCGGTTCATCCAATCTCAAAATCTCTTTGCACTGCACACCAGAAAATGAATTTAAAAAACGGGCTCGACAACAGTTGCTGCGAGCTTTGTATTCGTAAAAATGCAAGGGAAATCAGCGGCCACGGAATAAAAATCGAACTTGACCAAAAAACAGTTCTTGCAGGAAACGAAAAACTTCTGGAAAAAGAAAATGTTCAGATTGACCCAAAAATCAAAATTCAGCTGGAAGAAAAAAAACTTGCCGGAACAGTTGTTCATGTCGCAGAAGATGGCATTTACAAAGGCTGCATAGTCATAAGCGATGAATTAAAAAAAGATGCAAAAAAAACAATCGGCGCTCTCAAAAAATGTGGCGTACGTCAGACAGCAATGCTGACCGGCGACAACCAGAAAACAGCCCAAATTGTTGCAGGCGAGCTTGGAATCGACCGGCTTTTTGCAGGACTTTTGCCGGAAGACAAGGTAAACCGCGTAAAAGAACTTATTGAACAAAAAACTCAAAAAAAAGGCAGCCTTGTGTACGTCGGCGACGGAATCAACGACAGTCCGGTTCTTGCCTGTGCAGACGTTGGAGTGGCAATGGGCGCGCTTGGAAGCGATGCTGCAATCGAAGCGGCAGATGTAGTCATAATGGACGACAAGCCTGAACATTTAATCGACGCGATAAAAATCAGCCGAAGCACAATGGCGGTAGTTTTGCAGAACGTAGTTTTGAGCCTCGGAATAAAAGCTGCAATAATGGTTTTAGGCGCAGCCGGCATAACAGGAATGTGGCTCGCTGTATTTGGCGACGTAGGAGTAACATTTTTTGCCGTCTTAAATGCAATGCGAATTTTAAAAAAGTAAAAAAAAGGAGCTTCCGGCGGCAAGCCGCCGTCAGGCTTTCCGTACTTCCGCTGTCGCTCCATTCGACGCAGCAAGCTGCTTACGAACGCCTTCGGCGGTACTCCAATCCTTAAGCCGGGTTTTGACTTAATTGGCCGAATGTCGGGTTTTAGTAAAACAGTTTCCAAAAATTGCCGTGTCAAGCGCGGAAATGACTCTTAAACTGCTGTTCTTATCAAAACTCGACATTTGGGTTAATAATATTTTTATAATAACTTGTTTTTTACAGATTTGCTGTGTCTTAGATTTTATCTGCTTGCTACAATGTCTATATTTTGAGAGTTTCTGGAGTTTTTTATGAAAAAAAAATTTATTAGCGCTATTTGTGCTGCGTTTTTTTCTGTTGCGGGGCTTTTTGCCGCTCAAATTTCTGCCAATGACAAGTCAGACGGCTGGGCTTCTTTTTCTGGTACAAAAGACCTTTCCGGAAATGCCGTTGTTCCGCCGTCGGCTTATGGCACAAATGGCGGAGCTGGCGCTTCTGTTGTTTTAACTGTTACTAACCGCGAAGAGCTGCTTTCTGCCTTAAAACAGGGAGAGCGCCGGATTATTTATGTAAAAGGTATAATCGACATGACAGACACAGGCAGCGGTTCTCTTTTGCCAGAAACTGTAAACGGTTCAACTGACCAAATGGACAAACTTTTAAAAGAAAAAACAGCCGGAACTGCTCTTCCTGTAAATTCTTATAAAGAATGGAAAGAAAAATACACTGCAAGTTTTAATTACAATGAAGATCAGAGCGGAAAAATTGCAGGACTTCGCACTGAGCTCAACAATTACTGGCGCGAACTTGTATTTTTGCGCTTGCAGGACAACACGACCTTAATTGGTCTTGATGAAAATTCTGGAATTGTAGGCGGAAGCGTGAGCATAAAAAAAGTGCAGAACGTAATCATAAGAAATTTGAGCTTTACAAACTGCTACAATCCTTTTCCAAAAATTGAAGAATCAGACGGCTTGAACGCAGATTTTGACTGTATTGCAATTCAAAATTCAAAATATGTTTGGATAGACCATTGTTCTTTGAGCCCGAAATTTAGCCACAAAGAAGTTGAATCCGACAAATATCTTACAAAAGACGGAGTAAGCATAAAATGGCAGGTTTACGATGGACTTTGCGATATTACGAATACAAATGATTTTGTTACGGTAAGCTGGTGCAAATTCTACAACCATGACAAAACCATGCTGATTGGAAACAGCGACAAAAAAACTGCTGACAGGCTCCATCAGACAATTACGCTTCATCACAACTGGTTTGACAAATGTACTCAGCGGCTTCCAATGGTTCGTTTTGCAACAATACATATTTACAACAATCTTTATACAAATACAGAAAGCCGCGGAATTGACCGCCGTGCAGAATGCCGCATTTACAGCGAAGCAAATTTTTTTGCAGACAAAGAAAAGTCTGTTACTTCAAATACTTTTGGCTCAATGTACGATGTTGCAAGCAAAAATATAAAAACCGCCGGACTTTCGCAAAAACCGGAATGGATTCCTGCTGATTATTATTCTTACAAGGCGGACAGCGCAGAAAACGTTGAGCAGATTGTAAAATCCGGTGCCGGAAATGGAAAAGTTTTGGTAAAAAAATAAAACTTTTTAAGTAAAACTTAGCCCCGGCTGTAGCCCCGAAGTTTTCAGGGTGGTTTTAACCGCCCTGAAAATGCAGCAAAAGCGGAAGGGCGCAAGACGGGTTAGAAGGCAGATTGTGCTCCAGAAATTTTTTAATCGGCCGGCAAAAAAAATCTTTTGAGGTTTCCATAAAATGCAAATTTGTTACATAATGCTTATATGAAAAAAAATGTTTTTAAGTATGCAAAAATTGCTGGAATTATTTGTGGAATTATTGTTGCGCTTGCCGCTGTTTTTAACATTTGCATTTACAATTTTGTTTTTCTGCCGAATTTTAGCCGGGCTGCAAAAGAACGCACTGTTGAGCACGAGATTAAATTTTATGCTGGCGAAGAAAATTACAAGCGTCATCTTGCCGACAGCGAATATATTGATTCTCTAAATCTTCCTTTAATCGAAATTACGAGTTTTGATTCCTTAAAATTAAAAGCGATTGTCTGGAATTCTGAAAATTCTTCTTCTTGCCGCGGAACTGTTCTTTTGATGCATGGTTTTCACTCTGGGCCTGTGCGGGAATTTGCGACAATCGCCAGATTTTTTCATAAGATGAATTTTAACGTTGTTATGCCTTATCAAAGGTCGCACGGTTTGAGCGAAGGAAAATTTATTACTTTTGGAATAAGGGAACGTTATGACTGCCGCGACTGGATGTTAAAAATCAATGAAATTTACGGAAACGACTTGCCGCTTTTTGTCGGCGGAATTAGCATGGGCTGTGCAACTGTCACAATGGCTTCTGGGCTGGATTTGCCGTATAATGTGCGTGGAATTATTGCCGACTGCGGATTTACTGAGCCTTATGAAATTGTGCGCTGGACAATGACGGACGAAATGCGCATTTGGCCGGGAGTTGCGAAAATTCTTCTTGATTCTGCCGGCTGGTACTGCAAAAAAATTGGCGGTTTTGGATTAAAAGAATATTCAACCTTAAAAGCCCTCGAAAAAACACAATTGCCGTTTTTGTTTATAACAGGAACTGACGACCATACTGTTCCTTACGAAATGACCGTAACGAATTTTATGCTTTACAAGCAGCGTTTTCCAGAAAAGACAAAATTGGTTCTTTTTGAAAACGTTCCCCACGCAGTTTCTTATATTGTGGATTGGGACAGATACGAAAAAGAACTGACAAAATTTGTCGAAAAATATAATTAAAAGAGTAGATGTTTTTTTGAAGTTGCGATTTTTTATTCTTGTTGTGAGGAAATGGAATTTTGCAATTTTTGAAAATAAAGACAAAATATGTGCTTTTAGCGCATAATGCCTAATATAATCAACAATTATAAAAGCAAGGATGTTTATCATGGTTGAATTTAAAATTGCTCCGTCAAATACGGGAATAATTGCCCAGACTTTTAAGAAAATTAAAGAAATAACGGCCAGCGGTTCAATTGATATTGATACGCCTGTCCGTATTTTGCTCGCTGCCGGAAAATATCCTGGAATACTTTCTTATAATCTTCCAAACCCGCTGATTCTTGAAGGAATGGCCGGAACAAAGCCGGAAGATATTGTCCTGCTTGCAGAAAATTGCGAAGCTTTTCATAAAGATACAGAAAACCGTGCTGTTTTTGTGATTGGACCGAATGCGTCTGAAGTTACATTGCGCGGTTTTACGATTGAAAATACTCACTTAAAAAGTTGCGATGACGCTTCTTTGGGAAATCAGGCGGAAGCATTGTGTTTTCATAACCAGAACGGGAGCCTTTTGTGTCAGAATATGCGTTTTATAAGCCGTCAGGACACTGTTCACGTAAAAGGTTTTAGCCGTTTTGAAGATTGCTACATTACAGGCGACATTGATTTTATCTGGGGATATTGCGACACTTCGGTTTGGGTAAATTGTAAAATTCACACAAGAGAGGACAACCGTCCAGGAATCAGACCTGCTTATGTTGTCCAGAGCCGCGCGCTAAATTCAAGACCGGGATTTATTTTTGTGGACTGCACTTTTACGGCAGACAGAAGACCGGAAGGAAGCGAGCTTTGGATTGGAAGAAGTCAGGGAACTGGAGCAAAAGACAGTGTTGACCGTTGGGACAGCATTGCCTTGATTGACTGCAAGATTGACGAAAATTACGATGATAGAATTTGGACGGACGAAGACGGCAAAAAAACGGTTTATCCTGAAAAAGGCTGCAAGGATTTTGGTTGGCGAGAATTTGGCACAAAGCGCATAAATTCAAATGGCGATGAAATAGCAGACAATACGGCAGTTAGAAATCCGCACGGATATTTTATGAAAAAAGAGGAAGCAGATTCACTTCGCAACGAATTTGCGCCGTCGGTTTAAACTGCGATTTATTGAACAAAACCGCGTATTTATTCAAAATTACTTCTTTTTAAAGTCTTGCCGTAAGTTTTTCGGTCAGCAATAATGAAAGAAATCTTATTTAAACAGCCTCGGAAAAATTCAAATTGAATAAAATGCTGTCAAAATAAAAAAGTGATTATTAAAAATGGAGGATTTTCAGACAAAATGACAAACTTGAACCTAAAAAATTTCGGCGCAAAACCGGACGGTATTTTTAATAACGGAGAAGCTTTTAAAACTGCGTTTGAAGAAATTGTGAAAAACGGAGGAGGAAAGCTTACTGTTGACGCTGGAAATTGGCTTACAGGTCCAATTGATATTCCATCGGACACAACACTTGAGCTTTCTGAAGGTGCAAGAATAGTTTTTGTCGATGATCCAGCTTTGTATCCTCCTGCATTTACCCGTTGGGAAGGTGTTGAATGTTATGGAATGCATGCTCTTGTTCGTTCTTCCGACTCAAAAAACATAAAAATTACTGGAAAGGGCACAATCGACGGCAATGGTGAAAGATGGTGGAAAACCGTAAAAGATAAAAAAGCACGCAAGCAGTCAAAACCGGAAGAACCGTACGAAATCGCGCTTGCAAAATTAAATCCTGGCTACGAAAATCAGGCTGGTGGCGGCGGCGGACGCGAAACTCAATTCTTGCGCCCGGCTCTTATTGAATTTATTAACTGCGAAAATGTTGTTCTCGAAGGAATTAAAATTGTGGATTCTCCTTTCTGGACAGTTCATCCGATTTATGTAAAAAATCTCACGCTCGAAAAAATTCACATCGAAAATCCATATTCTGCTCCAAATACAGACGGAATTGATGTTGATTCGTGCGAAAATGTAAAAATAATTGACTGCTTTGTTGCCGTTGGCGATGACGGAATTTGTATTAAATCTGGTTCTGGTCCTGACGGAATTCGGGTAAACCGTCCAACTGTAAATGTTGAAGTAAAAGGTTGTACAGTAAGAAACGCACACGGTGGAATTGTTCTTGGTTCGGAAACTGCCGCAGGAATGAGCGGAATTCACGCAAGCGACTGCGATTTGTCGGGTACAGACCGTGGAATTCGCATAAAATCTCGACGTGGACGTGGTGGCGATATTAACGATATTGAATTAAAAAATCTTGTAATGAACGATACTCTTTGTCCGATTGCAATGAATATGTACTACAAATGTGGAATTACAGACACAAAATCTCCGCTTTTCAGCCTCGAAAAAATGCCTGTAACAAGCGAAACTCCTAGAATCCACAATGTAAAAATTATTGGATGCAAGGGAACTGGCTGTAAGGCAAGCGCTGGATTTATCGTTGGATTGCCAGAAATGCCGATTGACAACCTCGAAATCCGCGACTGTCATTTTACGACAGACGAAAATTCTGACCGCTCACCAATGGAAAGCGATATGTTTTACGGATTGCCAGAAGTCAGCGTAAAGAGTTTCCGCATAAGAAATGCTCCAGGCGCAAAATTCGAAAATGTAACAATCGAAGGTCCAAAAGAAACCTTTATTTACGAATAATTTTTCTTTTCTGCAAATTAAAAAGTTCAAAATTGGATTAAAAGGCCGGATGACGACAAGTTTTTCGGCCTTTTTTATGTGCAGAAGGTTTTTATACGGCAATTTCTTCTCACTCATATAAAAAACTCGACAAAAATTTTATAAGTGGTATAATATTTTGTTAGATTAAAAAGTTTTTTTGAGGGGGAGAGTATGAAAAAAAACGTACTTTCTGTTTTTGCGGTTATTTTGACCGTCTTTTGTGGATTTTTTTTATCCTGTGAAGTTGGACTTGGAGATTCGATTGATACAAAAGCTCCGGCAGTTGAAATAACTTCACCGTCAGCAGATTATATTGTCCGTGATGAATTTACAATGAGCGGAACTTGGAGCGATGACGGCGAATTAAAGGAAATAGACGTTGTTCTTAAAAATACTTCGACTAAAAAGCAATATCCGGAAACCGATTCTTTTAAGGCGACAATTATAAAAGAAGGCGGAAAAGATGGAGGAATTTGGACTTGCAAAATAAATCCGCTCTCGGAATCTAAAATTCCAGACGGTTCTTATGAAGTTTCTGTTACGGCGATTGATACTGCTGGAAACAAAACTGGCGCAACTAAAGGTTTTGTAATCGATAACACTCCGCCTCTTCTTTCTCTTACCAGGCCTTCAACCAAATTTAGCGATGACGGAAGCAGCGCTGATTCTTACGGGCAGGATTTTTCGATTACTGGAAGTGTAATGGATTCAAGCGATGTGGATTCTGTCGAAGTGGAAATTTACAGCGCGGAAGGCGATGATAAAGACCAGCTCAAAAAAACAGTTGTCTTAAAAAATGTTCCTCCGACAATCGATTTGTCTGTTGCAAAATGGGGAAGCGAAGCCTACGAAAGCATTTATGGAACAGACAAAAATGCCGGAACAAAAAAATACTGGTGCAAAATTTCAGTTTATGATTCTGCACGTAAAATTCCGGAAGAAGAGGGCGACAAAGGAAACTGCGCCGCATATTTTTATTTGAATAATGAAATTTCTTCCGATGTAATTCAAACTGTAAAACTTACAAACGCCTACTATATTTTAAATGGAACTTATGACGTTACGGACGAAAACCGAGAAATTGTCGAAAAAGCAAAGTCCGCGCTTTCTCAAAAACAGCTTCAAAAAGCAGTTTTTTCTCTCAATCCGCTGAACAACCCTTCTTACGAACTCTCTGGTTATACTGGACTTGATGATTTAAAAAATGCGTCTGGCTCAAATCAGGAAAAAGGCTATTTGAACGATTCTTCGTGCGAACTGATGAATAAAACCAAGCAAACAGTAAATATTTCTGCCGGCCTTGACCAGATTCCTCTCGACAAAGACACAATTGGAATTTTTCTGCAGGAATGTGACAAAAACGGAAATATCATAGAAAATGCCGAAAAAATAACATTGCTTGCTCCATGGAAAGGCCAAAAAGATTCCGACGGAAACAGAAAAATTCTAAATGAACTTTCAGAAGAGCAGCGTTCCGAACGCGAATCAAAAATCACTCCGGTTGGTTCTTATGCTTATAAGGTGATTGTCGAAGTAAACAGCGTTATTCATCCAGAATTAAAAGCCGGAAAATATTATGTTTTGGGAGTTGATTGTTATGATCAGAATGACAACGAAGCAAACAACGCTGGGAATGAATATGCATTTAAATTAAGCGCAACCGCCACCGCTCCAGTTGTAAAAATTGACGGCGAAAAAAGTTTTTATGCAAATAAAGAATTTGAAATTTCTGGAACTGCAACTGTAAGTCAAGATGACCTTGAAATCGAGCTTTTTGCATACATTGATTCGACAGAAGATGAATTTTTTGCTTCGTCTGCGGACGGAAGAATAAATTTTGACAAAAATACAGGAAAATTCTCTCTAAATGTTCCAAAATCTGTTTTTGAAGGAAAATCGGCATTTACAGTTTTTGTTCAGGCCGGAATAAAGTCCCTTGACGGAAACCGCGGAACAGATCAGGTTCAAGTGAATTTTGATGATGAAGCTCCGGTTATTTCAGAAATTTCTGTAACTCCGATTCTTGAAGAGGACAATGAAGAAGCCGTAAACGGAATAATCACCGTAAAAGCAAACATTTCTGACAACGGAATTATAAACAAAACTGAATATTCACTGATGCAGGAAAATGGCGAAGAAAGCGGGCGCATTCTGGTTCCAAATATAAGTTCTTCTGGATTTAAAGTTGATACTACGAAATTTGATGATAACAAAGAACTTACAATAAAAATTTACGCAACTGATGTTTCTGGCAACGAAGGAATAAAATTAAAAACTGTAAAAATAAATCAAAGCAGCGACAGTCCAAAAATTAAATTCTCTAATATTGATGATAAAGTAAAAACTGTCGCAGAAATAAAAAACGGACAGAAAAATATTCTTGGAACAGACAATAATCACACTTTAATTGGTTCTGTTGAAGACGATGATGGCATAAAAACAATCAAAATTTTCTATCAGAAAATTGATGTTGAACAGGTTGTATCTGGCGAGGAAATTGAGTGGAATGAAAGTTCAGCAATTGTTATCGAAAAAGATGCCGCTGGTTCAACAAGTTTTACCTTAAAATTTGACGAACTTCCAAAGGACGAAGGCGCTTACCTTGTAAAAGTTTTGGCAGAAGATAAGCTTTCTCAGACATCTTACAGTTCTGGAAGTTCTGGACCGTTTCTTGTTGCAGTGGACAATGGCGCGCCTCAACTTGCGGTTTCAACCGTGAGCGGCGCTTTTCAGGCTGCAAATTCTCAGTTTACGGTTACAGGTTCGATAGACGATTCTTCTGCGGAAATCCGATGCTATTCTGACGCAAATTGTTCTGGCGAAGGAGCTTCGATTAAAATATCGAAAAATGCAGGAACAGACGGAAGATTTTCTTGGAATTTTGAAGAAAAAACTGGAAGCGAAGGAAAAATTCTTTGGTTTAAGGCAGAAGATTGCTTTGGTCAAAGTTCAAAACAAAAATTCTCATATATTGTCGATACTTTGCCTCCGACATTTACAATTGAAAGCGTAAACGGCGAATCTTTTAATGAGGCAGAAAAAGATGAGTCTGGATTTGTAAGAAAATACGGCAATAATAAAAATTATTTTACTCTGCGCGGAACTGTAACAGATCCTTCCGAAAAAGATGACAAAACCGACTGTTCTGGTTTGGGCGAAAGTTTCTTCTATATTCTTTCTGAAAATGAGCCTGAAAAAGACCAAAAAGGTTTTTACAAAAACGTTGCTTCAGCCTGGAAAAAGTGCGCAATTTCTCCAACGAATGATGGTTTTGAGTGGTCGGCACCGATTGATTTAAGTTCGTATGAGGAAAATGTTCCTTATACGGTTTATCTTGCTGCAATCGACAATGCCGGAAACGTGTCCGTTGCGGAGAAAAATCCGAGCGCAAAAATAATAATCACCTTGGACTCGGAAGCTCCGGAAATTAAGGCTTTTGAAAAACTTGAACCGACAAAGCTTGTTTTAAAAGCAAGAGATTCTGGAAGCGGAATTAAAGATGTAAAATTTTTGCGTAACGGAACAACGGTTCAAAAAACACAGAAAAAAACGACAGAAACAGTCACAGAAGCTGAAGGCACAAAAAAAGAATTTGAAGTTTATACGTTTATTCTCGAAAAAGAAGACGTTCCGGAAGGAACAAGCCGCTTTAGAATCGAAGTAACGGATAAAGCGGGAAATACAAAATCGTCAGACGACATAGAAATAAAGAATTTTGCCCCAAGCATTTCTCTTGTTACGGATGCGGACTCAAATGAACAGAAAAATAAATTTCTTTATTCAAATAAGGACATAATTGTAACTGCGACCGTAAAAGACGAAAACCAGATTGCTTCTCTTGATTGGAGAGAAGGAGAGACAATTTCCGGAAATGTTGCAATTGAAAAAAATAATGAAAAGCAGGACTTAAAAATTACAATTCCTGCTCCGGCAAATGATTCTGGAGAAACGACAAGAATTTTTACGGCGACAAATGTTTACGGACTTAGTTCTGAGGCAGAAGTAAAATACATTTTCGATGTTACAAAACCGGAATTCAAGGCTGAATACGAGATTGACGGAAATCAAAAATACTCTCTGTTTGGAAAAAGCGGCGCCCAGGTAAAAATGAATGCGCACGATTTTGCAGAAATTTGGTTCAATTCTACTTCGTTAATGCTTGACGGTTGCTTTGAAGAATCAACCAGCGGAATAAAAAGTATTCGTTACGAACTTAAAAACAAAGACGGAACGATTCTCTCTCAGGGAACGAGCCTTAACGGTTCAGAAAAAGAAAATTACAAATTCTTCAATATAACTGTATCTGATTTTGAAAACAGCACAGAAAATCACTTAAAACTTTATGCAAGTGACAAAGCCGGAAATGAGCAGACAGCAGAATGGATTGTAAAAGTGGACTCAAAAAATCCAGAATTAAAGGAAAATTCTCTGTCTGTAGACGGCATAATTGAAGATGCGGACAAAAAACTTAGCAACGGCAAAAACGACGTTGTAATAAAAGGTTCAGTTTTTGACGAGTTGAGCGGAATTTCAAAAGTTCAGGTTTCTCTTGACAATGGAAAATTTGAAAAAGATGCAGTTTTGAGCGAGTCTGAAGAAATTAACGGAAAAAAATTTGAATTTACGGTTTTGAGCGCAGAATTATCTGCCGGAAATAAAACAGTTTATGCAAAAATTTTCGATAATGCAGGAAATTCACCAGAAATAAAACTTTTTGACCTGGTAATCGACAAAAAATCTCCGACGGTAACATTTATTTCTCCAAAAGATGCTGATTCAGAGGCTGAAGGAATTCAAGTAAACAAAACGATTGCGTTAAAAGGAAGCGCAGACGACAAAGATGATTTTGGCGACGGCAGATTTGATAAAGTGACCAAAATTTTCTATTCAACTGAAAAAAATTCTGCAATTGAAGACTGGAATGATTTAAAACTTGAAATAAATGGAGCTTCTAACTGGAGCGCAGAATTCAATACGGCACGACTTTCTGACGGAAAATATTTCTTTAAGGCGGAAGCTGTCGATAAAGTCGGAAACGTTGGCTATTCAGAACCTATCGAGCTTGAAATTGACCAAAATAGTGACCGTCCGGCAATCAAAATTATTTCTTTGGAAGCTTCTGGCCAGATTGTAAGCAACAGCAAAATATCTGGAAGTGTAGGCGACGATGATGGAATTGACGGTTTGTATTATTCAACAGATTCTGCGGATTTAGAAAAAACTCCTGAACAAAGCAGCGGTTGGAAAAAGCTTGAACTTTCTTCGGATAAAACCTGGAGTTTTGAGCTTTCGGACGAAGGAAATTACGATATTTATTTCTACGCAAAGGATCTTGAGGGCGGTGTATTTTATACAAAAAATGACAACAAATTGGAAAGACCGTTCATTCAGTTTGATTCGAGTGAAAAATCGGATAACCAAAATCCTGTAAGAATTTCTCTCGATAAAACCGCTCCGTCTTTAAAGAACATAAAATGTGCGGTTTCGTCTGGAACTGAACTTCCTACGGAAGAATCTGTTTGGAAAGACCCGTACAATTTTGGCATAAATCTTGGAAATAACAGTCCTTATCTTTTTGTTCAATTTGAAATTGAAGAAAACGTCTCGATGAACGATTCTGCTTTTGACGACGTAAAATTGAGCCTTGGCAATAAAGTTTTGGATTTGGCAGGAAAACTTGAACGGACCGGAGATTTATCTTCTGACGGAAAATTGTCTTACACAGTAAGCGCGCTTGATTCAAGAAATTTTAATGTTGAAGGCAAAACTACAGTTACGGTTACGGCAACTGATAAGTCCGGAAGAACAAGTTCAAAAGATTTTAATGCCACGATAGATAATGCTGCGCCAACTGTTTTAATAGATGAAAATTCAATTGAAAATATAACTGGAAAATGCGCAATTACCGGCAATGGCAGCGATCCGAGCGGAATTTCGATATTCAATTACTTGATTCCGACAAAAGAACAGGCAAAGACTGGAGTAACCAAAAATTCTGAAGGCTGGATTCCTTTAAAAACTAGCACTGGCGAAACAATCAATGACTATTCAGAGCCGTTAAAAGAACCTCAGTGGAAAATTGAATTCAATTCATCTTCGTTTGAAAAAACAGAAAATTTGGAAAGTTTAATTTATTATGCGACTGCTAAA
Organism: Treponema sp. UBA7570; assembly: GCA_002477955.1. Taxonomy (GTDB): domain Bacteria; phylum Spirochaetota; class Spirochaetia; order Treponematales; family Treponemataceae; genus Treponema_D. The sequence continues at coordinate 2,240 of DLLE01000053.1, read as the reverse complement.
AATGCTGACGGAAGTCTAAACTACGCTGAAGAAGTTTCTGGTGACAAAAACAAAGTAAATGTTCCGGTTTATTTTTATGTTGAAGATGCAATCGGAAATGCTGAAGTCGTAAAAGAAAAAGTTCCTGTAAATGTTCGTGGCGGAATTCCGACGGTGGAAGTTACATCGCACGAAGATTTTGCAAAAACTGGAAGCAGTGTGATTTTGCAGGGAAGCGCCGATGATGACGAAAAAATTTCTTCTGTAAAAATTACAAAAGTTGAATACGCGGTTGACGGCGAAATTACGGATTCTACGGATTGGCAGCCGATTGATGATTTGTCTGGAACTGGAATTGTCGTAAAAGGCAATATTTCGGAAAATCCAGCTCAAATTATTGCAGAAGGCACAAGAAACTGGAAAGCAGGAATTGACGTTTCAAAAATAAAAATTGAGAATGCCGTAATTAAGGCTCTTCGCTTTACTGTCGAATCTTATGACGAAAACGGCACTTCAAGTTCATTTGCTTATCCGGACGCAGTTTCTGCAGAAATTTGTCAAATTAGAATTTATGTTGATTCTGGAGTTCCAGAAGTTGGAAAAGCATATATTGTGGGATTTGATTCGAAGCCAGAGGGCGCTGACGAAGTTCCTGTCTGGGAAAAATCATATTCTGCTGGAATGTGCTTTAGCGGCAAAAAGGCAAAATTCTGGTATTTAAAAACTGTTGTAACCGATGACTCGAGCGTAATTGATGTTGGTTTGAGCATGCAAAGCGGAAATGGTTATATTTCAGCAATGAAAGAATTTGACAGTTCTGAAAGCGAAGCTGCACGCTCAAACGGAACAATTACTTTTGGTGCAAAAACGGCAGAATATACGGTTTTGATTCCAATCGATGTAAAAGAAGAAGGAAATGTTTATGCAACACTTTCCTTGAACGACGGACAACATTCTGGAGTTGAGACGAATTATGCATTTAAGATTGACAACACCGCGCCTGCCCTTTACGCCACGGACAATAAAAAACTTGCTGCCGAAAATCCTGAAAACTTGCGGCTTACAAGCCGTGGTGAAAATGTCGGCCTTGTAAACGTAATTGAAAATTCTGACGGCTCGTATACTTTTGGCGACGAGCTTGAAGAAAGTGGAAGCTCGCTTGATTTTGTCGCGGTTTATTTTAAAAAGCCGGCAAATGCAGAATTCGACACAACGGAAAGAATTTTCAATCCGCTTTTTGCAACGACAGAAACTCAGAATAATAAAACCGAAGTTGCTGATGTAAAATCAGACGGAAAAGTTTACATCAACTCAGAAAATCTTCCTGCGCTTTATAAAAAAGCGACTGTTGAAAACTTGGAACCAAATGACGGAAAGTCAAAAATCACTTTTGATGGACTTGGAAGCGACTTTAACATTAACGGCAAAAACTGGAATCCCGAAATTTCAAAATTTGGACTTGTTAAGATAAATGGAACTTATCACAGAATTTCAGAAATCGAAGGCGATTCTGCAATTATTGAAGACGAACTTTCGGCTGGAAAAACAGAGGCTGAATTCATCTACGCGCTTTTGATTGATCACGAAGTGATGGAAGGTTTTGATTCTACTTCCGAAACTGGAGTTTCAAACGATGATGGTGATGGGCTTGTCGAAATGGTAAAACGCAGCGGTTCAAAATATAAATGGACTGCAAGTGTTTATTCGGACAATATTCCCGACGGTCCGGCAGAAATTCACGTTGTTGCATTTGATCAGGCAGGAAATTCAAATTACGGCTATGTAAAGACGAGCATTCAGAACAATCGTCCGAGAATTTCGCGTGTAATGCTTGCAACCGACCTGAATGGAAACGGAAAATTTGACTTTTATAACGAAAAAACTTCGATTCTCAATGATTTGTCAGATGACAAAACCGTTACGAGCGGAACTCAGTTTGGCGAATTTGTATTTTATTCAACATTAAAGGTGAACAGTGGCTCTTCAAGCAACAAAGGCGATGCTCAGGCGAACGTTGTTTTAAATGGAAGAATTTTCAAAGTAAAGAAAGATCTGCTTGTTTTGCCAGAATTTGTCGGAGGAAACGGTGAGCTTGGCTATACTTACAGCCTTGAAAATTCAAAAGAAGTTGCTTTGCCTGTCAACGGAGATGTAATTGAACTTGCTAGAACTTCTGAAAAACTGAATCTTGCAGACAAAAAAGGAACAAAACAGAGTGCGGAAAGTTTGGTTCAGACAGATGATGCTCAAAAATACGGCGG
>DLLE01000065.1:6475-6931 GCA_002477955.1 Treponema sp. UBA7570 | reverse complement strand
CGTCATTGCAAGAAATGTATCTTACGAGATAATTCTTGCAACAACGATTAATTCTTACTGAATTTCAGCAACAGTCTGTCCGTTAGAAACCTGAGTTCCTGCAGGAACTGTGAAGTGAACTTTGCCAGCCGCGCCAGCTTTGATTTCAAGCTCCATTTTCATTGACTCAATGATGATTACAGTTGTGTCAGCCTGAACGCTTGCGCCTTCAGCAACAGCGTATTTGAGCAAAGTTCCAGCAACTGGAGCTTTTACAGCTTTTCCGCCAGCAGAAGCAGCTGCTGCAGGAGCGGCAGCCGGAGCCGGATTTGCGGAAGGCGCAGGAGCAGCTTTTACAACTCCGCCAATTGTCGCGATAACCTGGCCGTTTGCAATCTGAGTTCCTGTTGGAACTGTGTATGTGATTGTGCCGTCAGCAGGAGATTTTACTTCAAGCTCCATCTTCATTGACTCAAC
>DLLE01000065.1:0-6323 GCA_002477955.1 Treponema sp. UBA7570 | reverse complement strand
GGAGCAGACGCGCTTGCAGCTCCGAATGTTACATTGTAAGGAGTTCCGTCAACAGTAACATTGTCGCCGTTAGCAGTAACCTGATAGCTCTGTCCGTTTACAGTTACAGTGTAAGAGCCGTTTGCAGACTTAGCTTCAGCTTTTGGAGTCTCTTTAAGACCGAATGTCTTTTCTGCGTCAACAGGACCGTTTGCGCGGGTCTCAAAGAATTTAGCGGCAACTTTCGGGAACATAGCGTAAGTAAGAGTATCCTCAACAGAGCCGTTTCCGCCGTTTTTCTTCGCTTCTTCAACCATTTTGTCCCACTCAGGAGCAATGAGGTCAGCTGGACGGCAGTCAATAACTTTGTCCATTTTGTTAAGCTCAAGAGCTTTCTTAACGAGGTCAGCGTTTGGAGCAGCTGGAACTTTTCCGTATTTTCCAACGAGAAGGTCTCTGAATTCCTGAGTAAGGTTGTTGTAGCGTCCGAAGAGAACGTTGAATACAGCCTGAGTTCCGACAATCTGAGAAGTTGGAGTTACAAGAGGAACATATCCTACATCTTTCTGAACGAGAGGAATTTCTTTCAATACATCGTCGATTTTGTCAGATGCGCCCTGCTGTTTAAGCTGATTCTCGAGGTTAGAAAGCATTCCGCCCGGAACCTGAGATTTAAGGATTCGAGTGTCTGCACCCAAGAATTTAGATTCAAGAGAAGCATAGTGCTTGCGGATTTCGCGGAAGTAAGCAGCAATTTCAAGCAAAGCAGAAATATCAAGGCCTGTGTCGTACTCAGTTCCTTTGAGCATTTCAACAACAGTTTCTGTCGGAGAATGAGAAGTTCCCATTGCCATTGAAGAAATCGCAGTGTCAAGAACGTCAGCTCCAGCCTCAGCAGCCTTCAAGAGGGTAGCAACTGAAAGACCAGTTGTGGCATGAGAGTGAATCTCAACTGGAAGGTCAACCTTTGACTTGATTGCTTTTACAAGGTCATAAGCCTCATATGGCTTCAAGAGACCAGACATATCTTTGATACAGATAGAATCCGCGCCGAAGTCAGCGTATGTCTTTGCAAGGTCAGCGTAGATTTCTTTTGTGTGATATGGAGTTGTAGCGTAAGAAATCGCCATCTGAACGTGCTTTCCAGTCTTTTTTGCGGCTTTTGTAGCGCGCTCAAGGTTGCGAGGGTCGTTGCAGGCATCAAAAATACGGAAAACATCAACTCCGTTGTTTGCAGCAGTCTCAACGAATTTGTCAACAACATCATCAGCGTAGTGGCGGTAGCCAAGAAGGTTCTGTCCGCGCAAGAGCATCATGATTTTTGTGTTTGGCATTGCAGCGTGAAGCTTTCTAAGGCGCTCCCACGGATCTTCGTTCAAGAAGCGGATACAAGAATCGTAAGTAGCTCCGCCCCAAGCCTCAGCAGCCCAATATCCGATTTTGTCGATTTTTGGAGCGATTGGCAGCATATCAGCTGTCGTCATACGTGTCGCGTGAAGAGACTGTGTAGCATCACGCAAAACAAGTTCAGAAATTCCAATTTTCTTTGCCATTTTGTCAAATACCTCTAAAATTAGTTTTTATTGCGCAGTGCTGTTGCAATAGCCGCAACAACTGCTTTCTGGTCAACCTGTGCGGCCGCAGGAGCTGCACTTTCGGCTTTTGGCGCCTCTTTGTCAAGTTTGGCCGCATGAATAACTACTCTTAGCAAGTTCATAAAGCCAATCAAGATGATGAGGAAGGCAAAAACGACACACATACCCAGGACAGTAAGAATTGCGCTCTGTCCCAGCATTTCTTGGATTGTCATATTTCCTCCATAAATGAAATATTTTTATTTAAAATGATTGAATATTAGTAAAAGTATAAATTATTGAAAATCTTTATTCAATGATTCCAGACTTGTTTAACGATTTTTTTACACTGCAAAATGAATAAAAAAAGAGGAAAAGACACCTTAAAAAGTTTTCTTTTCCTCTTTCAATCTCTTTTTCTTCCAATAAACTAGAACAAATCACTCATTCCGTAAAGCCTGCCTTTTTCAAGCTCGCCGGATGCAAGTTTTGCGGCAAGTTTTTCAAGGGCAACAACCGCTCCTTTTGCAAAACCTTCGCGGCTTCTAGCCCTGTGTGTAAGTTCGATTTCGTCCGCTGGAGAATCAAAGAAAACTGTATGAGTTCCAGGAACAAAACCAACGCGGGTTGAACTTACGTGAAGCTCATTCGCCTTTGGCTTTTCGTGGAAAGCATCAAAAACCATCTGAGTTTTCGATTTATTTCCGAGCATTATACGGCGGGCAACTTCGAGCGCGGTCCCTGAAGGACTGTCGGCTTTCTGATTGTGGTGGGCTTCCCAAACGGCAACGTCATAATCAGAGTATTCTGCCATAATTTTTGCCGCTTCTTCTACAATTTTATAAAACATATTTACGCCGATTGAAAAATTTGAAGAACGCATTGCTGTTCCACAAGTTTTTTTACAGAGCTCTGCAATTTCGCCTTCGCTTTTTGCCCAGCCGGTCGTACCAACAACTACTGGAAGTCCAAGAGGAATCAAAGCATTCAGGTTTCCGAGAACGGCAGTCGGATGAGAAAATTCGATTACACCTTCAGCTCCGCTATTTTTTACAGCATCGGCAACGGCTTTTCCGTCTCCTTGCGGCACTATATTTGCAGCGTCTTTTGCCATTACGTCGATCGTTGCAACAACATCGTGGCCTGCATCTTTTGCACATTTTTCAATCATGTGCCCCATTTTTCCATATCCGACAAGCGCAATTTTCATTTTATTTCTTCCTCAAAGTTTTATTTATTTCTATAAAAGTAAATTTTTAATAAAAACGAAGTCCATTTTTTAAACTGCAAAAAACACGACATTCGCTCTAAAATTATAAAGATTAGTCTAATTTTTGAAAAGTGACATTATATCAGGCTGTATTTTTTTTCCACGGAGTTTTTCTGCCTGCTCATAAACCTTTAAAATATCTTCGGGAAGTGTTTTTTCTTCGCCCTTTAAAGTCTGATACGGAGCATCGGTTTCAAAGACAATCCTGCTTTCTTCCAGAAATTTTACGCATTCAATCGCACTTTTCTTGCCATTTAAAATAGGCTTCCCAAACGAAAAATAAGCATTTACGCCCTTCTTTAAAAGCGAATTTGCTTCTGTCAAAGTTCCTGCCCACGAATGAAAGATCACGCCTTTGACCTTTTTTAAAAGTTTTATGTCCTTAAAAAAACGATCTGTGCACTTTCTTCCGTGAATTACAAGAGGCTTTCCGTATTTTATTGCGGCCTCGAGCTGAAAATTCCAGACTTTTTCCTGTTTTCGAGACATAGTGCGAAATTCCTGCGTAAAAAAATCAAAGCCGCACTCCCCGACCGCATCAATTTTTTTATTTTCGAGAAGCTGAATCAAGTATTCTGAATACGAAAAATCCGGGTTTTGAGGGTGAATTCCGAACGACTTAAAAAACTTGATTCCGGAGTTCTGAGGAATTGAATCAATGATTTTTTCCTGTTTTATAAATTCATCCTCAGAAAGAGCGCAGGCAACGCCGGCATAAAAATCGACAGATTTTCCAGTTTTAGAAAAATCAGGAAGAGAAGAATGAACTAAATGCAAGTGCGCGTCAAAAACCAACTAAAAACCTCATTTTCTCGGCAGAGCTCATGCAAACTTCTGGCTGCAAACGAAAGCGCCAGAATATTTAAACTTTTTGTTAATGTTTTTTTTATTATACCGAAAATAATTATGTACGTAACATTTTTTTGCGTTAAAAACGCGGGAGGAATTCAAAATGGGAACATACACTCTTAAAAGCATTGGTAAAAAAACTGACTACATGACTGTTGTGCGCGAAATGGACGACGGCTACATTGTTCGCATTGTTCGCGATGAAGACGGATATGATGACGTTACAACAGATTTTATTAGCAAGGCTTTGTTCGACTCTTGTATCCGCACCGGCTATCTTACTAAAATCAAGTCTCCTGCTGAAGCCGTTGCCTAACTAGCTCCAAAGCTGCCTCGAAACGAACATCAATAGGCATTTCTTGAGGCAGCCAGTTTATTTTTACGCCTTTCTTTTCCATTCCCTTAAACCAGGTTTCCTGTCTTTTTGCAAACTGTCCGATTGCAAGGTTTAAAAGCTCAAAAAGTTTTTCTTTGCTTTCGATTTTCTGCTGAAGATATTCACTCACAAAACGATATTCAAGACCAAGACTTTCAAGCCTCTGCCAGGACGCTCCATTTTCGTGCAGATTTTGAACTTCTTCGACTAACCCCTCTTCAAGACGGTCGTGCAGGCGTTTTGCAATTCTCTCACGGACTAAAGGACGCGGCAAGGTTGTGCCAAGCACAAGAGGATTAACCTTTGGACGAGCCGAAAGAACCTTTTTTCGCAGAGTCTTATATTCTTCAGATTTTGTAAAACGGTTTAAGAGAATTGCATTTATTATGCGCCCACTGTCGCCGAATTCACTCGTATTATGAAGCTTTTCTTTTTCTGATATTAAAATCGACTTTAATTCTTCATAAGAAAGAGATTCAAGGTTCCGTCTTTCAGCCTTATCTTCTTCAAACGGAATCATATCGTAATTTCTGAGTATTGAATCAAGATACATTCCGGTTCCGCCGACAACAACCGGCAAAGCTCCACGTTTCTGGCAGTCTGCAAACGAATTGTAAAAATCTGCCGTAAAATCAAACAGGCTGTATTCGTGACTTAAATCCGTAACATCGATTATATGATACGGAACATTGTAAAAACCGTCAGTAATTTTGTCCTTTAACGCAGGATTGAGGGAAAGCGCGAGATTTTTATTCATCTTAAAATCGCGCAAATCCTTTCCACTTCCAATGTCGAGTCCGCGGTAAACTTGTCGGCTGTCCGCGCTTAAAACTTCGCCGCCAAGACTTGCCGCAAGACGGACACCAATTTCAGTTTTTCCGACAGCTGTAGGTCCGATTACAAAAATACAGTTATAGTTCATTTTTTGTTTCCTGAAAAACTAAAGCATGCGGCAAACAGCGCATTTTAAATATTCAGACTTAGGATAACCTGCAAGGACTGGATGATCAGGTCCAGCCCCGTACTTTGCCAAAATTTGAACGCGTTTTTTTGAATCTTCGGCCGCCTTCATAATCATTCCGTAAAAATGCTCCGAATCAAAAAAGTAAGAGCATGAACAGGTTACGAGGATTCCGTTTTCTGTCAAAAGGCGCATTGCCCGAAGATTTATTTCTTTGTATCCGCCGTACGCTTTTTGAATATTTTTCGCACTTTTTGTAAACGCAGGAGGATCGAGGATAATCAAATCAAATTTTTCGCCTTTTGATTCGTATTCTTTTAATTTGTCAAAAATATCCGCGCAAACTGCCTTTACTTTTTTTCCGGCGCCGTTGAGCTCAATATTTTTTTCAATCATTGCAACGGCTTCCGGGCTCAAATCAACGCAGGTAACATCTTTTGCATCTCCCTTAAAACAGTTCAGACCAAAAGCGCCTGTGTGGCTGCAAGCATCGAGAACTTTTTTTCCAGAAGCAAGTTTTGCAACCTGTTTGCGGTTAAATTTCTGGTCAAGAAAATATCCGGTTTTCTGGCCATGCGCAATATCGACTTCCAAAAGAACATCGTTTTCGCGAATCATAATCTTTTCGTCGCGGGCTTCGCCAATCCAGCAGGATTTTTCTTCAAGACCTTCTTTTTCGCGGACAGCAGCGTCATCCCTCTCAAAAATTCCATAAGGCCGTATAATTGACTTCAATGCTTCGAGAATTTCTTTTCTAAAAACTTCTGCGCTCAAAGACAAAAACTGAACAACAAGATAAATATTTTTCTTTACATCGCAGTAGCGCTCAACAATCAGGCCAGGAATCAAGTCTGCTTCTGCATAGACAAGACGATAGCTGTCTTTTCTGTCGTAATAAAGCTTTCTAAGATCGTAAGCGTCCTGAATTTTTTTTGCATAATAAGCGCGGCTGTCTTTCATAATCTGGTCGGCATGTTCTCTTCCGATTATGCGGACAGAAATTTTTGAAGTGCGGTTTATAACACCAGTTCCCAAAAAACCGCCCGCATTTGCAAAAACTTCAACAACTTCGCCGTCTTTTACAGAACAATCGCCAAGCAAAGCCTGCTTAACACCGCTTTTCTCTTCAAATTTTACATGGCTGATTTCATTATCAAAAACCCACGGAAATCCCTGGGCAACTTCAATCTCTTCGGAAGGATTTAAAAACACTCTTGGAAACATAATTCACCTGACAAAAATCAAAAATTTACGCTAATAATACAAAAAAAATTAAATTTACAAAAGTGTATCAGAATTCAAAATTTTTGGAGC
>DLLE01000025.1:50209-54753 GCA_002477955.1 Treponema sp. UBA7570 | reverse complement strand
TTGTCTTTCGGGTCGAGATAGCGAAGGTAATACCAGCAGCTTCCCGCCCACTGAGGCATTGTGTTCGTCTCGCGCTTTGCGTCTGCTCCGCATTTAGGACATTTGCAGTTTACCCAAGACTCAATTCCTGCGAGTGGAGACTCGCCTGTGCCTGTCGGCTGGTAAGTCTTTACGTTTGGAAGCTCCAGCGGAAGCTCGCTTTCCGGAACCGGAACAGTTCCGCATTTTGGACAGTGAACAAGCGGAATCGGCTCGCCCCAGTATCTCTGCCGGCTGAAAACCCAGTCGCGGAGCTTGTAGTTCACGGCTTTTTTTCCGATTTTCTTTTCTTCCAGGAACTCGAGCATTTTTGCAATCGCGTCTTTTTTGTTAAGGCCGTTCAAGAATTCTGAATTAACGTGGATTCCGTCCTGAGTCCAAGCCTCTTTTTGAACGTCAACTTCTGACTTCAAGACTTCGATGATTGGAAGACCGAATTTCTTTGCAAAATCCCAGTCGCGTGTGTCGTGCGCCGGAACTGCCATGATTGCGCCTGTTCCGTAAGAAATCAGAACATAGTCCGCAACCCAGATTGGAATGAGCTTTCCGTTAACAGGATTTATCGCGTAGCTTCCTGAGAAAACGCCAGTCTTTGTTTTTGCAAGGTCGGTTCGCTCAAGGTCTGATTTCTTCGCTGCCTCATCGCGGTATTTTTCAACTGCTTCTTTCTGTTCTGCCGTTGTGAGTTTTTCAATCAAAGGATGCTCAGGCGAGACAACCATGTAAGTCGCGCCAAAAAGCGTGTCGCATCTTGTCGTGTAGACTGTGAGCTTCTGCTCAGTCGCTTTTCCGTCCTTGTCTGCAACGGCAAAGTCAACTTCCGCGCCTTCCGAGCGTCCAATCCAGTTGCGCTGCATTGCCTTTACGCTTTCAGGCCAGTCAAGCTCGTCCAAGTCTTTTAAGAGACGGTCTGCATAGGCTGTGATTTTAAGAATCCACTGGCGGATAACTTTGTGCGTAACTTGCGCGCCGCAGCGGTCGCAGTGTCCTTCTTTTACTTCCTCGTTTGCAAGCCCTGTAAGGCACGAAGGGCACCAGTTGATTGGAGTCTGAGCCTCGTAAGCCAGACCTTTTTTGTAGAGCTGGAGGAAAATCCACTGAGTCCATTTGTAATAGTCAGGAGTGCAGGTCTTGATTTCGCGGTCCCAGTCGTAGCTGAATCCGAGAGCCTTAATCTGCTCGGTAAAGTGCGCGATGTTCTTGAAAGTTGTTTCCGCAGGATGAGTTCCAGTTTTTATCGCGTAGTTTTCAGCAGGCAAGCCGAATGCGTCGTATCCCATCGGATGAAGAACGTTGTAGCCGTTCATGCGCAAAAAGCGCGAGTAAATGTCTGTGGCTGTGTAGCCTTCCGGGTGTCCTACGTGAAGTCCCGCTCCGCTCGGGTAAGGGAACATATCGAGAACGTAGCGGCGCTTCTCTTTTGGAAAAGACTCGTCCTCAACAGCCTTGAACGTCTTGTGCTCGTCCCAGTATTTTTGCCATTTTGGCTCGATGTTCTGAAATGGATACATTTTCTGACCTCGTTTTATCCGCAAAATTTGAACGCAGATTTGTGATTTTGGAAGAAAAAAAGTTTGAAAGAAAAAAAGAAACCTTTTCAAGGTTGCGTTTTGTCTTTCTGATTTTTGAATAGAAGAAAGTTTATCACTTTTTTAAAGTGTTGAAAATAGAAGAGAAAATTTGTTTTGCACAGCGCTTATGTACGCATATCGCCACGGATTTTATATTTTCTTTTCAAGCAGCACAAGGTTTACGCCTTTTATTCCGTTGAAAGTGCAGCCTCTGATTCCGATTTCTTTATAGCCGAGTTTTTTATAGAATGAGCGGGCGGCGGAGTTTTTTTCGTTTGTGTCTATCCTTAGATAGCGGCATCCGTTTTCAAGAGCATATTGCTCGTAGAATTTTGCAACCGCTTTTCCAAGTCCTCTGCCTTTTTCTGCCGGGTCTATGACAAGTGTATGCATGACCATAACTTCGCTGTCCGGCGCATCATATTGCCACGGAGCGCCTTTGTATGAGTCTACCTGTATCTGGTTGAATATGACTGTTCCGGCAGTTTTTCCGTCAATTTCCACGACAAAAAGGTCGTTCCTTGCAAGAGCATCTTTGATTGTACGTGCGTCAGGGTAGATTCCTCTTATCCAGCCGATTTCCGCGCGTCCGCTTTCCTCTTCTGTGTGAATATTATCGTAAATTCTTTGGACTGCCGCAGTGTCTTTTTGTGTCGCTTTTCTTATCAGTGTTCTTGAGATGTTTGTATCCATTTTTTTTCAGACCTGGAAATTTATCTTTTCCTTTTTTTTGATTTTTTGAATAGAAGAAATTTATCACTTTTTTTAGGTGTTGAAAATATGGAAGATTTTGAAAATAAATTATAGTTTGGCGCATTGAAAAATAAAAATCATAAAAACATTTATAAAAAGGAGCTTCCGGCGCAATGCGCCGTCGGGCTTTCCATGGCTACGGCATACGCCTCCGACCAAACGCAAGCGTTTGTTTTCGCCCGTTTTTTTTCAAAACGGGCTCACCATTCCAATCCCTAAGCCGCAAATTGACTTGTAAAAAAACAATAGTCTTTTTTTATTTAGCCTGAATTTCGAGTTTTGATAAGAACAGTAATTTAAGTGTCATTCCCGTGCTACGACACTGCGATGTTTACGCAGTAAACTCGGTCAGGAATCTGTTGGAAATTTTCAATAGATTATCGGGTCAAGCCCGATAATGACATTAAATTATAAAACTCGAAATTCAGGCTATTTGACTACAATCGAAGATACTGTTTTGCCTTCGGCGGTGTAGGCTTTTGACGGGTTTGTTGTGTCGATAAACTGTTTTAGGCCGGTAAAATAGGCGTAATAGTATGTTCCGGGCGGCAACGGCAGGTAAATTTCGTATTTTCCTGGGGCAGTTTCTGTCATTTCGTAAATCCAGCTGTCCCAATTTGTAAATGTGCCTGCCAGCCTGATTTTTTTGCCTGGTTCAAAGCTGCAGGTAAATTTTGTAAATCCGTCGGGCATTTTTTCGGTTATATTTTTTTTTGTCTGCGGAATTTCTATGCACGAAAATTCTATTCCGTTTTCTGAGTCGTATTGGGTGTTTGGATTTGTCGGATCAACTGTCCAAAGGCCGTCGATTACAAGTTTGTAGGAAATTTTTTGTGTTTTTGGAGGAATTTTCAGAACGTAAAAATACCATGAGTTTGTCTGTTCTCCTTCGTAGTCGAAAAGCTTGCGCAGCGAAAATGCGTGAATTTTGCTGAAATTTTCAAAATCGAAGGCAATTCCTACGTTACGGGCGTTTTTTTCTGCTGTAAAGAGAATGTATTCATCGCTTATCAAAGGTGAAGTTACTCCTCTTACAGAAGTTACAAGATTGTCGTAATCGTAAGTGTCTTTTTTTGGCTCATCTTTTTTTGCAGAAACGCTAATTAAAACAAAAAATGCAAAAAATGTAAAAACAGCAAACTTTTTCATACTGGAATTTTCGGTATTTTTTGAACGGAGTTTAGATTTTTAAAATTAAGTTTTGTGGCAGGGATAGAAGGGGCGGAAACCGTTGGCGGTTGCCTGCAAACGCCAATGCAGCGCGGTTAGCGCGGAACCCCGGATAGCCCGTTTTTTTTGCGGAGCAAAAAAGCCGCCCAAATTATTAAAGCAAGGGTTCTGATTTTCCGAAAATGAGTGTAGAATTGAATCTTGAATTGTAATCAGGGCTCTAGAATTTTTTAGAGAAACCTGCCAATTTTTGTCTGGAGTAAAAAAACGAAATGCCGGGATTAAATCAGCTAAAGAAATTTGCCAGTGATATGCAGAATGTTGGTGACGAAGTTAAAATTCGTGCCCAGCGCGGTGAAAAACCTGCCGTTGTTCCTTTCCCGGAAGGAATTTCTGAAGAAGACGATTCTGAAGATTTTGTTCTTGGACTTCCTGAAAAAACGGATGATTCTCCTGAAAATTCCGTATCTGCTGTTGATTCTGGCGAAGAAAAAAATGAGCAAGATTTAAGTTCTCAGACACAAGAAAATGATGCTGTTCCAGATTTGGATTCGCTTTTAGATTCCAATGCTTCGCACTCTGGCGATGAGCCTGATTTAAGCGAATTTCTTGATGAGCCTGAAAAGAAAGAACCTGAAAAAAAAGAGCCGGAAGAAATTCCTCTGGAAGATCTTGATTTGGAGGCGCTTTTAAAATCCGCTCCTGAAGAAAGTGCTCAAACTGAGGCTGAGCAGGAAAATGTGCCGTTTGATGGGCTTTCTGGCGAAAATCTTTCTGAGCCTGAAAAAAAATCTGACAATTTTGAAGGCATTCAAATGCCGGATTTGCCGGACGATATGGATTTTGGAACTGAGAATACGGCTTCAAAAAACGATGACGATTTTGCTTTTAACGGCGAAGCTATCGACCTAAATGCCGATCTTCCGGAAGATATTGTCGAAAAAGACGGTTTTTCTCCTTTGCCAGACATTGAAGATGCTGAAAACCCTGAAAACGCTGCAAATTCTTCGG
>DLLE01000025.1:33361-50108 GCA_002477955.1 Treponema sp. UBA7570 | reverse complement strand
GATGAAAAGTTTGATGAAAATTTGAACAGCGATTCAAATTTTAGTCCGGACACCCGTCTGAACGACTTTAATCTTCCGGATTTTGATTCATTTTCTATGGAAAGTCCGAAAAATTCTGATTTCTCGGAAGGCTCTGCAGGTTCAGAAAATCCTGTCTCTTCGGAAGGTTCTGGCTCTAAGACAACGGAAGAAGAAAATGACACTGCGGCCGCCGAAATTTTAAAAGGGCTTTCTAGTCCTGTTGACGCTTCGGTTGATGTTCCTGCGGAAGATTTTTCGAGTTCAATCGAAGAGCTTGGAAGTGACGGAAATATTGATTTTGGAACAGGAAATGCTTCTTTTTCTAGTGGAGATGAATTTCCGGAAACCTCATTGCCTGGAATCGGTAAAAATTTACCGGACGATGACTTTCTTCTTGACGATGATTTTAAAATTCCTGGATTTTCGGACACTCAGACTGCCGCATTTGACAAGCGTGGACGGCCAAAAGTTGATGTTGTCGATTTTTCTCAGGCAAAGAGCGGAAGACCAAAAAATACTCTCACCGAAGAAGAATATGAAACTTTTAGAAAAAATCTTTCTGGATATCCGCTCAATCTTCGGCTTGCGATTGAAGATTTAGTCGTAAAGAACGAATTTACCGACGACGCTGTTTTTGAAATCATTCAAAAAATTCTCAACAAGGCGCCTGCAAGACAGATTGCTTCCCAATTGGAAAAAATGCTCGACATTTCAATTGACGTTCCGAGAGATTACGAGAGGCGTTCTTTTGCCCAGTACGAAGCGTACAAGCAGTCTTTTCAGTTTCAGTTAAAAAATAGAATCATTCCAGGAACGATTGCAGGAATTGTAATTGCTTTTGTGGTTTCTCTGCTTTTCCGGGCTGGCGTTTTGTTCGTTTATAAGCCTATAATGGCAAATATTATTTACAAGCAGGGATATGCCCTTCTTCAGAACAACGAATATCCTCAGTCAGAATCTAAATTTGTTGATGCGGTTCAGTACAAACCTGTAAAAAAATGGTTTTTTAAATATGCCGAAGGTTACCGTGAGCACAAGCAGTTTGAACGTGCGGCTCAAATGTACAAAAATATTCTTGGAGTTTTTAAGCACGACAAAAATGCTGGGCTCGACTGGGCGAAAATGGAGCTTTATGACCGCGCAAACTATGAGCGTTCTGAAGAAATTGTCCGCCGCGAAATTTTAGACTGGCACATAAACGATTCTGATGGAATTTTGCTTTTGGGCGATGTTTTTCTTGAATGGGGCGAAACAGATTTTTCAAAATATGAACAGGCAAGGCAGACTTATTCCGATTTGATTCAGCTTTATGGAGCTACAGACCTCTATATGTCGAGAATGCTCCGTTATTTTATCCGCACTGACAAATTAAAAAATGTCATAGAGCTTAAAAGCCGTTTTTATCCGCGCGAAAAATCTTTGGAAGCAAAAGACTGGACAGAACTTTCAGGCTACCTTCTGGACAAGCTTTACGGAAAATTGAGCCGTTCAGATGAATATTTACGTGCAAAAATTGAAGATGTAAAAGCGATGCTTGACATTGCAGAAAAAAAAGATTCAAAAAACCCTCTTGCCCATTACAATCTTGCGCGCTACTTTATCCGAAATTCAAATTTTGAATCTGCAAGAAGAAAACTTTTGGTTGCTCTTGACTGTTTTGATAAGCTTAGTGTCCGCACAAAAAAAAGCGTTTACAGCGAAATTGACGCCTGCCGTCTTTTGGGCGAGCTTTACACGGATTTAAGCCAGTACATAAAAGCTCAGGAAGCGTACACCCGCGGAATTGACCTTTTCCAAAGAGAAAACGAAAAAAACGGACTTGAAGGCGATTTAAATACAGGAATTTTGTATGCGGACATGGGAGATATTGAATACTTTATTTCTGGCGATATGGATGCGGCCTTAAAAAATTATGAGTATTCAGTTTTAAATAAAAATTCAACTCCGACTGTAAATTACAGAATCGGTGTTATAAATTATAACAAGCAGAATTACGAAAATGCGCTCACATTTTTTATAAAGGCTTTAGAAAAAAAAGATGCAGATCAAAACCTTCTGCTCGCAGCCGGAAACACGCTTGCTCTCCGCGGAGATAATTTTGCGGCTCAAGGTTATTACAACCGTCTTTTAAGCCTTTTAAACGAAGAAAAAGCTCATCATGCGCTTCTTTTTCCTCAGGCTAAGGAAGATGATGCGCAGCTTGTAGAAATGATTTTAAAAACAACCAACAACCTTGGAGTTGTCTTGAATAAAATTGCTCGTCAGACAGGCAACAGCCAGATGAACGGAAAAAGTTTTGAATGTTTTGTCGAATCAATTCGAGCCTGGGATGCTCTTACAAGAAACCAGGAAACGATGGTTCGGCTTGGCGGAAGCAACCTTGCCCTGCAAAATTCAAAATATATTTCGGCTTCTATGGCGGAATTTGAACCTGCAATTTATACAGACATTCCGCGCACTTTGGTTGGAGAAAAAGTGCTAAAATAGAATAAAGCCGCAAAGAACAAAAGAGTTGAAAATCCGGAATTTTTGAAAAATGTTTTGCATTAGAATTGGAATTGACATAAAAAAGCACTTTATTTCGCTCAAAAAAGAAGTTTTCCGAAAAACAATTCATATTTGTACTGCATTTGTGCCAATTTTTATTCATTTTTATAAAATTCCAGCGATAATTTGCCTTGTTTGCGCAGCCGTTTTGTATTCAGTTTCTGAAATTTTAAGGCTAAACGGTGTCTGTGTTCCGCTAATAAGTTCAATAACGGTCGCTGCCGCCCGAAAACGTGATGACAATAAATTTGTTCTCGGTCCGGTAACCTTGGTTTTGGGAATTGTTTTGTGCTCTATTCTTTGGAAAGAACCATTTTCTACAGTCGGGATATTTTCTCTTGCATTTGGCGACGGACTTGCAAGCCTTGCAGGAAAAACATTTGGCAGGGTCGAAGTTCCTTTGACTGGAGGAAAGACAGCGGCTGGAAGCCTTACCTGTTTTGCCGCAGTTTTTATTTCGAGCTTTTTTGTCTTGCATAATTCAATTTTGTGCTTTTTTCTTGCCCTCGTTGCAACTTTGATTGAAGGATTGCCGCTAAAAGATTATGACAACATTCTGATTCCTGTTGCAATCGGCGGGCTTTCTCAACTTTTTTATCTCCACATGTAAAGTGAATGCAAGGCTCTCAAATATCTATACGTTCCCAAAAGAAGAAGCGGAAGTCCCAAAATAATAAAGACGAAGTTGTCCGAAATTACCAAAAATCCATATCCAGAAAGAATAAACAACATTGAAAAGGCAACTTTTTTATATTCGTCAGTATTTTGATTGACTGCCATAATCCAAAACGAAATAAAACTCAATGCAGTAAATGCAAGCCGCGAACAAAAAAACAGTCTTGGAAATCCCCATGTGACGGTTCCGGCAGAACTTATTCTTGCCGTATTGATAGGCGCAATAATCGCAAAAACAACAGTTATTGCAAAAAGAATCGTAATATTCCGTTCAATATCCTGGCGCTGCTCTGCAGAACTTGCAAGAGCCGCAAAAAGAAAGCTCAGCGGACACAAAAGCCGTCCGATAAAAATAATTCTTCCGCAAAAAAACAGAAGATCAGAAAAAGTTGACCACAAACCAAAAAGCGGCGTTAAGAAGCGCACTCCTTCGCAAAGACAGCCAGTCAAAAATGCAAGAAAAAAGACAATTTCGTTTGACTGAGTGTTTTCAAAAAGTTTAAGCGCATAAAAAACAGTAACAGGCGCAAAAAAAACAATCAGCGAAATTGAAATCATCGTTGCAATAAAATTGTATTTTAAGAATCCGATTTTTTCTATAAATGCTGGAATCCGCAGGTTAGGCGGCGGAGTAATAGCTTTGTTTACAAGCGCTATAATAAAAAAAATTAGGGCGCTTGCAATGCAGACAAGCGAAAAATAGAAGAAAATCTGCATCATGCGGTTGCGAGTCTTTAAAGTCATAAAAAAATATTAAAAGCAAACAAAAATTAAGTAAAGAGAGAGCATTTAAAATCCGAAAATAAATATAGAGCATAACAGGCGCTTAAAAAATGCAGGCATGGACAGCATACAAAAAATCAGCTTTTTATGCGCATTGAATGGGAGAAAAAAATGAAAAAGCATCTTTTGATTTTATTCACAATTTTTGCAACGGTTTCACTTTCTTTTGCTGGAGATGCTGCGGCTTTTGTTGATCTCGGACTTTCCGAAGACGGCAAAACTTACGTTTTTGCAGAATACGGAAAAACAGATAAAACTTTTCAGGGCTACGCGGAAATTTATTGCGTTGATATTGAAAAAAACGACTGGATTGACGGCGAAGTTTTCCGCATAAATCCATCGGAAGCGACTGCAAAAAAAACAGGCCGCGAAGTTTACGAAGAACTTCTAAAAAAGGCAAGCTGGGTGCTCAAAAAATACAATTTAAAAAAATCAGAAGCCGACAATCTCCTTTTTACACGCGAAATTCCGTCTTCAACCGGCGAAATCGTTTTTAAGGATTTTGAAGGATCGAGCACAGAGCGCAGCGTTTTTTACCATATTAAACTCATAAAAAATGTCGAAGGCACAGGAGAAAACTGCAAGTCTTCTTTCTTTATCGCAGTAGAAAAACAGGACGAAAACGGCGATGTAATCAGCCGCGACATTGTCGGAAATCCTGACATAAAGCGCAAAGGCGTAACAGGCTACACAATCAACCGGATTTTCAGCGACAAAAGCGGCCGCAATTTTGTGTTCGTAGTCGAAAAGCAGGTCGAAAACAAGACAGGCACGTGCATCCGCTACATGGTCGAAACAATCCATCTGTAAAAAATAAAAACTTGCAAAAAAATCCTGGCCGTAAAAAAAGTGCCGGGATTTTTTATTTATGGAGCACATTTTTTGCTCAAACCGGCCAACCGCCACTTGCTCACGCGCGGTGCTTCGCACAGCCTTCGGCTTGGCTAATGTCCGGGCTGCAAATTGCCTTTTTAACCGTAACTGCGCGACTTTGCAAATTTTTTCTATTTTCAAAATCCTTAAAGTTCTGTATACTTGCTCAAAATTTGGAAAGGTGGAAAAAATGCGCAAAACAAAAATTATTTGTACGATTGGACCTGCGAGCGAAACTAAAAAAGTTCTTATTGAAATGTGCAAGGCCGGAATGAATGTTGCCCGGCTTAATTTTTCGCACGGAACACACGAAGAGCATTTAAAAAAAATCAATCTTATAAAAGAAGTTCGCAACGAATTAAAAATTCCTCTGGCGATTATGCTTGATACAAAAGGACCAGAATACAGAATTGGAACTTTTAAAGAACATAAAATTGTTGTAAAAGAAGGCCAGACTTTTACTTTTACAACCGACGAAATCGAAGGCGATGAAAACAAGGTTTCTGTAAATTACAAGGGCTTTGCCGATGATTTAAAGCCTGGCGACAGAGTTCTTGTAAACAACGGACTTGTAATCTGCGAAGTTACTGACGTAAAAGGTCACGATGTTATTACAGAAGTTAAGGTTGGAGGCGCGCTTTCTGACAAAAAAAGCATGAATTTTCCTGGAAAACTTTTAAACAGCGCTTTTTTGAGCGAACAGGACAAGAGCGACCTTTTGTTTGGAATTGAGCAGGACGTTGATTTTGTGGCGGCATCGTTTGTTTCTACAAAAAAAGATGCCCAGGACGTCCGTGAATTTTTAAACGCCAACGGCGGAAAAGAAATTGATATTATTGCAAAAATCGAAAATCGTGCCGGTGTTGAAAATATCGAAGAAATTTGTTCTGTTGTTGACGGGATTATGGTTGCCCGCGGAGATTTAGGCGTTGAAATTCCTTTTATGGAAGTGCCTGTCGTTCAGAAAGAAATCGAGCAAAAATGCCGTCTTCTTGGTAAACGCGTTATTATTGCAACGGAAATGCTCGAATCTATGATTAACAATATTCGTCCGACTCGTGCCGAAATTTCTGACGTTGCAAATGCGGTTTATGACGGAACTTCTGCAATCATGCTTTCTGGAGAATCTGCCGCAGGAAAATATCCTGTCGAGGCAGTTAAAACAATGTCCAGTGTTGCAGAATATACTGAACAGCATATAAATTACAAAAAACGCTTCAATTATACGGAATTTGTTAACCGCAATATTCTTGACGCAATTTCTCATTCAACCTGTCAGATGGCAATTGATGTTGGCGCAAAGTGCATTGTTGTAAATTCTGTGAGCGGTTTGACAGTAAGAATGGTGAGCCGTTTTCGCGCGCCTGTGCAGATTATCGGCTCAACGACATCAGAAAAAGTTTACCGTAAACTTGCGCTTTCTTGGGGAGTAATTCCGCTTTTGTGCGAGGAATACGATTCTCTCGATGTTCTTTTATTTCATGCGATTCAGCGCGCTGTAAAAATACTTAATCTTAAAATCGGTGATACAGTGGTTTTGACTGGCGGGCAGGTAGGTGTCAACAGCGGCCACACGAATATGATAAAAGTAGAAACTGTCCGCAAAGTTTACAGATAAACAAAAGTTTTTGAATTTATATTGCCGTTCTGTGAATGTATTTTCCAGATTTAAATCTGAAGAAGAAAATTACGGAACGGATAACCCAGTCGCTGCTCATGCCAATCCAAACTCCAAGAGGACCTGTTTTTAGTACGCGGATAAGGAAAATCGTGAGAGCGACCCGGCAAGTCCACATTGTGACTGTCGAAACTAGCATTGGAAAACGCACATCTCCGGTTGCACGCATTCCGTACGGAGGAATAAAAGAAAAACTCCAGGCAAACGGCTTTATTACGTGCACAAAAACAGAAAGCTGAATTGTCAAAAGCGCAACGTCCGCATCCATTCCAGAAAGAACTGTGAGAGGTTTTACAAATCCGATTACAATGAGCGAAGAAATTGCTACTGCGATAAAACTGAAAAAAGTGAGTTTTTTAATGTATTTTTCTGCAAGCTTGTAGTCGCCTGCGCCGTAAGCTTGTCCTGCGAGCGTCATAAGAGCAATTCCTATTCCGATTGGAGCCTGGCTTGAAAAACTTTCCAGAACTGAAGTGAGCGCATTTGCGGCAATTGCGGCTGTTCCAAGAGTTGAAACCGAAGATTGAATTGCAAGTTTTCCAAATTGAAACATTCCGTTTTCGATTCCTGAAGGAATTCCGATTCTTAAAATCTGAGAAATTTCGCGGAAATCTGGTTTTGCAAGATAAGAATCAATCGCAATCTGCTGTTTTGTCCGGTTTAGCAGAATCAAAATTACAACAGCACAGAAAATTCTCGAAATCAAAGTGCTTAAGGCCGCTCCTGCAACGCTCATATTTAATCCAAAAATAAAAATGGCGTTTCCTATGATATTCAGAATGTTCGAAATTGTAGAAACAATCATCGGAAGCTTTGAATTTCCGTCTGCCCTAAAAATTGCTGCTCCCGAATTATAAATTGCAATAAAAGGGTAGGAAAGTGCTGTTATAAAAAAATAAATTTCAGATTTTGACATAACTTCCGCTTCTACAGAACCAAAAATAAGCGAAAGAATTGATTTTTTAAAGAGAATCAGGATTGCAGTTCCAACGATAGAAACAAAAGTTACAGAAAGAATTAACTGTTTGCCAGCGTGGCAGGCCTTTTTTATATCTTTTCGACCGAGATATTGGCTGCAAAGAATTGCTCCGCCAGTAGCCATTGCTGAAAAAATCAAAACAATCATTACATTTATCGAATCGACAAGAGAAACTGCCGAAATTGCAGCCGAACCGCATTTTGTAATCATGACGGTGTCTGCTGTTCCCATAAATGAATTTAAAAGCTGTTCGACCATAAGAGGGACGAGCAGCTGAAAAAGTTGTCTGCCTTTTACTTCCATAAACCGTAATTTTAATGAGAGAGATTTTGATTTACAATTGGTTTTTAATTTTCAGACTGATAAAAATTTGTTCATAAAATATTAGTTGTCTAAAAATTGAAGCTGCTCTCAGAAAAACTCTCCAATTTACCGTTAGTCGCATTCGCTCAAGACGGCTTGTTATCGTTTTTTTTATTCCAGCATATTTTCGTTAAAGTCTTTGGCGTCTCCCTGCCAGATTATGCGGCCTTTTTTTATTAAAATGATTTTATCGCTTACGGCTTTTGCTTCTGCCAGGTCGTGTGTAACCATTATTCCTGTAAAGCCTATTTCTTTTTGCAGTCTGCGGATTTCTGCGGCGAGCTTTTTTCTTAAAGGCGCGTCCAGTGCCGAAAGAGGCTCATCAAAAAGCACAAGCTGCGGTTTTACAATCAATGTTCTTGCAAGGCTCACTCTCTGCGCTTCGCCGCCGCTCAGAGTTTCCGGAGAGCGCTTTCCGAAATTTTCAAGATTGAACTTTTTCAAGAATTCGCAAGCTATTTTTCTAGCTTCTTTTTTTTTAGTTCCGTGGCAGACAAGCCCGTACGAAACGTTGTCTTCTACGCTTAAATGCCCAAAAAGGTTCGCGCTCTGAAAAACCATGCCGATTCCTCGGTTTTGCACAGCAACTTTCGTTATGTCTTTTCCGCCAAGATTTATTTCTGCTGTTTCCGACTTTTCAAGACCGCAAATCAGGCGCAAAACGGAAGATTTTCCTGAGCCGGAAGGTCCCAAAATCGTCGTCATTGTGGATTTTTCACATTCAAAGGAAACATCGAGGGAAAAATTTTCCCATTCTTTTTTTAAATTTTTTGCACTAAAAAATGCCATTTTCTGAGCCTTCCTGTTTTTTCAATTTTCTGCCAGAGGCTAGTTTGCCGAGCGAAAAAATCACCGCGCATAAAATTCCAAGTATTACTCCGGAAGCGCAGGCTTCGTTAAATTTATACCTTCCTGCAAGACGGTAAGTGTAGAGCGCAAGCGTATTGAATCGGGGAATTGCAAGCACGAGCGGAAGTGTCGCATCACCGGCACTCAGAGCAAAGCAAAAAACTGTCGCCCTAAAAAAAGAACGCTTTGAAACTGGAAGAAAAATTCTAAAAACTGTGTCGAACGGCGAACGGCTCAAAATCGAAGAAGCTTCAACTGTCGTCTGAGGAAGTTTTTCAAGTTCTGCATAAATCTGTCTGAACGCAACCGGCCAGTTTAAAAGTGATTGAGCCAAGACAAGAATTAAGAAATTTCCTTTTCGGACAAGAATTGTAATCAAAACTCCAACTACAACGCTCGAAATTGCCATTGGCGCAAGTGGAATTATCCTAAAAATAAAAAAACGGCCTGTCGGATCAAAAACCTTGAGAACGGCTGCGTAAAAAAAGGCAATTGCCGCGCACAAAAATCCAGAGAGCAGGGCTGTTATAAACGTCCATAAAAAAGCATTCCAAAAACTTTGCGAGCTAAAAAGATGAATAAAATTATAGAAAGTAAAATTCGAATCAAGCCGTTTTGAGCTCAATCCGTTGTAAAAAATCGAAAAAAGAGGGCAGATAAAAAACAAAAAAATCAGGAAAAAAAGAATGAATGCAAAAATTTTTTCAAATCCGCAGATTTTCGTTTTTTCGAGGGATTCGCCGTTAAAAAAAATGCCTTTTAGGCCTTTCGATTTTTGTTCAATAAATGTGTAAATCGTGACCAAAAAAAGGGCAATCAGCGTTTCCAAAAAGCCAAGATTTAATGCCGCTCCAAAATTCAAATTGACTTTTGCCTGCTGATAAATTTCAACTTCGAGGGTTGTCGTTCCGACTGAGCCAAAGAGAAGCACAATCATAAAGCTAAAAAAACAGTACAAAAAAACTGGAATACAGGCTGATATTATTGAAGGCAAAAGCTGAAAAATCGTAATTGACCGGAAAATTTTAAAATTTCCGGCGCCTAAAAGCCTTGCCGCGTCCGATTCTGCTCTCGGAAGGCGTTCCCAGGCAGAACTTACAGTGCTCATTACGAGCGGAAAATTATAAAAACCGTGGCAGATTATGATTCCCAAAAAACTGTACAAAAAAGTGACAGTCGGTCTATCCTTGCCAAAAATGAACATCAAAAAATTGTTCAAAGCTCCGTTCATTCCAAAAAAACTAACGTAGCCCAAAGCGACCAAAAGCGAAGGAATACAGAACGGAACAGAAGAAAGCGAAAGCAAAAAGTTTTTTAAAAAGAATTTTCTCCGGCCGCAAAAAAAAGCAGCCGGAAGTCCGATTAAAAGGGCCGTAAAAGTCGATAGCAGTGCCTGAAAGACCGAAAAACCGGCAATGCGAAAAAAAACATTTGCAGACAGGACTGCGTTCATCTTTTCTAAAACCTTTTAAAAATTTTTATTCGCCCAAAACAGCCATAATCTGTTCGACAGCGGCATTAACTTTTTCAGTATCGTAAGACAAAAGCTTCTTAGGAGAAGGAGTTCCGTCAAGATAAGACTGCGGAAGTTTTACATTTTTGTTTGCAGGAAGCATCCACTGTGTAAGCGGCAGTTCGTTCTGTGCGTCCTCGCTGATTAAAAAGTCCAGAAAACTCTGTGCGCCTTTTTTGTTCGGAGCATTTTTTGCAAGTCCGGCGCCTTCAACCTGAAGAATGTGTCCGTCGTCAAAAATCAAAGCCTGGTATCTGTCGGTTTTGTCGTATTCGTAGTGATAAGCCGCGCTTGTCGTATAACTGCAAACGAGCGGAGCTTCTCCATTTGTAAAAAGTCCGTAACCTGCGCTCCAGCCAGGAGCCATAGTAAGAATATTTGGTTTTAAAGCTTTCCAGTAGTCAAGAACTTTTTCGCCTTTTACAGCGCAAGTCCATGCGGCAAACCCAAGTCCAGGAGTAGAAGTCCGCGGATTCATCAAAATGATTTTTTTTGCGTAGACTGGTTTTGTAAGGTCGTCGAGCGATTTTGGAGCAGGAATATTAGCCTTTGTATCGAACACGATTGCAAAAGGAGCGTAGTCAAAAGGAGTCAAAAGATTTTTTGAGCCCAAGGCTTTTTTCAGCTCCTCAGAAATCGATTCAGAACCAGCAGGTTTGTAGGCTTCGAGAATATCCTGTTCCGCCGCTTTTTTCGCAAGATTGTTGTCCAGGCCCAAAATTACGTCTGCCTGGACATTGTTTTTTTCAAGAGCTGCGCGCGAAAGAATTTCAACTCCGTCGCCACAATCAACATAGGTAACTTTTAAACCAGTTTTTTCCGTAAATTTTTTTGCAATTGCCGCTCCAGGCCCCCATTCACCGCAAAAACTGTCATAAGTGTAAACAACAACTTCATTTTGACGCGCAGAATCACCTGCTTTTTTAGAGCAGCCCGAAAAACCAATAGAAACTAAAATAGAAAAGAGAAAAATTTTAAAGATGTGTCTAAGCATATCTTCCTCCGCCGGCATTATCCGGATCAGGTTGGAACCTCATACGAAGTTCTGCGGGTGTAATCTCAGGGAAAATTCTTCCCACCCCGGTACAAAGCACATTGTAAAAATATACATAAATTGTGTAAAGTGAGTTTTAACTTTTTTATTTTGGAGCGCAATTAGCCGTCAATCCGTCCGCTGCGCAATTCCGCTTTCGCTCCATCTTTTTGCCTTGCAAAAAGACGCCTTCGGCGTTGCTCCGGCACGGGCTAAGATTTTCTTAAAAACTAAAAAATTGACCTTTTACGTCTTTTTTCCGATAATATCTTTATGAAAAAATATTTTTTCCTTTTTGTATGTTTTTTTTCAGTATTTTCAATTTTTGCCGAGCCACAGTTTGAATTTGGTGTCGGTTCAGGCTATGTTTTTTACGGTGACAAAGATTTAAAAAATTTGCTTTCTGATTTTGACCAAAAAAGCCAGGTTATTTTGTGCGGAGATTTTTCCGTTAATTTTTCAGTTGCCGAGCCTGTAAAACTTGTTTTCGGAATGGATTCTATAATAGACGCGCGCTGGAAAGGTAGCGAGCACTTTATTCTTTGGGATTACTGCGGTTTTGCAGGTTTTAAAATTTATCCTGGGCTTGCAGGCCTTTGCACAACTGTTCAGTACTGTCTTGGCAGACGCACAGATTTTGTAAGTTTGCAGGACATTGAAGATTATATCGAAAGCACAAATTTTGGAAATGGATTTGCCTTCGGCATTTCCTACGATTTTGGTTATGGAAAAAAAGGCTACGCACCGGAAGTCTGCGCAAACTGGCGGCACATGCCGAGAGGCGGTTCGAGCGACAATATTTTGGAAGTAAAGTTCCGCCTTTCAAAAAACTAAGAAAAAAATTGCATTTAAGATATTTTTGGTTTATCCTGTAAAATACAGACTTTATTATGTTATGGGACTAAGCGATGCAGATTGAAACACAGGGGTTTTTACCGCAAATTCCAGAAGAACAGCCGGAGCAGGTTAATATTACAGATGTTGGAATTGCAGTAGATGTCGGAACGACAACTGTTGCTGTAAAAATCTGGTCGCTTTCCTCAAAAAAATGCCTTTCTGTCATTGCGGAAAAAAATCTTCAGGCCCGCTATGGCTGCGATGTTATCCGCCGTATTTCTTTTGCAACGCGGCCGCCTCTTACAGGTTCTTCTGCTGTCGTAGAAACAGGAGAGTCAGCCCTTCATTATGCAATTATTTCGCAATTAGAAAGAATGTTTGCTCACGCGCTGGCGCTTGCTGCTCAAAAAACAATGCGCGGAATTCAATTAAATGTTTCTAAAATCGTAATTACTGGAAACACGACAATGCTCAGTTTTGTCTGCGCGTTTCCGGTCGAAGGTCTTGCCGCCGCTCCTTTTACTCCAGCTTCTCATTTTGGCTTTACGGCAAGTTGGGACAAGGTTCGCAGTGGGAAAATCAACGAAAAATGTTCAAATCTGGATCTTCCAACCCCGGAAATTTTACAGCTTTTTGCTGCAAGTTCAGTTGATTCCGAGACTCCGGTCTATTTTCCTCCTTGTGTCGGGGCTTTTATTGGCGCGGACACTGTCTGCGCAATGCTTTCGGCGGGTTTCCCTTCTCCAGAAAGCGATGAAAATTTGTGCTGGGACATTCCTGTTCAAACTCCGCTCTTGCTCGCAGATATTGGCACAAATACAGAAATTGCTCTTTTTATTCCAAAAACGAAAGAACAGCCTGCAAAAATTCTGTGCACTTCGGCTGCTGCGGGTCCTGCTTTTGAGGCGGCGAATATCAGTTGCGGAATGAGTTCAGTTGATGGTGCGGTTGAAAAAATTGAATATAAAAACGGAAAGCTCTGCTGCTCTGTAATCGGCAGCGGCAATGCAAAAGGAATTTGCGGTTCAGGGCTTGTAAGTGCCGGAAGCACGTTCTTAAAAAACAATTTTATCGATAAATCTGGCGTAATACGGAAAAATATTTCTAAACTTGGCGACGGTTCTTTTTGCATTCAGTTGACACCTGCTGTTTATCTTTCTCAGCAGGATATTAGAAATCTTCAGCTTGCGAAATCTGCGGTTTATGCAGGTTTGCGCTATATGCTTGAGCGTTCTCCTGATGTTCCGCTTTTTTGTATTGCAGGCGGTTTTGGTTCGCACCTCGATATGGAAGATTCCTGCACAATAGGTCTTATTCCAAACGAACTTAAAAATCGTTGTGTTCCACTCGGAAATGCAGCTCTTGCAGGAGCGTCCGCAATGCTTTTTTCTAAAACTTTGAGAAAAAAGGCAATGGAAATTAAAAATCATTCAATCCAGATAAACCTTGCCGCAGTTCCTGAATTCCAGGAAAGATACATAAGTTCAATTGAATTTAAATACCCTTAATTTCGGGTTTTATAATTTGATGCCATTTTTGGGCTTGTCTTCTCGTCATTATCGGACTTGATCACTTGTCATTATCTGGCTTGAACAGATAATTTATTGAAAATTCCCAACAGATTTCACTGTCGCAGCACGGGAATGGAATAAAATCGCTGTTCTTATCAAAGCTCGAGATTTTGGCTAAATAACTTTTCTCTGATTTATTTGTTTGACATATAAATATTCTTAGATTAGAATATAAAGGATATTTTGGGGGCGGCTTTTTTGCGGAAATTTTGAACGATGATGACGTTTATCCGCAGTAAAAATCCAACTCCTTAATAGAAGCATAGGAGAATTTTATGAATGTTGTATTATTCGTAATTCTTCCTGTTGCTGGTATAGTTCTTGGATGGATTATTCGTTGGTTATATGCCAAATTTCAATTATCTTCGGCAGAGCAAAAAGCTGAACGTGTAAAACAGGATGCATTAAAAGAAGCAGAAGCCCAGAAAAAAGAATATTTGCTAGAAACAAAAGATCAACTCCTTCGGGAACGTCAGCAGCAGGAACGGGAAAATCGTGAACGCCGGAAGGAAATTCAGGTTTACGAAGCAAGAGTTGCAAAAAAAGAAGAACTCGTTGACAAACGCAATAGCGAAATGGACAAAAAAGAGCAGGAATTTGCTGAACGCGAAAATTCTATGGTAAAACGTGAGCAGCAGATCTCAACTCAGGAAGAAACTTATCGCCGTGAGCTGGAGAGAATTTCTGGCTTGTCTGCGCAAGAAGCAAAAGATTTAATCATCAAAAATCTTGAAAATGACGCGCGTCATGACGCTCAGGCGCTTTTGAACAAAATTGAGCAGGAAGCTCAGTTGACGGCAGATAAAAAAGCCCAGAAAATTCTTGTAGAAACAATTCAGCGGCTTGCGACTGAGGTTACGAGCGATATTACAGTTGCGACTGTTTCGCTTCCAAGCGACGAGATGAAAGGCCGCATTATCGGTCGTGAAGGACGCAATATCCGCGCATTGGAAACTTTGACTGGTGTAGATATTATTATTGATGATACTCCGGAAGCCGTTGTAATCAGTTGTTTTGATCCTGTCCGCAAGGAAATTGCAAAACAGTCTCTTGAAAGGCTTGTGACAGACGGTCGTATTCATCCTGCAAGAATTGAAGAAATTGTGCAGAAAGTAACAAGAGAAGTTCAGCAGAAAATTTATGAAGAAGGTGAAAAAGCGCTCTTTGATCTTGGAATTCACAATATGAATCAGGATGGAGTCCGCGCTTTGGGCCGTTTGTATTTCCGCACAAGCTACGGCCAGAACGTTCTTACTCACTCAAAAGAAGTTGCAGAAATTGCAACCCTTATTGCCGGTGAAGTTGGAGCAAACCGCGAGCTTGCAAAACGTGCGGCTCTTTTGCACGATATTGGTAAAGGCGCAGAAAACGATAGCGACAAAAACCACGCAGAAGTCGGAGCAGAAATGGCAAGAAAATTTGGCGAAGACCAGAAAGTTATCAATGCTATTGCTGCCCACCATCAGGATTGTGAGCCTGCAACTCTCGAAGCGGTTATTGTTCAGATTGCAGATGCAATTTCTGCGGCACGTCCGGGCGCAAGAAAAGAAACTGCGGACAATTATATAAAACGCCTTGAAAATCTTGAAGAAATTGCAGAAAAATTCCAGGGCGTTGAAAAAGCTTATGCGATTCAGGCTGGACGCGAACTTCGTATTCTTGTAAACAACGAGAAAATTCCTGACGGCGAAGTTAAAGAGCTTGCGCAGAAGATTGCAAAACAGATTGAAACCGATTTGCGTTATCCGGGACGTATAAAATTGACGATGATTCGCGAAACACGAATTGTTGAATACGCAAGATAAGTTTTTGAAAAAAATATTCTAAAATGAAATAAATCCTGCGCCGAAGAATGAAAATGTCTTACGGGGCAGGATTTTTTTTGATAAATAAGGAAAATGAAGGATAAAACACGGTTTTGTGTTTTTTTTAGAAAAACTTAGCCCGTGCCGGAACAACGCGAAAGCGTCCGCCGTGGCGGATGAAGCGGCAGCGGAATTGTGCAGGGACGGTTAGAGAGCAAGTTGCGCTCCAGAATTTTTTTACATTTTACATATGGAAATTTTCGCCGAGATAGATTTCTCTTGCAACCGGGCTGTCGATAATGTCCTGCTGGCTTCCCTGAATTAGGATTTGGCCTGTCGAAATGATTATTGCACGGTCGGTAATTTCGAGAGTGTCGCGGACGTTGTGGTCGGTTATGAGAATTCCGATTCCTCTTTTTGCGAGAAGTTTTATCATGGCTTTGATGTCGGCAACTGCAATCGGGTCGATTCCTGCAAAAGGTTCGTCCAAAAGAAGAAATTTTGGTTCAATTGCGAGTGAACGGGCGATTTCTGTTCGGCGGCGTTCTCCTCCGGAAAGCGTAAATGCCGGCTGTTTTCGGATTCTTCCGATTGAAAATTCTTCGATTAGCTCTTCGAGTCGCTGTCTTTTTTCGGCTCTTGTTAAATCCTGTCTGGTTTCGAGAATTGACCAGATATTTTCTTCGACTGTGAGTTTTCTAAAGACGGAAGGCTCCTGCGGAAGATAAGAAATTCCGAGCCTGGCGCGTTTGTACATTGGAAGGTCGGTGATTCGCTCGTCGTCCAGAAAAATTTCTCCGCTTGTCGGCTGGTAAAAACCTACAATCATATAGAAAGATGTTGTTTTTCCGGCTCCGTTTGGGCCTAAAAGTCCTAAAACTTCGCCCGTATGCATCTGAAAATCGACGCCCTGGACAACTTTTTTTCTGCCGAATGATTTGTAAAGTGAATTGACTTTAAGCGTGTGGATTTTTTGAGAGTTTTCGTTTTGAGAGGGAATTGCAATGTCTAACGGCTGATTTTCTGTTTTCACGGAATTTTCGCTGTCTGAAGGAGAGTTTTCGTTTTGAGAGGGAATCGCACTGTCTAACGGCTGATTTTCGGCTTGAAGAGGATTTGAGTTTTCTTCGGTATTGTTTTCGCTGCTGTTTTCTGACATTAGTTTTTAATTTTCCTTATTTTAGTTTTTTGTGGAAGATGCGTTTTCTGAAGTTGATTTT
>DLLE01000025.1:11333-33203 GCA_002477955.1 Treponema sp. UBA7570 | reverse complement strand
TTGAGAAGCGGTTTCTGATCCGGCTGATTCCGCGGCAGTTTCTGTTTTTTCCGGTTTGCTGTCCGAAACTGTTCCTTTTACGCGTCCGTCGAGCGTTATTTCCTGGGTTTCGAGGTTTAAGGTGATTTCCTGCGCCCTGAAAGAATCTGTTCCCTGCTGAATCTTTGGATTCCCGCTCATTTCGAGTCTCTGTTCGCTTTTTTTATAAATCGCAAAAGCCGAGGTGCAGATGTTGTCTTTTTGCTTCAAAGTTATTTCAATTTGCATGACGGCGGTTTCGCTGTTTTGGTTGTATTCGATAATTTGAGCGTCAGCAGTCACTTCATTTGCAATGTCTACAAGGTGAACTGCGTCTTCAAGCTGGGCGACTTTTGTCTGCCTGTCGTATTTTAGTTTTCCGCAGGTAAAATCCATTTGGCTTTCTGTTATGCTTCCGCTTACCGTTCCTGTTGCCGTAATGAACCTAAAATCTTCGCCCGAAAGTTCAATTGCGTCGGCGCTTATGTTCATGCTGGAAGTCTGAACTGTTGCGTTTCCTTCGAGGATTGTCGTGTCAGTTTTGCTGCCTGCCGTTCCGGACATAAAATCTGCCGTAAAAGTGATTTCTTCGCAAAAAAACAGTGCCGGAGCAAAAAAGAAGATTATCGAGATGATTTTTTTCATTCTTTGTCTCCGTCTTCTTTATCAGCTACAGAACCGGAAATCTGGCTTTCAAAGTTGAATTTTCGGCTTACTCCGCTTGCAGAAAAGCCTGTTCCGCTTACGGTTGTGCCTTTTCTAGAAATTGTAACTTTTTCGTTTCGGCCGGAAGTGAGCTGTTCTGTTTTGCCGTTAAAATGCAACGACTGCGCGGTGATTTTTAAATCCTGGCTGTAAACGTTTATCGAAATTCCATCAAAAAGCGAATATTTTTCGTCATTTGTGCTGGAAGCAAGAAGAGTGCAATATCCGTCTGTATCAAGGGTTCCATCGTCCTTGTAAGTTTTAAACTGCGCAGACTGAGCGTAAGAAGAGCCGTCCGCCTTGTATTGCTCTAGTTTGTCTGCTTCAAGTTGAATTGAAATTTTATTGTCTTTGTATCTGTTAAAAACCGCTCCTGTAAAAAAGAATTCTGGAACTGTTTCTTCAGAATTCTTTTCAGTTTCATAATTGAGCGAACACGAAAAAAAGGGTAACGCTGCTATAAAAAAAATAACAGATTTTTTAACTTTTTTACTATAAAAAAACATTTTTTAATTTTCTATGCAAGGTTTCTTTTTGTCAAGCAGATGAAAAAATCGGTCTTTAAAGAATTTTATACTTGTCGTGTTGTTGTTTTTTTTGATATAATGGCGAAAAATTCATTCAACGAGGTATTTTATGAGACTTGCGAGAAGAATCAGACCGCTCCGCTGGAATAAAACTATCAGAGCTAACAGCAAGAAAAATTCAAAGAGAATTCGTACAAACCACGAACTTCTTAAAGCTTTGGCAAAGTAAAATAAGGGCTGCCTTTTTTGGCAGTCTTTTTTATTTTAAATTTGCTTTTTTGCAAGGTGAACAAGAACTTTTTAGGCCTTATATTTTTTAATCTTTCTATAATAGAATCTTTAATTGTAAAAAAAATTGATTGTGAATATAATTGAAGAACTTTGGAAGACTGTTATAAAATTTTGGGAGTTCGGCCTGGCGCAACTGTCGCAGAAATTCGCCGTGCCTATAGAAAAAAAGCAAAACTTTTGCATCCTGACACTGCTGGAAATCTTGCAGATGAAGCGGCTTTTCGTGAACTTGTTAAAGCATACGAAATTTTATCTGATGTAAGGAAGCGTTCGCTTTTTGACGAATCATATTTTTATCGTTACCGTTCTCATTCAACCCGGTCTTCCAATTCTTTTGATTATAGAACCTGGCTTTTGCAGCGAAATGATGAAGAAAGCCTGGCAAAACTGATATTTTTTGACCTTTTACATTCCCGCGAAGAAGATGCGGTGCGCGAATTTGTCGAAACTTGTAAAAGTCATTCACGTTTTAAGCTTTCAGACTGGTTTACTCGCGAAGATTTTATGGATTACGGTTTTATTCTTTGCGAAGAGCTTGTCTTGCATGAAGAATATTACGATGCCTTTGTTCTTTTAGAGCAGATTATACGAATGGAATACAGTTTTTCGTATTTTAGGCTTTTTTTTCCGGAAGTGATGGATTTGGCGCGGACTGTCTTAAAATACCGCCTTGAAGGAAATGTTGCTGATGAACTGTGCCTTGACGCCTGGGAACGCGCTCTTGAGTTAAATTTTGGAAATAGTGATGACTCGTTTTTTTTGCACAAGATGGCCTCTGTTTATCGCCGTATTGGAGATGAACGGACAGCCAGAATTTGTGAAGAGGAAGCTGTCAGAATAAAATAACAACAAGAAGGAAAAATATAATGATTCGCTTAAAGAATGAAAAAGAAATTGATGGAATCCGCAAAAGTTGTCATGCCCTTGCAGATCTTTTTAGAGAAGTTGTTCCTCAGGTTGAACCAGGAATGAGCACTAAAGACATTGATGATTTGGTCGTAAAATTTATCAAAAAAATCGGAGGCGTTCCTGCCTGGTATTCCGAAGATTTTGCAGGAGCAGCCTGTATCAGCGTAAATGAACAGGTTATTCACGGTGTTCCTTCAAGAAAGAAGATTATTCACGACGGAGATTTGGTTTCTCTTGATATTGGAATTGACCTTGACGGTTATATTTCTGATTCTTGTCATACTGTTCAGGTTGGAAATGTAAAAAGCGAATACAAAAAACTTGTAAAGGCGACAAGAGAAAGCTTGCGCGCTGGAATCGAAGCCTGTGTTGCAGGAAACAGAATTCGCGATATTTCAAATGCTGTAAACGATGTCGCAAACGGAAAATATGGATATGGAGTTGTTTACGATTATTGTGGACACGGAGTAGGGCTTGGTGTTCATGAAGATCCGAGTATTCCAAATTGCCCGATGAGCGGTCCGAATCCAAGAATTCAGCCGGGAATGGTTCTTGCTATTGAACCAATGATAAATTTGGGAACGGCAGATGTTCATACGGCAGATGACGGCTGGACTGTCCTTACAAATGATGGAAAATGGAGTTGTCACGAAGAGCATACAGTTGCTGTTTTTGAAGACCATACGGAAATCCTTACACTTTGCGACGACCTTGTTTGCTAGTTTTTTTGTAACTATCCAGATTTTTTTTGATTATATTTGTATATAGACAATATCGAAAAAAAAATAGTTTTTTTGGAGGTTCTTAAAAATATGAAAAATATTACATCAAAAATAGTTTGCGGTGTTTCTGCCGCAGTTCTTGCTTTTGCAGCTGTTAGTTTTTCGTGCAGCAAAATAAAAGTTGAAGGAACTGCCGATACGGTATTTGCTGAGTCAAAGCCGGCAGTTGCAATCCCAGCCGGCAGTTTAAATGTGATTGAAGCCTTGCAGAATTCTTTTAATTCAATTTCTGCCGGAGTTCTTCCTTCTGTCGTTGAGATTGATGTTACAGAAAAAACAACTGTTACTCAGGCAAATCCTTTTGATGATTTTCCGTTCTGGTTCTTTGGAAATCCAAATGGTTCTGAAAAAAAAGACCGTACCCGTGAATACGAGCAAAAGGGGCTTGGTTCTGGCGTAATTGTTCGCCGTACTGGAGATACAGTTTATGTTCTTACAAATAATCATGTTGCAGGCAAGGCTACAAAAATTACTGTCAATTTAAATGATGGACAAAAATTTGACGCAAAACTTGTTGGAGCAGATGAGCGTTCGGATATTGCCCTTGTTTCTTTTGAAGCAAAAAAAGATTCAAATATTGTAGTTGCGGCTCTTGGCGACAGCGACAATGTAAAGGTTGGAGACATTGTTCTTGCAATGGGCGCGCCTCTTGGATACAGTCAGTCGGTTACCCAGGGAATTGTAAGCGCAACAGGACGCTCTGGCGATCAAATTGGAAATATGAACGATTTTATTCAGACTGATGCTGCAATTAACCAGGGAAATTCTGGAGGCCCGCTCGTAAATATTTATGGAGAAGTTATTGGAATTAACACTTGGATTGCTTCTTCGAGCGGCGGAAGTCAGGGGCTTGGTTTTTCTCTTCCTATCAATTCTCTGAAAAAATCAATCGAAGATTTTATTTCAAACGGAAAAATTACTTACGGCTGGCTTGGCGTAAGCCTTCTTGACGTAAAAGATGATTATAAAAAAGAACTTGGTGTAGCTGGCAAAAACGGCGCGCTTGCTTCTCAGGTTTTCCTTGATTCTCCTGGACAAAAAGGTGGAATGCAGGCCGGAGACTTTATTATTGAAGTAAACGGAAAGGCTATAAAAAATCAAAATGAACTTATGCGCGAAGTTGGCTATCTTCCTGCCGGCAAAACAGCTGTTTTCAAAGTAATCAGAAACGGCAAAATTGTTGAGCTTTCTGTAAAAATTGAAGAGCGCACGGACAAAATAACTCAGGATAATACAAAGCTTTGGCCAGGCTTTATCGCAGCTCCTTTGTCTGACGAGATAAAAAAGGAACTCAATCTTGAGGACAAAAAAGTTAAGGGTGTTGCGGTAATGAATGTTTTGGAAAAATCTCCAGCGGCTGCTATGAGAATTCAAAACGGGGATATTATTACTGCCGTAAACGATAAAAAAGTTTCGAATATTCAGGAATTCTATGATGCCCTTAATTTGAATTCTAAGAAAGAAATTTGGTTCGATGTTTATAACGACGGCCATACATTGAGCACAAGCCATTATAAATTGTAGTTTGGTTCTTGTTGACCAATTTATAAAAAATTTGATAGAATCTAGTACTCATAATTTTTATATTAGTCGTTAGAGTTTCCGTTACACTTTGCGGCGTAGAAGAGGTATTTAATGTACGCACTTTTTGAATACAAAGGTAAACAGTACAAGGCTGAAAAAGACGCACTCATTCAGGTAGATAAAATCGATGCTGAAGATGGTGCTAAAATCACGATTGATTCAGTTCTTTTGGTTAGCGATGGAGATGCAGTAAAAGTTGGTACTCCATACGTTAATGGTGCAAAAATTGAAGTAGAAGTAGAAAACAGCTTCCGCGACAAGAAAATTCTTGTTTACAAGTACAAGGCTAAGAAAGACTATCATCGTCTTATCGGACACAGACAGGAATACACAAATATTCGTGTAAAAAATATTCAGGGCTAATTTTAGCTTATGACAGCAGTAACCCTTTTTACCGGCAAAAACGGCGTGTTAAAAAAATGCAAAGCTAACGGACATGCTGATTTTTCCAAGAAAGGAAGCGACATAGTTTGTTCTGCGATTACAATATTGCTCAAAACGGCTATGCAGTTTCTTTCACGGAATAAAGATGTTACCTTAGAAGCTGACACATCTTCCCGCGGAAATCTCGCTTTTTGCGTGGAAGTAAAAAAAAGCGGTCTGGAGACAGAAAACTGCTTAAAATTTACGGCAGATTTTTTGAGAGTTGGTTTTAATTCGCTTTCAAAAGAATATTCAAAAAATATTAGTTTTGAAGAAATTGCCGAAGCGGGAAACTAAATTGAAAATTTGAGCGGAGGCTTACTATGGGACGCAGTAAAGGTGGTAGCGGCGCAAAAAATGGTCGCGATTCAAATCCAAAACACTTGGGCGTTAAAGTATATGGTGGACAGGCTGTAACAGCTGGTTCTATTATTATTAAACAGCGTGGAACAAAAATTTTTCCAGGAAACAATGTAAAAAAAGCTGGTGATGATTCTTTGTTTGCGACAGCTGACGGTGTGGTTATGTTTGACGAGCGCAACAACAGAAAATATGCGAATGTTGTTGTTGCGGAAGCAAAATAAACTTCAGTATAAAATGCTGTAAAGATTACGTTTAATAAAAAATGAACTTGATCAAGCCCGGATTTCAGTTTTCTGTATCCGGGTTTTTTAGTATTTATTGATTTTTACAATTTTTTGGGAGATGCACATGAATTTATTTGCTGACGAAGCCGTGATTGAATGTCAGGCTGGAAAGGGCGGAAATGGTTGTATTTCTTTCAGACGCGAAAAATATATTCCAAGAGGCGGTCCTAATGGCGGAGATGGCGGAGATGGCGGCAATGTAGTTTTTATCTGCAAAAGAAATGTGCGCACTCTTGCGAATATTCGCTATAAGCATTTTTTTAGGGCAAAGTCTGGTGGTGACGGTCAAGGCTGGAATAAGTACGGCCGTGATGGTGAAGATATAGAAATTGCTGTTCCGCCGGGGACTGCAATCAGGGATTATGAAACAAACGAGCTTTTAAAAGAATTTA
Source organism: Treponema sp. UBA7570 (assembly GCA_002477955.1). Lineage (GTDB taxonomy): Bacteria > Spirochaetota > Spirochaetia > Treponematales > Treponemataceae > Treponema_D. The sequence goes on along the minus strand of DLLE01000025.1, from coordinate 26,925 downwards.
CCGTTGAATCAAGCGAAGAAAATTTTGTCGCCTGTCGCGGAGGAAATGGCGGCTGGGGAAATGTCCACTTTAAAACTCCTACAAACCAGGCTCCTCGCATTGCAAATAAAGGTCAGGAAGGTGAATATAAAAAACTTCGTTTGGAACTGAGCATTATGGCAGACATTGGACTTGTCGGTTTCCCAAATGCTGGAAAGTCAACGCTTTTGGATGCTTTTACAAATGCCAGGCCAAAAATTGCGCCTTATCCGTTTACGACAAAAATTCCGAATCTTGGAGTTTTACAGGCGAACGATGAACGCGATGTAATTATTGCGGATATTCCTGGAATTATCGAAGGCGCTTCTGACGGAAAAGGTCTTGGAATTCAATTCTTAAAGCACATAAGCCGTACAGCCGGGCTTCTTTTTATGATTGACTGTTCGGATGATTCTTGTTTTGGGGCTTACGAAACACTTTGCCGTGAGCTTGAAGGTTTCTCTTCTGATTTGCTCAAAAAACCGCATATTGTTCTCTGCAATAAAATCGACCTTGAAGGTGCAAAAGAACGCGCTTTAAAAATTGCAGAAACGATTAAAAAGACGGAAAAGGACACAAAAGTTCTTGCGGTTTCGGTTGCAGCCCGCCTTGGAATGAATGAAATTCGGCTTGCAATTCTTGATTTGGTTACAAAACTTGATGGCGCGCCGGAACAGTTCAATTCGGACGGAACTCGTATAAGTTCAGGTTCTTTTCTTACAAATAAAAAAGAAGGAACTAGCATAAATCCTGATTTTATGAGCACACGTTCGGTTGACGAAGATGCCGAAATTCAGTTTCCAGGAAGCGAAAATTGAAAATAGCTGTTCTTGGCGGAAGTTTTAATCCGGTTCACATAGGACACCTTGTTCTTGCCGACTGCGTTTGTCAGGAACTTGGATACGATAAGGTCCTGTTTGTTCCGTGTTTTTTGCCGCCGCACAAAGAAATGGCAGATGCCGCTCCAGCAGAACAACGCCTAAAAATGGTAGAGCTTGCTGTAAAAAGCGATTCGCGTTTTGAAGCGGAAGGTTACGAAATTCAAAAAAAAGGAATTTCTTATACTTGGGACACGGTTTGCTCGCTTGAAAAAAAATATGCAGGTCAGCTTACGGATAAAATCGGCTTGATTTTTGGTTTTGACTTGGCGTCTCATTTTGAAAACTGGAAAAATGCAGAACTTCTGGCCGAAAAATGCCAGCTAATTCTTGCCGTGCGCGAAAATGAGTTGAAAAAGGATGCTGGAACAAGCTGGAACAAGGCAATAGGCGAATTTAAAATTGAAAAAAACGGATTTTCTGTCAGTGATTTTAAGTTTCCGCATGTAAAACTGCACAATCCGCAGCTTGAAATTTCTTCTTCAGAAATCCGAGACTGCATTCAAAATGGCAAAGCTTGGCGTTATCTTGTAAGCGATGCCGTTTTTGAATATATTAAAAAACGAGGTTTGTATGGCTGTAAAAACGGTGGATCTGAATAATCCCGAAGAGCTCAGTCAGGTTATTTTAAAAATTGAGGACTATGTAAAAACAGTGGTTTCCGAATCAAGGTACGAGCATTCAGTGCGGACAGCCCAGACTGCCGAAAAAATGTGCGCTCTTTATGGATTGGAACCAAAAATCGGCTATTTGGCAGGAATTGCGCATGATATGTGCAAGGAATTTTCCACCGAAGAAGTTTTAAAGCTTGTTTCGGAAGACCAAAAACCTGTTTCTTTGCTTGAGCAGAACAGACCGGGGCTTTTGCATGGAAGGGCAGCGGCGGTTTTGATTCAGACAAAATTCGGAGTAAAAGACAGAAATGTCGTTTCTGCAATTGCAAATCACACTTTTGCGGCGGCAGGAAGTTCTGATTTGGGAAAAATACTTTTTGCGGCGGACAAAATTGAACCGGGGAGACCTCAGTCAACTGACGAATACCGCAAAAATCTTTTTTCAAAATCTTTGGACGAATTGACACTTTGCGTTTTAAAGGAAAATATCGACTATCTCGAAAAGCGCGGAAAAAAAGTTGCAAAGCCTTCTTACGAACTTAAGGCTGAGCTTGAAGCAAAATTAAAGCATTAAAACGTAAAATTTGTTCAAAAGACAAAATTGACTTTTTATGGGAGAAAAGAGATGAAATCAATGGGACACAGCAGCGGAGGAAATAAAGGCGGTCTTTTTCTTGTTTTGATTTTTGTTATTCTTGTTGCGGTGACGACATTTATAGCGTTTTCCCTAAAAGTTGATACTGTCGATGAAAGTTTGAAAAATGACAGCGTAATAAAAACTCTCATCGTTCTTGAAGACAAAAAACAGGTTCTTTTTTCGGACATTTTTATTTATTATCCGGTTTCAAAACGTGGAGCGTTGATAAACATTTTGGGAAACACTGGCGCGATTTTTAAAAGCCTTGGACGTGTAGACCGAATTGATGCAATTTACTCCGAAAAAGGAATTGACGTTTTTAAATCCGAAATTGAAAATCTGATCGGGCAGCCTGTTCCGTTTTATCTCGAAATGAGCCTTTCAAATTTCAGCGAACTTACTGATATGCTCGGCGGACTGAAAGTATTTGTTCCTGAGCCAGTCGATGTAAAAACAGACGACGGAGAGAGATGGCTTTTACCGAGCGGATCTGTAACTCTTGACGGAAGCAAAATCAATACTTATCTAACTTATTCAAAACCTGAAGAAACAGAAGCCGAAGTTGCGGATAGAAGACAGAACGTAATGCTTGCGTTTTTGAGCGCAATAAACCGCGATTCAAGAATTCTCCTCAACAAAAACAATTTTCCGTCTTATCAAAAGCGAATAGGTTCAAATTTAAGCGAAAAAGACTTGCATAAGTTTTTTTCAGAAATTTCAAATGTCGATTATGAACGCCTTATTCCTCAATCAATTACTGGCTCAAGGCGAATGGTCGATGGAAAAGAACTTTTGTTTCCTTTTTACGATGGTCAGCTCATAAAAGATGTTGTAAAACAGGCTTCAAATGCTCTTGTGGATTTGGAGGATATGTCTGTAAACCGCATTTACGTGCTGGAAATTCAAAACGGAACTTTGGTTCAGGGATTGGCACGAAATACGGCAGCCTTGCTAAAAAGCGCAGGCTATGATGTTTTGAGTACTTTGAATGCGGAACGCCAAGATATAGAAAAAACGCAGATTATAAATCACATAGGCAACGCAGATATTGCAAAAAACCTTGGCGATTTTATTCACTGCACAAACATAGTTGATGAAGAAATAAAACCGGACTCGGAAGACAACTATGATAACGGATACGAAACCAGTTCAAACGTCGATTTTACGATTATTCTTGGAAAAGACTTTGACGGACGCTACGTAAAAAATACTGGAGGAAAATAGAATGGAAGAAAAAACAGCAAAACAACAGGCGCTCGAACTTGCGCAGATTCTTGAAGACGGCAAAGCCGACGATGTTACTGTTATTGAAGTTACAAAACTCACAAGTTGCGCAGATTTCTTTGTAATTGCAACAATTCACAGTTCAGCACATTGGCAGGGACTTGCAAAGCAGATAAAAGACTACGTAAAGGCAAATGATATGCAAATTCATCTTACGCATACAAAAACAGCAGGCGGTGACGACTGGAACATAATCGACATTGGCTCAGTTCTTGTGCATCTTATGTCGGCAGATGCCCGCAATTTTTACGAGCTGGAAAAACTGTGGCACGCAGGAAACTTTATAAAAGGCTCTCAGTCAGAAAACGCATAAGTTTTTGAGAACTCGATTTTGGCTTGCCGGATTTTGTTTTTTTTTGTAAACAGAATTTGGCAAAAAAAAGGAGGCCGGAGAATATGTGTGTGTGACATATTTTCCTGCTTCCCGTTTTAACTTAAAATAACCTTAAAAGCGATTCTTACATTTCTTCAAAATCGTCATTAAAGCTATTGTCCATTGAGGAATCTTCGCCAAAAGCGTCATCTTCCTCCAGATCATCATCAAAAGACTCATCGTAAATATCGTCGTCTTCAAAATCGTTCAGAGAATCATCGTCGTAAATCGCAGAATCATCATAATCTGCCGAATCTTCGTCGTATTCGTCTGAGTACGAAAAGCCAGAGCCCGAAAATGAGTCAATGAAAGAGTCACTTGTGAACATTTTGCCTTCCCCCGCTCAACGCGTACCATATCATAAATTTTTACAGCCCAGTCAGTCAATTGAAATCTTTAGAAAATTTCTTTATTTTTTATGGGCGGTTCCTGCCTTCCTGCAGGCCACGCTTTCCGCAGTTCCGCTGCCGCTTCATTCCTGCGCTGTGCTCCGGAACGGCTGCGCCGCTGCTGCAATCGTTACCGCAAAATCATTTTTTTTAAACTTAATTGACGAGCCTAAAAAAAACGTATAAAATTAAGTTATGTCAGATATTCAAATTCTGGCTCCTGCAAAGGTGAATCTTGGCTTAAAGGTTCTTCCAAAGCGGGCAGACGGATTTCATAATATCGAAAGTATTTTTCAAACTGTCAGGTTGTACGACAAACTTACTGTTTCTGTACTGCCGGAAAAAAATACTTGCGCGGTTTTTGCGCCTGGTTTTAACGGCCTTCCTGCAGAAAATACGCTGACAAAAACATACAGCTCTTTTTGTTCCTTAACTGGCTGTTCTACTGGTGTAAAGGTTTTTTTGGAAAAGCACATTCCCAGTGGAGGCGGACTTGGTGGTGGTTCTTCGGATGCGGCTTACTTCTTAAAGGTTTTGGCAAAAATCAACAAAATTGATTTAAGCAGTGAACTTGCAGACAAGGTTGCTTCGCAGGTTGGAAGTGATGTTTTTTTCTTTCTTCATAGCGGAGAGGAACAGGACAAAAGTGGCTGTGCTGTCGTTACTGGTCGTGGAGAGTTTGTAAAGCAGATTTTACCGCGGAACGATTTGTTCTTTTTACTGGTTTTTCCTGGCGTTCATAGCTCTACAAAAGAGGCTTATTCGCTTGTTGATAAAACATATGAGGCGGGCAGTATTTTAGATTGTCCGAATCTGGCAGATTTAGAAACCATATATCGAAGCCCTGTCAAAGACTGGACTTTTGTAAACAGTTTTACTTCTGCGTTATTGCAAAAATACCCAAAAATAGGCCTTGCCTTGCGGGATGTAAAAAACAGTGGTGCTCTTTGGGCGGATATGTCTGGTTCTGGAGCAACAGTTTTCGGTGTTTTTGAAACAAAACAAAGTGCCGAAAATGCTTATTCATTGTTAAAAAAAAGTTGGTCAAACTGTGTAATTGCATAAAACCTTCTTTTTAATTATTTGCAACGGAGGAGTACTTATATGGAAGTATCAGAACTGCGTATTAGAAAAGTAACGGCCGAAGGCAAGCTTAAAGCTTATGTAACAGTAACCTTTGACGGTGTGTTTGTCGTTCATAATGTAAAAATTATCGAAGGCAAAACAGGTCTTTTTATTGCAATGCCAAGCCGAAGAACGGCAAACGGAGAATACAAGGATGTGGCACATCCAATCAGTCCTGAGTTCCGTGCGGCTTTGCAGGATAAAATCTTGGCCGAATACAATGCCGGACACGTAGTAGAAGAAGCCGGCGAAGGCGAAGATTAGTTTTTTTATAGTCAATTTTTTGGGACGTCGGCAAGCGGTAAGCCCCCGGCTTTTGGTGCCGGTATTCCACAGGTTCGAATCCTGTCGTCCCAGCAGATGATATAATCTGGATTTCAATGTTTTTTTTGGAATCCAGATTTTTTTTTGTCTAAAAATGGTTGAGGATTCGAAGCGGAGCGAGCGGCGTAAAAAATGCGAAGGCTTGGAGCGGTTTTTACGAAAGTTGCCAGGGAAGGCAGCTTAGCGAGCGTAGCCGGCATGAAAGAGAATGCAGAATGGTTTTGACTGGAGTTCCTGCAAAAGTAGGATGTTTTGCGGCAAGGATGGGAACACCGCCGGAGGCGTTCCTGAGCGCAGCGCAGGAATGGAGGCAAAAGCCGGAAGTGTGGACAGCCTGGTTTTTGCCTGCAAAAAGCCGCCCGGCAAATTATATTGACTTTCTGGCCTGTTTTTGAGATACTTTCAGAACTGTCGGATATGTGTCCGATAAAAATTAAGAGGGGCTGGCAAAACTTTTATATAATTGTTTTGAAGACCGCTCAAAATTGAGGAGTTCTATAAAATGGAACAGTTTGTAGTTGAAGCATCTGTACGCAACGAGACAGGTAAAAAAGCAGCAAAAGCTCTTCGCGCAGCAGGAAAAATTCCGGCTGTTATTTATGACGAAGAAGGAAAAGCGACATCTGTTACTGTAGATTCAGTTCAGTTTAACAAAGTTTGGCGCAATATTACTGCCACAACTCTTGTTACTCTTAAGTTTGAAGGCAAAGATTACGATGCTTTTATCCGCGATACAGAATATGATATTATCACAGATTCAGTTCTTCACGCAGATTTCTTTGTTGTAAGCAACAAAAAGCCTGTAACACGTCAGTTCAAATTGCAGTACAAGGGAACTGCTGCCGGCGTTCTCAAGGGCGGATTTATGGTTAAGCATATTCCTGAAATCAAGGTTAAGGCTCTTCCAAAAGATCTTCCTGTTCGCGTTGTAATTGACGTTTCAAAAATCAACATTGGCGATGTTTTCCGTGTTAAAGACATTGACCTTGGTGACAAAGTTACAGTTCTTACTCCAGCAGAAGCTGAAGTAATTACAGTAGCTCCAGCACGCTAGTTTTTTTGCTTGATAAAAAAAGTCTTTCCGTTTGCAATAAAAATGGAAGGACTTTTTTTTTGATTAAAAAGACGATAAAATATAGTTATGAATTCGTCTTTAAAAAAAAGTTTTTGCGCTGTATTTTTTTGCCTCTCTTTTTTTTGTTCAACTTGCCTTTATGCTCAAGGACTTTCTGCCAGTGAAGCAAATAAAAAAACGGCTCTTCGTTATTTGAAGGTTGCTGAGCAGTATGCCGCTTCTAAAAAATGGACTGCCGCCGATTCGAGCGCAGAACTTGGTCTTGCCTTTGATGATTCTATTTCTGATCTTTGGTATATGCGTTCTGTTGCAAAGAGCGCCCAAAATGTTCCTAAATATCAAATTTTTCCTTTGATTGAAAAAGCCCTTGATTGTGAGCTTTGGGTCGATTACAACAAGGAAACTGCAAGAATCCTTTATGCCGACATTTTGTGCTCAACTAGAAAATTTGAGCAGGCTCTTGAAGTTTTGGATGGTGAGCAATTTTTATATTCAGCAGATGCCGAATTTATCCGTTCTAAAATTTTTTATAACCTTGGAACAGAAATGTTTCTTGAAAAAGCAAGAAATAAAATTGATTCTGCAAGAAGAATTTATCCTGATGACCTTCGGTTTCCAAAACTTTTTTTTGAGCACGAATATGCGCTTGGCGGCAGAAACGAAAAAAATTCAAAACTTGCCGACAGTTTTATAAATCTTCTTTACAAAAAAACTTCGCTTTCTGCGGAGCTTGAAATTTATCTTGCTGTTTTTTCCACTGGTGAAAGCAAAATCCGGCGGCTAAAATCATTTAACGCGAAGAATCAGCGTTCGCCTTTGTATTTAATCGCTTCTCTTGAAGAAGGCGTTGAACTTTTGCCGGAAGAAAAGGCCTTGGACTATTTTTATTCTTTTGCCGACAAAGAAATTGATTTTGCGGTTTTGCAGGAATTTGTTTCATCTCTAAAAAAAGAAGAATCCAGGCAGGAACTTGGTGAATATTTAAATCAATATTCTGGAACGATTTACAAAGATACTGACGGCGATTTGGATTTTAACCTTAAAATTGAATATTCGCGCGGCCGTCCTCAAAAAATCACATATGACGAAAATCAGGACGAAATGCCCGATTGGAGCGCTGTCTGCGATTTTGGAGAACCTGTAAAGCTTCATATTCCGGAAAAATCGATTGAAATTGAATACGGAAACTGGCCTGCTGTTGTCAGCGCCATTTACAAATGCGAAGACAGAAGCGAATATTCCTTCTTTCTTGTGCCGCAAACTCTTTTTTGGACGCCTTTTTCGATTGCCGCGGATGAAAATATAAAAAAACAGACTGGAACGGATTTTTTTATTCCTTTTGTTTTGGAAAAAGTTGAAAATGTTTCAGTTCAAAAACTGATCGATTCTTCTTCTAATTGTTCGATTCCTTGTTCTGAACGCGAAAATGCCGTAGTTGTCTTTAATCTTCTTGATGGAAAGCCAGTGTTTGCCCGTTATTACGAAAATCAAAAAATGTATGCGCAGATGCAGTTTAAAGATGGTATTCCAGAAACCCGCACGGTCGACATGGATAATGACGGTTTTTTTGAACTTACGGAAACTTACGGGGCTGAAATTCAAAATAACGAAAAAACTGAACTGGAAGACGGGCAGGTTAACTTTTTGGCAAAGGCCTTGAGTGCGCCTGTAAAGATGATTCAGATTGATATGAACGGCGACACAATTGCTGACTACACAGAAGAATACACCGGCGGAGAAGGAAAAATTTCTTTGTGGGATTTGGATGGAGACGGAAAGTGGGACGTTCGTTACGAAAAATGTCCAGCAGAAAAAGACGGTTCTTTGGTTGAAAAATCCACTTTTTACAGGCCTTGGTCTAAAGTTCCAGTTACTGTAATCATAAAAAATGGAAAACCTGCCGTCATTCTTGAAAGTGAAAAAAAATTGAATGTAATAAAAGATTCTGTTTCCGAAGTTTTCTGGATTGAAAATGCTGGTTCTAAAGGCGATGCGGAAAAAATTTTAAAAACATTTAACCAAAACGAAGACAAAAGTGTTTATATTATCGTAGAAAATGACTCAAAAAGAATGTTCGCCGTAAAAAACGGACTGTATATTTTTGCGCAAATTATACCGGATAATCCGAATTCTACAAAAGAACGAGGTTTGTCCGAAAAATAAAATTAGAAAAGATGAAGAAAATGAAGAAAAGTGAATTGAGAAAAAAAATTGTTGCGGCCCTTGGCTGTTCTTTGCTTTTAATCTGCATAAACGGCTGTAAATCAACCGAACTTTCAGAAAGTTTTGAATTGCCAGATTACACAATTGAAGATGTAAAAAAAGAAGAAATAAAAAGAATTGAAGAAATTGGCGAAACTGACTGTGTTCAGGCCTATTGGCGCGCTTTTTTGCTAAAAGACCAGAAAACTCTCGAAAAATGTGAAGAAAACGTTTTTGCTGAATATAAAAAGGCTCTTGAAGAAAAAAAATGGCTGGAAGCTAGAAGGTTGTGTTATGCTTTGGAATATCTTGGCGGAGCACAAAACAAAAAACTTGAAAAAAATACCGATGAATTGGATTCTCTCTGCCTGGAAGCATTAAAATCTTTTGGTTCAGATAAAAATTCTGGAAAAAAAGTTTCAGAACTGATAAAAGGAACAGTAACTGTCTGGGTTGACAAGGGAATTAAAGTTGAAAACGGAATGGGGTACGCTGACCGTGTAATCGGTTCGGGATTTTTTATTTCTAAAGATGGATATATTGTAACAAACCATCACGTAATTGTGGATCTCGTAAATCCAAAATATGAAGGTTATGCGCGGTTATATGTAAAACTTGCCGAAGATTCAGAAACCCGTGTTCCAGCAAAAGTTGTTGGCTGGGACAGCAGCGTTGACCTTGCTGTGCTAAAAGCCGAAATTGACGCTCCTTATGTGTTTAATCTTGGTTCGAGCGGAAGTCTTGAGGTTGGCGATAAGGTTTATTGTATTGGTTCTCCGATTGGACTTGACCGCACTTTGACAAGCGGCATTGTAAGCGCGAACGACCGTTCTCTTTTTAGCGCAGGACCAGTTATGCAGATTGATGCTGCCATTAATTCAGGAAACAGCGGCGGACCTTGTGTTGACGAAAATGGAAATGTTCAGGCGATTGTTTTTGCAGGAATGCTTCAGTATTCTGGACTAAATTTTGCAATCCCTGTCGAGTACTTAATTTCGGAACTTCCTGTCTTGTTGAATGGCGGAAAATATGACCACAGCTGGCTAGAAGCGAACGGACGCACAAAAAGAGCTGGCGGCAGAGATTTGGGCGTTGAATTGAATTATGTAATGCCGGGTGGAAATGCGCACCGGGCAGGTCTAAAGGCTGGTGACTTGATTACTTCGATTGAAGACTCAAAAATAAAAAATCTTGAAGACTTGCAAAAAAAAATGCTTGGAATTTCTGCTGGATTTATAATCAAAGTGAAATATCTCCGGGGCGAAGATTCGGTAGAAAATGAAGTTAGAGTTTTTGTTTCTTCAAGGCCGTTAAACCCTGGCTATACTTTTTATAAAAATGATGTAATTTCAAGCTCTTTTACAGCAATTTTTGGCATGAAGCTCACTCCGCTTTCTGAGGGACGCAAAAAGTACCAGATTGAATCGGTCGTAAAAGGCTCGATTGCGGACGAATCTGGTTTTTCGGAAAACGATCCTGTCGAAGTAAAAAACATAAATTTTGATAAAGAAAATACAACTTTGTATACGGAAGTATATGCAAAAAATAGAAAAAAAGGATATTTAGATATAAGTGTAGGAATCGCGGCTCCGCTAGACAGTCCTAACTATTTCTAATAAAATTGGCACTCTATGACAGAAATGAAATATAAACGCAATTTTTGTATTGTTGCACATATTGACCACGGCAAATCAACTCTTTCTGACCGTCTTATTCAAAAATCAAAAATCATTGACGACCGTTTGATGACAAACCAAATTCTCGACAATATGGATATTGAGCGTGAACGCGGAATTACGATAAAAAGCCAGGCGGTTACAATTCCATATCATTCAAAAGACGGAAACGACTATGAGCTTAACTTTGTCGACACTCCTGGACATGTCGATTTTTCTTACGAAGTTTCCCGGGCGATTGCTTCCTGCGAAGGCGCTCTGATTTTGGTTGATGCTAGTCAGGGGGTTGAAAGTCAAACAATGTCCAACCTTTTTATGGCAATGGAGCACGATTTGACTATTGTTCCTGTCATAAACAAAATTGATCTTCCGTCTGCCGATATTCCTTCGGTAAAAAAACAGATTGAACACGACCTTGGGCTTGATCCGGAAGATGCGGTTTTGGTAAGTGCAAAAACTGGCGAAGGAATTGACAATTTAATGGAAGCCATTGTTTCTAAATTTCCTCCTCCGTCTGGCAATCCAGAAGGAAAAGCTCAGGCTCTTATTTTTGATTGCCATTATGATGAATATCGTGGAGTTATAATTCACATCCGCGTAAAAGAAGGCCGGATTAAAAAAGGCGATATAATCCGCTTTATGTCCAATGGTACTGACTATAAAGTTGAACAAATTGGAATTTTTAAAATAAATTATGAAGAAAAACCATATCTTGAAGCAGGTGATGTCGGCTATATTATTGCAGGATGTAAAACTGTAAGCGATGTCCGCGTTGGCGATACTGTAACTCTTGCAGATAATCCGGCGGATAGGCCTTTGCCAGGATTTAAAGAAGTTAAGCCTGTTGTATTTTCTTCTATTTATCCGATGGATTCTAATGATTACGAAGAACTTAAAGACAGCATGGAAAAATTAAAGCTCAACGATGCGAGCCTTACTTACGACAAAGACAATTCCATTGCTCTTGGAAACGGTTTTAGATGCGGCTTCCTCGGTCTTTTGCATCTTGAAATTATTCAGGAACGTCTTGAACGCGATTATGATCAGGCAGTTATTTTTACATCACCTTCAGTAGAATATAATTGTACTCTTACGAACGGCACGGAAATAGTTGTTGACAATCCGACTGAATTCCCGGAAACAAAAATAAAAGAAGCGAGAGAACCTTACATCAGAGCTTCAATTATCACTCCGTCAGAATTTATCGGTTCAATTATGAATCTTTGCACTGAAAAACGCGGAATTCAAAAAAATATGACTTATCTTGACGAAAAACGCGTTGAGTTGATTTACGAAATGCCGCTTTCTGAAGTGCTTTTTGACTTTTATGACAGGCTCAAAAGTTACAGCCGCGGGTACGCAAGTTTTGACTACGAAGTAATTGAATATCGTCCGACAGACCTTGTAAAAGTTGATATTTTGATAAATTCAAAGCCTGTGGATGCCCTGTCTTTCCTTGCTTATCGCCCTGGCGCCGTTGCCCGCGCAAAAAAAGTGTGCGAACGCTTAAAAGACGAAATCTCTCGCCAGCAGTTTAAAATTGCTATTCAAGGAGCAATCGGAAGTCAGATTATTGCCCGTGAAACTGTAAATCCTGTGCGAAAAGATGTTCTTGCCAAGTGTTACGGCGGCGACATTACACGAAAACGCAAGCTTCTCGAAAAACAGAAAGAAGGTAAAAAACGCATGAAGATGGTTGGAAACGTTGAGCTTCCACAGAGCGCGTTCCTTGCTGTTCTAAAAGAAAAAGAAGACTAGTTTTTTATAGGTTTTCAAAGTTTTTTAGAAAAAAGTCGATTTCGTTGCTGATTCTTTTTAAAAAACTCAAATTGCCGGCTTCAAACCTGTATCCATCTGGAAAGTGCAGATAAAGATATTCTCTTTTTGATAGAAGATTTTCTATTTCAGCGCGCAGGTTTGGTGTTGGAGCCGGAGCTGCTTTTTCGCCTTTTGAAAGCAGCTCTTTTATTCTCAAAAGCGCATTTTTTTCTTCTAAAAGATATGTTTTTGTTTTGATTTTGATGTCGGAGCTTGAGCTGTTTTTTTTGTTCTGCTCGTACAGAGCGTCAAATTCGCCTTCTTTTTTTTGACCGAGCGGCTGGCAGAAGTTTTCGATTTGTTCTGTGGTCACAGACGGAAGGCTTAAATTTAAGCCGGAAAATCCTGCATCATAGAGTTTTTTTGAATCCTTAAAATAATTTACAAATAGCGCAGCGTAGTTTTTTAGCGCGGTGTCCGTTATTACGGTTCCGTTTTTTCCTGGAACAGTTTTTGCGTCTGCCTTAAAAGCGGCATCGTAGTTTTCGACAGGCTTAAAGCGGTTTGAAGAAATAAGTCTTGCCGTGTGGGCAGGAGCGCCTCTTGCGTGTGTAAAGCCAAGACTGTACGAAAAATCGAGTCCTGTAACAAAAACCGGCACATTTGAATCAAATCGCATAAAAAGTGCAAGATAGACCGCCGTAAGTCCAACTGAACCGAGCGGTGGAATTTTTGCAGGAAGAATGCCCTTTGATTCCGCGCTTTTTAAAAATTCACTTTCCGAAAATTCCGAATAAAAATACAGATGCCGCCCCTTTGTATGGCGGAGAACTGCCGGTCTTGAGGCCAAATCGCTTATTATTGCAGCCTTTGTCTTATTTGCTCCGATATATGCTTTTTCGATTGCAAGCTGGGATTCGACTGCAATTATAAAGTCTGGCTGAATTTTGTGTTTTAAAAGAACTGGAAGCGCAGCATCAACCGCAAGAACAGTGCATTTTTGCAGTGTTTTTTTTGAAACGCTTAATAGAAAAGTTTCTGTGCTTTCGCCGGCTCCAAAGACAATAAACGGTCTTAAAAAAAATGGCGAGCAATGAGGAATGCTTTGCTCTGCGGGAATTTCTCTTAGATTTCTAAAGAAATTTTTACAAAAAAGCCTGCCCATTTTTACGAGAGTGATCCGATTTTTCCAAAAGGAAGCAATAAAATTTTGAGAAAAAAGCGCGGTCTGCGAATATAATGTTTTGTAAAAAAAAGTTCCTCCGCTCATTTCAATCGAAACCGTCCGCCTAAAATGCGGCAGAGTTTTTATAAGCGCTTCTATTTTTGAAGGCGAGGTTAGCAAAATTTTTTTAGAATCCTGATGACAGCTTTTTTTTATTTCGTTTAATTTTTTTTCTGCCAGTTCAAACAGTTTTTTGTCCGCTTCTATTCCGAGAATAAGCGAATCTTTTGGAATCTTAGTCAAAAGCTCTTTTAAGCCGTACCACAGGCATGGAGAAAAGCAAAGAATGAGCGTTTGTGGCAGAATATCCAGATTAGCTACGGTCTGCTCAATTGCCTTTTGAGGAGAGTATTTTGAGTAAAGAAATCTGTTCTTGTATAAAACAGAAAAGCCCTGACCGGCTTTTACCAGACAGGGCTTTTCAGTTTCAATCATACCGGATTGCAAATTGTTCAATTTTATTTAGTTTTTCATCATTTTTGTAAAGAAAACATTTGCAACATCATTCTTTACTTTGTCGCTAGAAAGCAGCGCCATCTGGAGCGAATAAGAATCGATAGAAGTAACTGCGCCCGCAATTTCTTCTTTTTTCGAATCTGTCAAATTGTCTTTCTGAGTACCAGCAGCTTTTATCACAAGAATTGAATCTCCTGCAACAACCGGTTCAGAAATATCCCCGTTTTTGAGGGCAAATGCCTTTTTCAAAAGATTCTCGTTTGTAGAAGCACCGGAAATTGAAGTAAATTCTTCTGGAAGAGAGCCGAGCATTGAGTCGTTTGCGTAGTTGAGCGCAAAAGCTGGAACTTTTACAAATTTTGCACCATTAGACTTGCCGGCTGCTTCAAAACCTTTCTTTTCAGCGTCGGAAGCAACAGCCTTTGCTTTTTCGATAAAATAGCTTTCGATTAAAGAAGTTTCGTTTTCGTTGATGTAAGAGCGAACTGCAGCAATAACGGTTGAATCTGCAAAGTCCGGTTCAGTTTTAATCAAATCGTTATGGAAAATCGAATATCCGGCAGAAGTTTCGATAACTCCGCTGGTCTGGTTCAATTCGAGGGCAAAAAGCGCCTTTCCGTCGTCTTCTTTTGTAACAATATTCTGAATCTGATAACCATAATTTGAAGAAAGTTTTCCGTCTGCTCCAGAATATGCCTTGTCAGAATATTCAGATACAGCATCAGAAAATGTGATTTCTTCTTTTGTGAGCTGGTTCAAGATTGATTTTGCCTTTGACTGGTCTTTTACTGTGATTACAGAAAAATTGTATTTTGTGAATTTGTCTTTATTTTCTGCGCCAAAAGCTTTTATCTGAGATTCTGGATAATCTTTTTTGTCAAAAACTGCAAGGTCAAAAGAACGTTTTTCTGAAGCCATTTTTTCAAAAAATTCTTTTTCTGCGTCAGAAGATTTTAAGCCGTAAAGAGTATGGCCTGCATATTTAGATTGAGTTCCCAAATAGTCTTCGCCGCATCTGTTCCAGATTAAGCCGCGTGTAAGATCCTGCTGCAGCCTGCTTTTGTCATCTGCGCTGTAGCTGTTATAGATTTCTGGAGAATAGTTGCCTTTTTCATCGGTAAAATACTGGTACATCTGGCGAGCCACGCTTTCTTTTGAAGGTTCCCAGCCTGATTTTTTTACGTTGTCTGCATAAGCGATAGCCTGGACAGCCGAAACAAAAGCGTAATTATAAATTGTGTAGTAGTCAGAATCTTTTAAATCAACTCCCTGTCTTCTGTACATTTCGGTGTAATTTGCAACAGCATTTGCAAATTCGCTTCCCTCTTTGTATTCAATTTTTTTGTTTCCGTATTTTCCAAAAACGAGAGGAGCCTGGCCTGCTCCTTCTGCCATTGCTGGAATAAAAATAAAAGTGATGGCAGATAAAATCAAAATGATTATAGAGCCAATGAAAAGCATTGTTTTTTTCATGATAAAAACGTCCTTTTTTTACTATTTTTTCGAGTATTTAAAAAAGCCTTGCTCAAAAAAACATAAACTTTTTTAAAAAACAGTA
>DLLE01000025.1:0-11210 GCA_002477955.1 Treponema sp. UBA7570 | reverse complement strand
GCCCGATAATGACAGTAAAATTTAAAACTCGAAATTGAACCTGCTTATTTTTTTAATAAACGACCATCCTGTAGCAGCCCCGGCTTGAGCGGAAAATTTTTATTTTTGTTGCGGAATCAGTTTCAATCTGGTTTTTTAATCTTGAAATATATGAGTAGACAGACGATTTATGGTCAAAAAAATCCTTTTTGTTTCTAAACAGAACTTTTTCGAGTTCGGACAAGCTCATGTCTTTTGTCCTGTTTTTGTACATATATTCAAAAAGCTGAAAAAGAGCAGGCGAAAGATTGTTCCTGAACCTAAAATCAAGAAGGTTAATTTCGCGCTGAGTTTCGCTGCCTCTAAGTTTTTCCCATCCGACCGGAATTGCCGGCTGCAAAAGCGAAATATGCCGTTTTACGCTCGGATCGCAGATTATTTCGTTTAATTTTTTGAGCGTCGAAATGCAGTTTTGCGGAAAATTAAACTGGTAATAAAGCTCATTTTGGCTTATCCAGTGGTTTACCCGTTCGTCGTCTGGGGAAGAAGGGTCATTGTAATAAATTATGGGAATTTTTTTCCCCATTTCAAAAATCGATTCAAAAAGATTAAAGCAGCAGCCGCTTATAAGAGTAAAATCGCAGACAATCATATCAATCTGACAGTTAAAATCCTGAATGTTCTTGTACAGCAAGCTCCAGTCGTCCTGCAGATAGCAACGGCAGCCAGAATTCTCAAGCCTTTCCATAATAAGGCGGCAAACATTCTTTTCACGAGTCAAAAAGCAGATTTCCATAGACAACCTCTCCAAAATTGTCTTACCAGTCTTTAAGATTTTCGACTTTTTCAAAAAAAACTGAAGAATTTTTTATTTATAATGGGGCGCACAACTTTCCTAAAAAAAACACTTGTCGGTTATGCAAATTTTTTTTGTAAAAACGGCTGTCCGCGGCTACAGCGTCTTACGCGCTTCCGGTGTTTGCACACACACGCTTCTTCCGCGTGTCCGCTGCCATCCGGCGCCAAATAAAAAAATGCAAAAAAAAATCTGCCAGGACGACAGATTTTTTAATATCGGGTATGGCGGATTCGAACCGCCGACCCCTAACTCCCGAAGCTAGTGCGCTACCAGCTGCGCTAATACCCGATTTTTTTAATTTTAATAAAAAAACCTTCCTCACCGAGGAAGGTTTTTGACGCGAGCAGCGGGGCTCGAACCCGCGATCTCCGGCGTGACAGGCCAGCGCGATAACCAACTTCGCTATGCCCGCGTGATGTATTTATATTAGCAAAACGAATTATTTACGTCAATAGCATTTTTTAAAATTTTTTAATTTTTTTTGTTTTTTTTTCAAAAGACAAAAAAATCCACGATCGTAAAACTTTTTGCTTGTTTTGACCGTGGATTGATTTTGACTATTTTATTCTTTTTTCAATAAAATCCATCTTTAGATTTTTCATTGCTTCTGTCAGGCTTACTTTGTAAATATGCGGATTTAAAATACGCTTGTAAGAAGCATCCAGAGTTTCGAGCTGCTGCTGTGCTGTTTCGTGTGCAAGACGGATTACTTTTCCAGCAGGCTGTTTTTCTTCAATCCTGTTGCCGTTTTCTACAACTTTGTGCAAAAGAGCCTCAGTTTTTGCCGCCTTAAATGTAAACTGGCGGTAGTCAATCATCGGATGGTAGTAGCGGTATTCTTTTCCTGCTTCGATTTTTTCGTCTTCAGTTGCAATTATGTCGGCCTTTGCATTGCCTTCGTCATCATACAGACGGTATACATTTTTTATTCCAGGATTTGTGTTTTTTTCAGGATTGTCTGAAAATTTCATTGCAGGAATATTCTTGCCGGAGGTCTTGTCAAATCTTGCCGCCAGCTTGTAAACGCCTGTAAAGCTGGCCTCGTTTCCTCCAGTCACCATGTGGGTTCCAACGCCCCAGCTGTTGATTGGTGTGTTTTGCTGAACAAGAGTCTCGACAATTTCTTCTGTAAGCTCGTTTGAAACTGTGATTGTTGCCTGCGGAAATCCTGCCTTGTCCAGTTCTTTGCGGACTTCTGCCGTAAGATAGGAAATATCTCCAGAATCAAGCCTGACGCCGAAGTTGTAGCCTTTCTCTACGAGCTTTGCCCCTGCTTTGATTGCATTTTTTATGCCGGAGCGGAGAGTGTCGTAGGTGTCGATTAAGAAAATTGCCTTTTGAGGATAGAGCTTTGCGTATGCTTCGAACGCTTCAAGTTCAGAAGGGAAGGCCATAATCCAGGAATGAGCCATTGTTCCCATTACCGGAATATCGTAGAGTTTTCCTGCCAGAGTGTTTGAAGTTCCGGCTGCTCCGCCGATAAAACTTGCGCGCGTTGCGCTCATTCCGCCGTCTGGTCCTTGTGCGCGTCTTAAGCCAAATTCCATTATTGAGCCTTTTTTGCTTGCAAGCCAGATTCTTGCTGTTTTTGTCGCAATAAGGCTCTGGAAATTTATGTGGTTCAAAACCAAAGCCTCGACAATCTGCGCTTCAATCAGTTTTGCGTGGATTCTGACAATCGGCTCCTGAGGAAATATAACCGAGCCTTCTCTAAAAGCGTAAACGTCGCCTCTAAAACGGAAAGTTTTCAGGTATTCGAGAAAACCCGGCTCAAAAATCTTCTGTTGCCTTAAAAATTCAATATCGCTTGGACTAAAAGTAAAATCTGTGATTGCGTCTAAAAGCGTATCAAGACCGGCAAAAATTGAAAAACCGCCGTTAAATGGCTGTCTTCTGAAAAACATGTCAAAAACAACATCCTGATTCATGTCGTTTTTCCAGTAGCCTTGGGCCATTGTCAATTCATAAAAGTCGGTGAAGAGAGCACTGTTTATGGTGCTGTTTTCGATTTTTTCGTTCATTTTAATCTCCTATAAAAAGTCAAGATTAAAACTTCAGTTTTAGGATTGACTTTTTATTGCAATTTCGTAGCAAAGTGAGAAATTGCAGTTGATTAGTAAGTTTGCAACGCAAACTTGTAAAGATAAAAACAGACGCCATTTTCGGCTGTTTTTATCTTACATCCTGTCGAGTTTTTACTAAAAAAATGAAAGTTTTCTTCAGCGTTTACCGTCTTCATAAGCGGTAAAAACCGGCTTTCTAAATTTTTGTCCACATTTTAAAGATTTTCTTTTTTATTTACAAGTTTAAACCGGCATAAGTATAACCGGCGTCTGCAATCGCCCTTTCAAATTCGCTTTCTGGAACGTTTTTCGAAAGCTTTACCGTAACCTGCGAAGTCTTGTGGTCTGGCGAGGCTGTCTCTACGCCTTCGATTTTTTCAAGCGCTCTTTTTACGTGATTTTCACAGTTGCAGCACATCATTCCTTCTACTTTTAATGTTTTTTCTGTTAATTCTGCCATTTTTTCGGCCTCCTGTTTATTTTTATTTTCCGCAGAAACTACATTTTGTGCAGTTAAAGCGGATTTTTTGCTTTTTTTATTTTTTGAATTCCTCAAATTGAAAAAATTCAATCTGAGCGCATTTGTCACAACACAAAAACTTGAAAGGCTCATTGCCGCCGCTCCAAGCATTGGATTCATTTCCAGGCCAAAAAGCTTTATGTATGCGCCTGCGGCAATTGGAATTAAAAGAATATTGTAAAAAAATGCCCAGAAAAGGTTTTCGTGAATATTTTTTACAGTTTTTTGGCTGAGCCGGATTGCGCGGTTTACGTCCAGAAGACTGTTTTTTATAAGGACAACATTTGCCGCATCTATTGCAACATCTGTTCCAGAGCCGATAGCCATTCCCGTGTCTGCCGCCGTAAGAGCCGGGGCATCGTTTATTCCGTCTCCGACCATGCAGACTTTTCCTTTTTTCTTGAATTCGAGAACTTTTTCCGCTTTTTTGTCTGGAAGAACGCCTGCAATCACTTCGTCAACGCCTGCCTGAGCGCCGATCGCGCGGGCTGTTTTTTCGTTGTCGCCTGTGAGCATTGCGACAAAAATTCCCATATTTTTTAATTCTTCTATGGCTTTTGAGCTGTCGCTTTTTATTACATCTGCCACGGCTATAATGCCTAAAAGCCTGTCTTCTTCTGCAAAAAATAGCGGGGTTTTTCCTTGCTCTGCAAATTTTTCCGCAAGAATTTTAGGTTTTTCGCTTATATTAGAAAGTTTTGACTGAATAAAGCTCAGGTTTCCGCCGTAAATTTTTTTCCCTTCAAGTATTGCCGAAAGGCCGTTTCCGGGAATGGCTGTAAATTCAGAAGTTGGCTTTAACTCAATTTTTTCTTCTCCGGCTTTTTTTAACACTGCCTTTGCAAGCGGATGTTCGCTTTTTGATTCGAGCGAGGCGGCTTTTTCTAAAAGCTCGCGTTCAGAAACTTCAAATGCAAAAATGTCGGTTGCAAGAGGCTCTCCTTTTGTGATTGTTCCTGTTTTGTCCAAGATTACAATTTTTGACTTTCCTGTCTGTTCAAGCGCAGCGGAGTTTTTGAACAGAATCCCGTTTTTTGCGCCGATTCCGTTTCCGACCATTATTGCGACTGGAGTTGCAAGACCGAGCGCGCAAGGACAGCTTACGACAAGAACGGTTATTGCGCGGTTTAGGGCGAATGAAAACTCTTCGCCTGCAAAAATCCAGGCCAAAAATGTAAAAATCGAAATTAAAATTACTGCCGGAACGAAAATTCCAGAAACTTTGTCCGCAATTTTTGCAATCGGAGCTTTTGTCGCGGCGGCGTCGCTTACCATTTGAATTATCTGCGAAAGAGTTGTGTCTTCTCCGACTTTTACGGCCCTGCATTTTATAAATCCTGTCTGATTTAAAGTTGCCGCGCAGACCTTGTCGCCGTTTTTCTTGTCAACAGGAATCGATTCTCCTGTGAGCGCAGATTCGTTTACAGAGCAGCTTCCTTCAATAATAATTCCATCGGCAGGAATATTTTCTCCAGGGCGGACTACAAAAATATCGTCTTTTTGAACTTCTTCGATTTTGACAGTTTTTTCTGCTCCGTTTTTTAGGATAACCGCGGTTTTTGGAGAAAGCTTCATAAGGCTTTTAAGCGCGTCTGTTGTCTTTCCTTTTGAGATTGACTCTAAGAGCTTTCCGACTGTTATAAGAGTTACAATCATCGCCGCGCTTTCAAAATAAAAACCGTTCATAAGTTTTAGAGTGCGCGCGCTGTCCATTAGCAAAACCGAATCCGTCATCTCAAAAAGCACAAAAACGCTGTAAACAAACGAAACTCCGGAGCCAAGGGCAACGAGAGTGTCCATGTTAGGCGCAAGATGAATAAGACTTTTAAATCCAGAAACGAAGAATTTTTTATTTACGAGCATTATGAGAGCCGATAGAACCATCTGTAAAATTCCCATTGCGACGTGATTTCCGCCGTTTTTGGTAAGCCAGGCTGGAATCGGCCAGCCAAACATCATGTGTCCCATGCTAAAATACATTAAGACTGACAGCAGCAAAACCGACCAGACGAGCCTTTTTTTTAAGAGCGGAGTCTCGCTGTCTTCGGACGGAGTCTGGCCTTGAATTGAATGGCTTTCTTTTGATGAGAATTTCTGCGCTTTGTAGCCGGCTTTTTCGACAGCATTTATTATTTTTTCGGAAGAGGCTTCTCCTTCGACTCCCATGGAGTTTGTCAGAAGGCTTACCGTGCATGAATTGACTCCCGGAACTTTTAAAACCGCTTTTTCAACTCTTGCAGCGCAGGCCGCGCAGGACATTCCAGTTACTATGTATTTATCCATAAATTTTCCTTTTGCTATTTCATAAGCTTTTGAAGAATTTCCACAAGCTCGCCGACGGTTTCTGTTTTTCCGTCTTTAATATCGTTCACTACGCAGGAATTTATGTGTTCTGCCAAAAGAACTTTGTTGAACGAGTTTAACGCCGCATTCACCGCCGAAACCTGAATTAAAATGTCCGGGCAATAGGCGTTGTTTTCGAGCATTTTTTTGATTCCCCGAATCTGGCCCTCAATACGGCTGAGCCTGTTTGAAAGAATCTTAAATTCTTCCGGACTTCGTTCTTTTGTTCTTGCTGAGCAGCAGCATTTGTTTTTTGATTCCATTAGGATTTCCTTTCTTTTTATATTTTTTCCAGAAAATATATAATACCTCTATGGGGTATGTGTCAATAGAGTTGTCCTGAAAAACTGTATCTAAGAAACCGCAATATTGTTATATTGAATATATGACTCGGAAAATTTTTAAATTTTTTTTAACGGCCTTTTTTTTGTGCGGCGCGGTTTTTGTCTTGCCTGCCCAAAAGACTTCTGTTCCGTCGCTTTTTAAGTATAAGCTCGAAAACGGACTTGAACTTTTTGTAATGGAAAATGATTCTGCTCCGCTTGTTTACATCGAAATTGCCGTAAAAGCCGGAGCTGTTGCCCAGACGCCGGAAAACGCGGGGCTTTTTCATCTTTACGAGCACATGATGTTCAAAGGAAATGCAAAATACGCAAATCAAAAGGAGGCGTATGCCGCTTTGAATAAAATGGGCGTTTCTGAGTGGAACGGAACGACTTCGATTGACCGCGTAAATTATTTTTTTACAGTGCCGTCGGGACTTTTAAAAGACGGACTTGAATACTGGTCTTATGCAATCCGCACTCCGCTTCTTGACGAAAAAGAGCTCGAAAACGAGAAATCTGTTGTTTTGTCGGAAATAGAAGGCGGAATGAGCGAGCCGGGAAGAATTTTCGGCGCAGGAGTTTTTAAAAATCTTTTTTTTGAATGTCCCTGGAAAACCGACACTTCCGGCGATCCAAAAATCATAAGAAATGCGACAGCGGAAAGCCTTAAAAAAATTCAGGAAGAATATTATGTTCCTGCAAACACCGGACTTTTTGTCGGAGGCGATGTAAAGCACGAAGAAGTCTATTCTCTCGTAAAAGAAATTTACGGCGGCTGGCAGAACGGAAAAAACGCCCAAATTGGAAAGAAAATCGAAACTTCGTCAAAAACTCCATTTTCGGCCATAAAAAAGCTTGTCTTTGCCGATCCTCAAAATTCAAAGGGAATAAGCAGAATTGTTTTTTATCTGCGCGGACCTGACGCCCAGAGCGACGAGAATGACACTTATGCGGCAGATGTCTGGTCGTATCTCCTTTCAAACCCGTCTGGAAATTTTATTTCCGGGGCAATACAAAATAAAGAACTGAATATTCCAGATGCGGATTATATCGGCGGCTCGTATTCGACAATGCGGGCTAGCGGAGTTATAAGTTTTTCTGCCGCTTTTATGAATGATGAAAAAATTTCACCACAAAAAAGGGCGCAGCTTATTCTTGACTACTGGAACACGCAGGCAGTGGACGATATGCTCAAAAGCGGAACTGGATACGACGAAAAAGACATAAAAAGCGTAAAGGGCAGGCTTGAAGACAGCAGAACCTATTCAATGGAAACCGCTTCTCTTTTTTTACGGGGCTTTTCTTCGGAATGGGCTTCTTCTGGTGCGGATTATGCTCTTTCTTATGACGAAAATATTTTAAAAGTTGAAAATAAAGATGTCCGCTCTTTTGTTGAAAAATATATAAAAGATAAAAAAGGGCTTGCCGTTCTTTTTGTAAACCCGGAATATTACAGGGAAAATAAAAAAGAATTTGAAAAAGACGGCTGGCAGGAGCTTAATGCAGAAAATGCCCGCTGGTGGAAATAAATCCGCTCTAAAAAGGCATTTTTCGGAGGAAAATAATGAAGATTATAAAAAAAGCATTTTTTGTTTTGCTTGCGGCACAAATATTTTTTCTTGCAGGCTGCGCCTCGTCTCCAAAAAACGAAAAAGACGCTTATTATGAAGAAAATGTAAAAGATTTTTCGCAATATGAGTTAAAAAACGGAATTCCAGTGATTTTTAAAAAGACGAACGGCGGACAGGTTTTTGTTTTGCGCACGGTTTTTGAAGGCGGAACTCCGCTTGTAAGTCCAAAAATGGCAGGAATTGAAGGCCTTGCACTTGAGCTTATGTTCCACGGAAGCAAAAAATTTTCGTACGAAGACATTCAAAACATGCAGTACGGAATTTCTTTTTCGATGAGCGCTTCGAGCGGACGCGATTACAGCGTCGCCGGAATAAAATGCCTCCAAAAAGACTTGGATGGCGTTCTCGAAGTCTATGCCGATTCAATAAATTCGCCGGCTTTTTTAGAAAACGATTTTAAGCAGATGATGCTTAACGAAGAAGATTCTCTTGTGCGCTCAAAATCTGATCCGAGCGGCCAGCTTGGAATTGAGCTTGAAAAAACGGCGTTTGGAAAAACTTCTTATGCAAGCTCGGCCTCTGTAACCGAAGAGTCGTTAAAGCTTATTACTTTGGACGAAATTAAAAATCACCATAAAAAACTTTTGGATGCAAAAAGAATAAAATTTGTCGTTGTCGCAAATATGGACTTGGACGGACAGAAAAAACTGGTCGAAAAGCTCAATTCTTATTTTGGGGCGATTCAAAAAGGAAGCTACAAATCTCCGGAAGTTGGAGAGATTTTGGTTGAAGGCGAGGATATTTTCCTAAAAAATGAGCAGGCTGGAACTTCTGGCTATTCAATCGGATTTTTTAACTGTCCAGAGCGGTATGATCCGGATTATGTGCCTTTTGCAATTTCTCTTATGTATTTGGATGATATATTTTTTGACCAGGTGCGCGAGAAAGCAGGCGCTGTTTACTCAATCGGAACGGGCGTTCTTGGCGGAAAGCAGATGCTCGGAGCGATAAGCGCTTACAAAATAAGCGATACGGAAAACATTCATTCGTTGATTTACAAGGCGATTGAAAGTTTTCCGGGCGAAAAGCAGGTTGAAGAAAAACTAGAGCAATACAAAAACAAATACATTACGACATTGTTCGATTCGAGCCAGAGCGGAACAGGAGTAGCCGCAAATATTATTACTTCGCTTGAATATTCAGGAAAACCGGACACATATCTAAAACGCTCTTCTCAAGTGCAGAACGTAAGCGCAGGACAGGTTTATTCTGCATTTAAAAAGTACATATCGCCAGAGTCAAAAAATAAAATCCGCTGGATTACGGTTACAAAATGAGAAGCCTTTTTGGCAAAAAAAGGCTTTTTATAGAATTTGTTTTGATTTTAAGGTACTATGAATCCGAGGTGGTTTTTATGAAAGTTGCGATTTTTTTTGGCTCTAAATCAGACAAAGATACTATGAAGAAAGCGGCAGACGTTTTAAAGGAATTTGGAATTGAATACAAGGCTTTTATTCTGTCGGCTCACCGCGCAGGCGCGCTTTTGCACGAAACTGTAAAAAAAGTTGAAGATGAAGGTTTTGAAGTGATTATTGCAGGAGCCGGACTTGCGGCGGCTTTGCCGGGTGTTATTGCAGGAGCAACGACACTTCCTGTTATTGGAGTTCCGCTCGAATGTGTAAATCCCGGAGTTTCTAACGGTCTGGGCGGAATGGACGCGCTTCTTTCTATTGTGCAGATGCCTCCGCAAATTCCGGTTGCGACAGTCGGAATAAATTCTGCAAAAAACGCGGCTTACCTTGCGGCGGAAATTCTTTCGATAAAATATCCAGAGCTAAAAGAAAAACTTGCGGCTTTCCGCAAAAAGCTTGCAGATGAAGCCGTGGCTTCCGGTCTTGGCGTTGCGTTTTAGCGCATAATGACACAAGAGCGAAAAATTGATATTATAAAAAAATCTTAGCCCGCACTGGAGCAGCGGCGTTAGCCGGTCCGAAGGACTGAGGGTTACCGAACTGCGCAAGCGCGGCCGGGAACGAAAAATGCGCTCCAAATTATTGAGGAAAAATATGGCGACAATTGACTACAAAGATTCTGGCGTTGATGTTGAAGAAGGTTACAACGCTGTAAACGAATACAAGGTTCATGCAAAGCGCACCCGTATTCCTGGACTTTTGACGGATTTGGGAAGCTTTAACGGAATGTTTGAAATTCCTGCCGGCTTAAAGCATCCGGTCGCTGTTTCTGGCACTGACGGTGTGGGCACAAAGCTCGACATTGCTTTTCAGATGGGAAAATACGACACTGTTGGAATTGACTGCGTTGCAATGAGCGTAAACGACATTTTGTGTTCCGGTGTAAAGACTTCGTTCTTCTTGGACTATGTTGCCTGCGGAAAACTCGACGCAAAAGTTGCCGGACAGCTTGTAAAAGGTGTTGCCGACGGCTGCGTTGATGCCGGATGCGCGCTTCTGGGCGGAGAAACCGCCGAAATGCCTGGTTTTTACGATGACGGAAAATACGACCTTGCCGGTTTTGGCGTAGGTTTTGGCGAAAAAGAAAAAATGATTACCGGCGACAGAATTGAGGCCGGGGATGTTTTGATTGGGCTTTCTTCGACAGGATGCCACTCAAACGGATACTCTCTTGTCCGCAAGCTCGTAAAGGATTTTAACGAAGACTTTAACGGAAAACCGATTGGAGAAGTTTTGCTTACTCCGACACGCATTTATGTGCGCCCTGTTATGGACGCTTTGGAGACATTTGGCGAAAAAATCCACGGAATGGTTCATATTACAGGCGGAGGCTTTTATGAGAATGTTCCTAGAATGTACAAAAAAGGCGCGAACCTTGTAAGCGTAATCAAAAAGGACAGCTGGGAAAAGCCTGCGATTTTTGCCGAGCTCGAGCGCCGCGGAGCAGATCCGGAAGGCATGTGGGGAACATACAACATGGGAATCGGACTTGTTCTTGCCGTTAAAAAAGAAGATGCCGATGCGATTGCCGAGCATTTTAACAAAAAAGCTGCTGATTTTGCGACAGATGTCCACAAGAAACTTGGAATTCCAGATATGAAGGCCTATAAAATCGGCTATGTAAAAGCTTCTGAGCACGATTTGGGAGCAGACCTTAAAGGCTCGCACGAAGCAACAGTTCTTGAATAGAATTAAAAAATATTTTGTATGATAAGAAACCGGCTTAAATTCTGTTTTTGCCGGTTTTTTTATGCCTGTCCAGTTTTTTCTTTCAATGTTTGGTTTTCGGACACTTTTTTATTATTGCTTGATGTAAAGACGTAAATCCGGAAAGCGCCGCAAGCCTTGCAGGAAAATGTTGCAGGACTGACAGGAGAATGTTGCAGGACTTACAGAAAGATATTTACATACTGTCAGGAAAATGCCGCAAGCCTTACAGAAAGATATTTACATACTGTCAGAAAGATGCCGCAAGCCTTGCATATGGGATTATCGGGTCAAGCCCGATAATGACAGCGCATTCGCTGTCATTGCCCGGCACGACCGGGCAATCCCCCCCTACTCATACTTCCATCCC
>DLLE01000044.1:8958-30151 GCA_002477955.1 Treponema sp. UBA7570 | reverse complement strand
TTCCGCCCCGGCCTTCTTTCGCAGGGCCGCCTTCCGCGGCCCCGCCGGCATTTCGTTTTTGTACTCGAAAAACTTCTCCGCCGGGCGGAAATTTTCCATCCCCGCCCTGCTGTCTTGTCTTTCCTTTTCCTTCACTGATTTTTCTTTTCAAAGAACCCGCACCGGCCGTCCTTGACGGCGGTGAAAATGATGTTAACACAAGTCCGACGGCTTTGTCAAGCGCTTCTGTTAATTTTTTTTATTTTTTTTCTGAGGCTTTTTTGCCTGCCCTTGCGGGAGACCGCCGCCTCAGCGCGGCGTGAGAAAGAATATATCATTCATGTCTGTCTTGTGTCAAGCGCTCTTTTTGATTTTTTTTCTCTTTTTTTTGATTTTTTAACGATACTCGGAATATGCTCCTGTTAAATCTTTCCAGCAAGTTTTATCGATAAAAAACACCCGCCGTAAATAAAGGTTTTCGATATAAAAAGCATCTTCCGTTTCTTCTATGAAGTTGAAATCTAAAACGACTTTTATCTTTTTTGATTGCGCTGGCTCGATTTCTTCCATAATTTGAAATAAAAATTCTTCGGCATATTCGTAAGAATCAATCTGCTCTTGAGTACAGACCAAAAACGAAATTTCAACAGATGATATTGTTTTTGAAGAAAGATTTTCAATCTTAAAAAAGGCAATTTTATTTTCCGGAGTTTTTTCTATATTGTAATCAAGAAATCTGTATGGACTTTTTGCATACAAAAACATACAAGAAAAAAGAAATATAAAATTCATAAGAAATGCCTGTTGTAATTTTTTCATAAATTCCCCTTGCAAAAACTCCGCGTTAGTGGCGAGCACGGAGCGAGAATCACAGTTTGCGAAAGCGAACAAACTGCGGTAATAAAAATCGTCAAGGACGACGAGATATAAAAAACTTTGTGCTTTATGAGATAAAAAACTTCACAGATATATTTTTATCTCGCTTTTCTTTAAAGATTTTGTGCGGTTTCTTTTGGAAAATCGTTTCGTATAAAAGGCGAATAATTTTCTTCTGGAATAAAATCCGAAAAAAACGGCAATAAAAAAGATCTTGAATAGAAAATTTTTGAATAAGAACAAAAAAGCGAGAGCAAAGACGACGAAGCAACAATTCCTTTTTCAAAACCAATTGTTATAAAAAATCCGTTTCCTTTTGGAATGATAGAAAGCGAATCTGCATGCCAAAATGCAATATTTTCGCAATACTCGCAGGATTTTAAAGTCTGCCGGAAAGTTGGGCCGCTTATAAAAAATTTTAGAATCTGGGAATTCTGTTCTGAAAAATCAAATTGAATTTTTGCACCAGAAGTTTCAAGCACATTTTGAAGCAGAGATTTAAATTCTTTTTGAGAAAAAGAATCTTCGTAAAAACTTGTAAACTCGTTTTTAACCTGAAAACTTGCCGCAAAAGTCTGCGATTTTGAAGAATAAGAAACAGAACAAGCCTTATCGAAAATAATTTCGTCCGGGCGGCAACCATAAAACGAAAAAGAGCAGATACCGTTTTTCCAGCAAAACGATTCAATTTTCCCATTTTTTTCGTAAACACGCTGCAATATTAAGTCCGAAATTTCTGTAACTGACGGATAAGTTAAATTTTTCATTTTAATCTCCCATAAAAAGTCAAGATTAAAACTTCAGTTTTAGAATTGACTTTTTAAGCTGTTTCGCAACGAAAGCGAGAAACAAAAGATGATAAGAAAGTTTGCAACGCAAACTTGTGAATAAAAGCTTTGACGCTATCTCAGACAAAGTTTTTATTCACACTCTCCTTATTAAACTCCGCGTTAGCGGCGAGCCACGGATGGCGAGAATTACAGTTTTCGCAAGCAACGCTTGGACAAACTGTGGCTTTTACCATGCCTTCTCATATTTAATTGTCTCTAAACATTAAAAAACGACAATTTTTTTTGAAGAAAAACAAAAAAAATGGACAAGGGGGCGTAATGGCGTGCAAAGCACGTTGCAAAACGAAGTTTTGCAATGGAACCATGAAGCACCCGGTTTTTGCGAAGCAAAAATGGCCCCGCTAAAAATTAGTTTTCTGTAAATTATCTGCTTAAAAAAATGCGAAAGTTGCCCGATTGTTAAGATTCGTGCTAAAATCGTTTGATTTGGTTTTAAGAAAATGATTAGTTATTGGCAGCAAGAAAACGGAATTTTTGTAAAAAAAGACAGAAACGAATTAAATCAAGATGAAAGGGTTTGGGTTGACGCAAGAAACGTAAATTCAAAAGAAATTTCGATTCTTGAAAAAACTTACAATCTCGACCATGACCATGTTATTGACTCTCTCGACCCGGACGAATTGCCGCGCATTGAGCAAGGCGAAGGCTATGTGCTTACAATTATGAGGCTGCCAGTTTACTTGCCGAATTCTGAAGTCCGTTACCATACCGCTCCGATGGGCGCAATTATTTTTCAGAACACGATTATAACTCTCTGCTGGACTGACTGCGAAGTTTTGAAGGATTTGAGCGCAAACAGGATTAAAGACCTGAACATTGCTGATTTTCCAGCGTTTATTACGAGAATTTTGAGCCGCGCGGATACGATGTTTTTGCGATATTTGAAAGAAATTAACAGAAGCACAAATTCGATCCAGCAGGAATTGCAGGAATCAATCGAAAACAATGAGCTTATTCAGCTTTTCAACCTCGAAAAATCGCTCATGTACTTTACGAGTTCGCTAAAAAGCAATCAGCTTTTGCTTGAAAAAATACGAAAAACTAAAATTATAAAATTTGATGAAGAAGATCAGGATTGGCTTGATGACGTTGAAATTGACAACAGGCAGGCGATGGAAATGGCAAACACTTATTCGCAGACAATCACCGGAACAATGGATGCTTTTGCGTCTGTAATTTCAAACAATATGAATGCGGCGATGAAGCAGCTGACGGTTTTTTCGATTGCACTTATGCTGATTTCGTTTATTACAAGCTTTTGGGGAATGAATATAAGGCTTCCGTGGAGCAAAAGCGACAGCTGGACAGGTTTTATTGTACTATGCATAAGCTGTTTTGTAATAGCAACGAGTTCTTTTATTCTGATAAATTTTATGTCAAAAATAAAAAAGAAAATACGGCATTGGAAAAATAAATAGTTTCGGCTTAAATGACTTTTGCTGAAAAAAAAACGTTGTGGCAGGGGAAAAATCCCACCACCACCATCAAAAAACTGCAATATTTCTCAAAAAACAGACAGAATAGGCCGAAAATAAAAATTGAGAGAAAAAATATGAAAAAATCAATTTGTGTAAAAAATATTTTTGCTGTTTTTTTGCTGGCTTTTTTTACAGGACTTGGATTTTGCGAAGAAGCCGATTATGCGGAAAATGAAGCGTTAAAAACAAAAGAGACTGCTCTTTCCGAAAATGAAGAACCGGAGAAAAATTTGGACGAAGAAGAGTTTTCGTTTGCAGATCTCGACATGGTTGAACTAGGTCCAAAAGACGGCGAAATGTATGACGTCTACGTGATTGGCGACGGAAGCCAGTCTTTTACAGAAAAAAGATGGATCACGCCCTTTTTTATAAACCGAACGGAAACAACTTACAGCCTTTGGTATTCGGTCAGGACAACAGCAGAAGAAAAAGGCTATAAATTTTTAAATCCAGGACAGGAAGGAAGCCGTGGAAAACGCGGCGCGCAGCCAACACTCTGGGGAAAATACGAACCTGTCACTATGATAAGCTGGTATGACGCAGCAATCTGGTGCAACGCTTTTTCAGAAATCTACGGCTTGACGCCATGCTACTCGTTTGAAGGCAAAATCTTACGCGATGCAACAGATACGACAAAATTAGATTTGTGTGAATGCAACTGGAACGCTGACGGTTTTAGGCTTCCCGCAGAAGAAGAATGGGAATATGCCGCAAGAAAAACAAAAGCAGGTTTTCAGGGAGGCGACATTTTGAGCGGACAAATCGATGAAAACGGTAAAACCGACCTTTCTGTTTTAGAAGACGAAGTCGCCTGGACAGCAAACAACGCTTCGTTTACACATACAGTCGGAACAGCAGGAACTCCGTTTGAAACAAGAGCAAAACCAAAACCTGGAAGCGGAAATCCAAATGGAGCAGGAATTTTTGATATGAGCGGAAATGTTCTAGAATTTGTCTGGGATTGGTTTGGAAATTACAAATCGGTTGAGGCAGGCACAAGGGCGACAGGTCCGGATGCAGGAAGCCAAAGAGTAAGCAGAGGCGGAAGCTGGTCGCTTTACACCCCGTTTAATTGCGCCGGCGACCGTTACAGTTTTGACCCGAACGAAGTTTACGATTACTTCGGCTTCCGTCTTGCACAATCAAAAAATAACACTTTCTAAAGGCTGCACAATTCTGCCGACTTTACAACCCATTTTCCGGCTGTTTTCTTAAGTTCGGCAAGCGCATACTTTCCTTCCATAAGTGCGCCGGGATTTATGACGGTAGACTCTCCTATCTTGTCAATTCCTGCGCTTTCGTGAATATGCCCTGTCACAACAAGAACAGGCTGCACGTTTTCGATAAACTCGCGCAGTTTTTGGCTTCCTACGTGAATACCTCCCGGAATAACATCCGTTTTTGTGTCTTTAGGCGGATTATGCATAATCAAAACAAGGCTGCTGCATTTTCCGTCGTCATCAGCAATTTGAGAAAGAGAATTTTTTATTACATCAAAATCCTGAACAAGTTCATCTTCTGTGCGTTCAAACGGAGTATCACCGCTAAATTTTGAACCTCCGCCGCTACCGGCTATTACAAGTCCGTCCTTAAAAACCATGCTTTTTTGAACGCAAATATCCGCGTCTTCAATTTCAGAAATAAAATCCGGCTCGTCGCAGTTGCCGAGAACTGCAAAAATCGAGCCGCTGTTTTTTAAAAGCGCTTCGAGCGCAGGTTTTCCAGTTTCTGGACAGTTAAATTTTGCAAAATCGCCGCCAAAAAAAACAAGATCTGCATTTTTTGCCTGTTCAGAAAGTTTTTCAATATTTTCGACATTTCCATGTACATCAGAAATTATTAAAATCTTCATTTTTATCTCCTTTAAAAAATTACACGGAAGTAATTTTTATCTTATCTTCTTATAAATAAAACTCTGCGTTAGCGGCGAGCCACGGATGGCGAGAATCACAGTTTGCGAAAGCAACGCTTGAGCAAACTGTAATGATAAAATTACAAGGATGTAATTTTATCATGCCTCCTTAAATATTTTCCATTACGGCGCAAAGAGTCTTCATCTGCTCGTGAGTTCCGATTGTAATTCTCAAAAAATCTTCAATTCCCGGCGTGTTAAAATGCCGGACTAAAATTCCTTCCTGTTTGATTTTTTTGTACGCATCTTCGCCCGAAATGCCGTCTTTTTTACAAAAAACAAAATTCGTCTGGCTGTCGAGGACAAACCAGCCGAGCGCTCTCAAAAAGTCGATAAATTCATCTCTCTCAAAAGCAACACTTTTTGCACATTCAGCATAATAGCCAGTGTCGCGGCAAGCAGCAATTCCAGCCTGCTGAGCCATAAAATCAACAGGAAAATGATTGAGCGAATTTTTTACAGTCGTAATATAATTTACAAGTTCTGGGCTTGAGACAACATAGCCAAGCCTCAAACCGGCGCCGCAAAGCGATTTTGAAAAAGTCCGTACGATTACAAGATTGTCAAATTCAGCAAGAAGAGGAATGCAGCTTTCACCGCCAAAATCCACATACGCCTCGTCAACGACAAAAATTCTGTCTTTTGGAGCAGATTTTATCATTTCACGAACTTCACTGCGAGAAAGTCCAAGAGAAGTTGGAGCGTTCGGATTTGCAAAAATAATCGAAGAATCATTTTCGTTTGCAGCTTCGAGCATTTTTTCTTTACTCAAAGTCCAGTCGCCGTTGAGCGGGATTTTTTTAAGCGGAATATTGTAAAAGCCGCCATAAACCGGATAAAAAGAATAAGTGTGCTCCGGCAAAACAAGCTTGCGGTCGCTGTCAAAAAAAGCATAAAAAACAAAGCTCAAGACTTCGTCAGAACCGTTTCCTGCATAAATCATATCAGGCGTAACAGTAAAAGGAATTTTATCAGCCGGACAAGGTTCAACTTTCGCACCGCTTCCATTTTTCTTGCCGCCACAAACCTTTGCATGGGCCAAAACTCCGCCGCAATCGTTGAGCATCGAAGCAATCGCCATTTTTAATTCGTTGGAATCCGGATCCGGATAAAGCGCCATTTTTTTCGCATATTTTTTCGCCGCCTTTTCAACAGCCTTTGCAACAAGCGGACTTGGCGGATAAGGATTTTCGTTTGCATTGAGTTTTATGTAATTTCTGTCCTTTGGCTGTTCACCAGGAACATAAGGATGCAGATTTTTCATTCTTTCAGCAATCATTTTAATCTCCACAAAATCGTCAGATTTAAAAGTTGACTTTTATTTTATGCTCAAAAAACTTTTGTTTCAATTAAAAATCAAAAAATGTAAAAAACTGGGGGCATCGTGCAAAGCACGACCGGGTCCTTGCGTTATAAAATTGCCCTGCAATTTTTCCGTTCAGCCGCGCTTGCGCGCGTCCGAACCGCTTACGCGGCTAACGGCCCCTTGCCCGCAATGACAAAACCAAAATTAATTGATAGAATATTTCTATGGCTACTACTACTTCAATTATTGTCCTGCTAAAATTTTTTGCAGGCCGGCAGAACAATGCCGCTATAGACTTCGGGGAGTTTACAGAATATTTAAAACGCTACTCAGAGCATCACCTTGAAGAGCAGCCTTCCCTTGTAAATTACATGACAGACACTGCAAACGTTCTTTTAAAAGAGCTCGAAAAACTGTCTGCAAACCATCAGGTTTTAATTTTATCTCCTACTGCCGAAAAAAAAATCATCATCGTAATCGCTTTTTTTATCGAAAAATTTTCACAGCGCTACAAAGAAATTTTGGCTCAGCCAATGACGCCATTTCCTCAGGAATCTGACATTCCAAAAAAAATTCCGTCGGAAATTATCACGCGCAGAACCGGAGCAGAACTTCTAAACGAACTTTTGACAAAAGAAACACTTTCTGACAAATATCTGTACGGACTTACAATGCCTCACGATATGCCGTCAATTCTTCTTCCTTCGCTGGTTTCTGTTCACACTCTTGCAGAATGTGCTGTTCAAAAATTGCGCACAATGCTTGCAAAAGAAGAACATCACGATTATTTTATAAAAAAATTGACGGTTTCTAATCCAGGAAAAGAAATGACCGCCAAAAATATATTTAACAAATTCGTTCAAAGTATAGATGCCTTGACAATGTTCAAGGAACCAGAAGATTCTTTCTATTTTTTGACGCAGCTTCTGTTTTTTATCCGCCAGGATTACGAAAAAGTAAAGGATTACACGGCAGAAGATGTTGGAATTCTGCATGCAGTTTATATTCTCGAAATCATAGCAAACTACTACAAAACACGCGCTCAGGAAAATTCAAAAAAGGAAACTGCATTCAAAAATCTTGAGCAGCAACTTTCAAAACCTCCATATTATTTTACGCTCGGAACAATTGCAAAATTTACGAGTTCGAGCGGAGTTCCGCTTTTGGGACAATACAGCGAAGAGGAGCTCAAAAATTTTCTTCACACAAAAACGACGGAAAGCCTGTCAAATGATTTGCCTGAAATTCTTGTATTTAAAACTGAGCTCGATAAACAGCCGTATTTTATCTACAAAAATAAAGTTATGCCGTTGATTATGAGACTTTGCACAGACGCGCGCGCGACAATCAGAGAAACAATCCGCAAAAACTGGTTTAAAGTCCTTAAGGATTTTGATGATTTACCTGAAATGAAAGACCAGAAAGCATTTGAAAAACGGCTCGAAAAAGAAGTTTCCGTGCAGTCGCCTGTTTTGTACGCGCTCTTAACATCTTCATTTTTGCCGCTTATAAATTACGAAGTAAACATGCAGCAGGACGAATCCGGACTTGAAGGCGGAAGAATTTCGCTTTTTGAAAACGGAAGGCTTATTCCTTATTCTGAAATTTTATTGATGAACAGACAGGAACTTTTAACCGACACAAAAATTCTCCTTCCTGTCTGGTACACAATTCCTGTTGTTTCGTGGATTATGAGACTGATAATGCGTCCGCCAAAATCAAAAAAACAAAAAACAGAAAAAACTTCTGCGCAGCTTTATCGAGAACAGGAAGCGGAAAATAGCAAACATGATAAAATGGAAATGGCTCTTTCAAAAAAATCAATGGTTTCGAGAAAAGTTGCTCTCAGAGAATCTGCCCGTAAACTGGAAGAAGAACTAGTTCCGTCAAGCTCAACATTAGACAGAGAACTTCATTCTTATGAGCGCACGTGGAACAAACTTATTGGAAAAGCAACCCACAATAATCTGACCGAAGACGTAAATTCTTTGATTAGAGATTATCTGCGAAAAGTTTTGAGGCATATAAGCTCCGAAGGATTTAACAGAGAGCGGATTGAAAATCTTGCAGACACATTGGCAAAAACACCGGCTTTGCAGAAAATTGGCGAAACCGATGCAATGCTTATGTATATTCAGCTTTATATTGTTAAGCTCGTAAAAAATCTTCCGGCATAGTTTTTAAGTTTATTGAAATTTTAAAGCCGGAATTTGCGGCAGGGATGGTAGTGGACGCAAAGCGTGTGCAAAGCACCGGCAGCCACGGACAGCCCGATTTTTACACAGCAAAGCGGAGTAAAAAGCCGCCCAATAAAAAAACTAAAAAAAAATTATAATTTTCTCAAAAAAATGTGTAAATGTTGACATTCATTGCAAATATATAAGTGTACACAGTTTTGGGTTTTGCCCATGCCGGCCGGAAACACTTTTTTACAGGAGATTCTTATGAATGCAATGAATCAGATTATTATTGAAGGCAACATTGTTCGTGCGCCAACTCACAAAGAAACACCGAGAGGAACAAAAGTAACAAGCGTTCCGATTGCCGTAAATCATTTTTACAAAGACAGTTCTGGCAAAGATGTCGATGAGGTCGGTTTTTACGAAGTAGAAACCTGGGGCGAAAAATTCAGCGCGCTTATGGCAAAATACGCTTTGCAAGGGCGCGGAGTGCGGATTGTCGGGCGCTTGAAGCAAGACCGGTGGAAAGATGAAAACGGCAAAAACCACTCGAAAGTTTTTATTGTGGCGGAACACGTTGATTTTAAGCCGATGAAAAAAAGCAATGTAAAATCAGACGAAAATGCCGATGATGAAAAACGAAATCTAGAAATTGCAGCGCAAGGACTTGCTCAAGAAGAAAGTGTTTTTTAACAAAAGCGCCGCGCCGTAAAGTGTAAAGTATGGATTTTTGACCAATTCTTAGAATAAAGGTTGAAAATTTATACGGAACGGAACTGTTCAAAAAAGCTATAAAACTTTTAGAACAGTTCCGTTCATTTTTTTTAGGCAAATTGTTTTTAGATTCAATTTCAAGTTCTAACTTTTACTCATTATCGGGCTTGCCCCGATAATCCGTTGAAAAATTCCAGTAGATTGCCAACCCCGAGTTTTATATGCAAACATCGCGGTGTCAAGCACAGCAATGCAAACCTTTGTTAGGTTTGCAAGCTGTTTTTTTCAAAACTCGACATTCGCCCTTTTAGAAAAAAAATTATCTTTTTCCGTGTCCGCGAGAAGAATATTTAGAAAAAGAATTTGATTTTTTTCTTCTGTCGCCGCCATTTTTTCCATAAACCGATGAAGAATTAAAATTGCTGTTTTTTCTGTTGCCCTTGCCATAGCCGTTAGAACGTCCTGACGAAGCCATTTCTGCTTTTTCAGCGCTCTGTCTTTCGGCGGCTGCTTTGTAGGCTTCCATTTTTTCAGGATTATAAAAACCGTCTTTCCAGTTGAATCTTCCTGTTTCTGGAATCGGCTGAGATTTTATAATGCTGTTTACGACCATTTTGCATTCGGCACGTGTTACTTTTGTGCGGCTAAAGTCAATCAAAATGTGACGGAATCCGTCTTTTTGAAGCTGAGCTGTCTTGTCGGCAATACTGAACGGATTTTCTGGCATTACGACAGTTCCGTCCTGATTTGAAAGAACTTTGAACGGCATCTCTTTTTTGTCCCAAAAGTACATAAAATCGTAACTTTCAGGAAGCCTAAAGCGTATGCGGAAAAGTGCCGGATAAGCATACACCGTAACCATAAGGCGGTCACGAACATTGCGTTCAAAAGTGTTGAGAATATTCTCGCGATTATTTTCAATAGGCGTTATAAAAGCGCCAATATCTTGATTTTCAAGCCAGCTTACAGCCCACCGGTTAAATGTATAAAGATAAGGACCTGCAATAAGATTTACGCCCTTTCCTTTAAGCATTTGAATTTCGGCAAGGTTATTTACTATAAAAGTTTTAAATCCGTCTGCAACGAGCTGAGCAAGAGTTTCCGAGAGATCCTGAGCCGAAGCTTGAGGAACATACGGATTAAGCGAAATTATAATCTGCTTTTTAGAGAATGGAAGTACTGTCTTGTGAGCCAAAAGGTCTATCTGAGTCTCAAAATTGAGTTCAAGAATTACACGAACTGGAGACATGCTCTGAATCTGGAACATATCAGAAATTGTGCTGACTTGAACGTAAGTACCTTCTGGAAAGTAAGAAAGTTCGTTCTTTGCAACAGGCGTTAAATCCAAAACAGGAAGGATTTCATCTCCCGGCTGACTGCGGAAACGGCTTATGTCTTGAGGAAGAACGCGAGGATAATGCTTTGACATAGATTTTGTCTGCAAAAGATAAACTTCATCTTCTCGGCTAAATCCTCTTGGAATATCAATCCAACGTGAACCGTCACTGTCAAATTCAACTGAGCGAATCTTGTGGCTTACACGCCCAGAATCGTCCTTTTTGTGGAGCCGAATTGAATCGCCCGGATCCGGATCGTAACTTCCACCGGCAAGCTGAGCCATAACAATCTGCCAGTCTTCAAAATCGGCATTTGGACCTGCGGCAAGACGCGCCTTTTCCTTTGCTTCGTCACTTGCAGCACGAATTTTCGAAATACGTCCAAGATAAATTCCTGTTCCTCCGGCCTGGTTTGGATTCAAGATTGCGTTGCCGGCTTTTTCAACACCTTCTTCGTTAGTTTTAAAGTTGTACCAGTAAGTTGTTTTTGAACGGGCAAAGTCTGTGCTCAACATTCGTTTTGCAGCGGCAACAGCACCTTTTCTATCTTCCTGATAATGATCCATAAGATAACGATATGCGGCGGTTACAGCGCCAACATATTCAGCGCTTTTCATTCGTCCTTCAATTTTGAAAGACTCAATGCCTATATCCATAAGATCTGGAATTTTTTCAATTAACTGAAGGTCGCCAGGAGAAAAATAATATCCCTGTTTTTGACCAGAAGCTGTCTCGGCAGTGTAAAAACGACGGCAGGCTTGAGTGCACATTCCGCGGTTTGCAGATTTTCCACCGAGAAAACTTGAAAAGAGACAGAGTCCGCTTTCACTTACGCACAAAGCACCGTGAACAAACATCTCGATTTCGCAAGTTGTATTCTGCTTAATTTGGCGGACTTCTTCGAGACCAAGTTCGCGTGCAACAACGACGCGAGAAAGCCCGGCATTTTGCAGCAAATTTACACCGTCTGCGCTTTCAACGTTGATTTGAGTTGAACCATGCAGCTCGAGATTTGGGAAGAACTCCTGGCACATTCTTAAAACACCATAATCCTGAACTATAAGACCGTCTGGACCAATTTTGTTGAGATAACTTAAAAAACGGTAAAGTCTTTCTGTTTCTTCTTCCTGACTGACAGTATTTACAGTCACGTAAATTTTTTTGCCTTGACGATGAAGAGAATTTACAGTTGCTTCAAACTGATTCCACGCAAAATTTGAAGAACGAAGACGGGCATTAAAACTCTTAAGCCCAAGATATACAGCATCTGCTCCTTCACCAATTGCGGCGTCAAGAGCTTCAATATTTCCTGCTGGAGCTAATAATTCTGACATACCGCAATAGTAGCACAATTTTTAATTTTTTGTCACGAGAAGAGAATTTTTGTAAAGAATTTTATTCTGCTAAAAAAAATTCATCTTCGTTTTTGTTATTTCGTTCACTTAGTTTTTTCATATTTTTTTTCGCTGTTTTTTGCTCCGGGAGTTGCGCCTTCCACTAGCGACCAGTCATCAGTTCCGGTTTCTATTACTGTTTGAGAGCCAATGTCATTTTCAGGCGAATATTCTTCTGTCAGTTTTTCAATATTCATTCTGCACATTGTCCTTGTAAGACTGATTCCATCGGCTATTACGGAATTTTTTGGTTCATATCCGTCTTTCCAAATTCCGCTTTCGTAGGCTTCGAGCGCCAAAGATTTTTGTCCGGCATAGTACCACGATTGTTTTCCTGTGGCACTGAATAAAACTGCATCTTGCAGTATATTACGGCAACTGTCACGAATTACAATTATATCGCTGTCGCTTATACGGCTTTCTTTTCCTTCAACCCATAAATCACGCGAATTTGAACTGTCAGTTCCTGTGCTCAAAGAAAGATTTTCTCCCAGCTCGTCGATGCACTCGCCCTCGTCTAACGTCCTAAAATGAACTACAATATATTCACCTTTTTTTACGTTGATGTCAGGAAAAACATATTTTTTACTTTCGCCGTCGCTTCCTGTAACAATTTCAAGCCCGGCCGTACTTCCATCTTTTAGAACATAAACTTCGACAAATTCGCATTTTTTTAACATTCCTTTGCTCGTACTGTGTTTTGAACGGATTTCTGACAGAACAAGTCTTGCCGGTTTTTCGTTAAATCCTGTAAAAGGCAAGCTGAATGTTAGCTCGTTTCCGGCACTGTCCTTTATTGAACCGCTAAAAATATAATTCATTCCGACCTCAGTCGGCTCTTTTAGCAAGAAATTTATTCTTTTTCCGTCATCAAAATACTGAGCATCAGTGTTTCCTTCAATATATTCTCCAGCATCCGATTTTATCTGAACATTTTGAACCAAAACTTTTTCTGAACAAACCATGACAAGACTCGAACTGTCTTCTACAAAAAAAGAAAGAATTTTTGGAACTGACATTTCTGCCGAGATTATTTCTATTCCTTCTTCTGTAACACGGCACGACAGCGGAAAACAGGCAACAAAAACAGTCAATGAACTAAGAAATAAAACTGTCAAAACCATTCTAAAAAAGTGCTTTAAATTCATTTTTCCTCCAAATTTTTGCTTTTACTATATATATGGCTCTGAAAATTAACTTTTACACATTTTTTTTGAGTTTTTCAGGATTTTTTAATTTTTTCCGATACTTGAATATGTTCAAACGTAAAATTTCTAAGTTTCTTTTTTTGGGAATCACATCCCTTTTCTTTTCAGCCGTATTTTTTTCATGTATTTCTCCAGGCATAAAAGAAGAAAAATCCTGCTCGAGAAAATTGCTTGCAGACGGAATTAAAAATGAGAATCAGCTTGCTGAATTTTTTCTTTCGGAAAATCCAAATATTTCTCTGCAAAAAGTAAAAAGCCTTGCAAAAGATTATATTCAGGAAGCAAAAACTGAAGGAATTAACAGCGACGTTGCCTTTGTGCAGATGTGCCTTGAAACAGGATTTTTAAAATTTGGGAATCTTGTAAAAAGTGATTGGCACAATTACTGCGGTTTAGGAGCAATTAATTCTTCTAAGCCAGGAGAAAAATTTCCAGACCAGCAAACAGGAGTGCGCGCCCATATTCAGCATTTGCAGGCTTATGCAACGACAGAAGACGTAAAACTAAAAAAAACGCTTGTAGATCCTCGATACAACTGGGTTCACAAGACAAAACTTGCATATTCGGTATTTGACCTTGCAGGAACATGGGCAGCTGACAAAAACTATGGAACAAAACTGGACGCTCTCTTAGCAAAACTGGAACAGTTTTAATGCGAAAAAACGCATCTTGCGCCGGACACGGCGGGCTTTAGTTGACGGCTGTGCCGGCAATGAGCGTTAGCGAACCCAAAGCGGCCGGTTATAAAGAATTGCAGAACGCAGACAAAAAAAAAGCGGCATTTTTACGAAAAATGTCGCCCCTATTTTTTGATTTTTATCCGCGGATTGTTGTTCCAACGTAATTTTTATCTTCGAGAATCGCCTTTATGTTCTCAAGATTTTTTCCGCCGGCGCAAATTACTGTAAGACCAAGCGACTGCGCTTTTTTTGAAGCAATCGGGTCAAACGGACAGTTTTTGCCTGGAGTCCACTCGTCGCCGACAATTTTTCTAAAATCTGCCCATGAAATCTCGTCGATTGGAGTTGCGTCCGGATTTTTGCGCGGGTCGTCTGTGTAGACTTTTTCGATATTGCTTAAATTTACGACCGTCTTTGCGCCGAATTTTTCTGCAAGAAGAACTGCATCGTTGTCGGTTGAAAAACCTGGCTTCCATCCTGCCGCAAGCAAAACTGAACCTGTAAATTCTTTTGCTACAGTCGGATCGGTTACAACTGATTCTCGGCACAAATCGCCAAAGCTTGCCTTTACAAACTGCGCATTGAGCCTTGTTGCCATAATTCCAATCCAGTCAGCCGCTTCTGTTGAATTGTCAGGAGAAGT
This sequence comes from Treponema sp. UBA7570, assembly GCA_002477955.1. Lineage (GTDB taxonomy): Bacteria > Spirochaetota > Spirochaetia > Treponematales > Treponemataceae > Treponema_D. Next base: position 15,593 of record DLLE01000044.1, on the reverse strand, counting down.
TTCTGTTACTGCGCGGAATGCATTTTGATAAATTCGTGCCGGTCCGCCACCGCCGACTACAAAAATAAGCTTATCTTCTTTGTGTTCCGCAAGATACTGTTTAATGAGCGAAACAAATTTTTTTACGAATTCAACATCAGGTCCTTCAGGAGCTACAATCGAGCCTCCAACCGACAAAACTTTTACAGACATTTTGTCCTCCACAATTTTTTATAAAATCTCTAAAAACAAAGATTTTTAAAGATGCTCTTAATATACTCCGGCAATTACCGGTTCATTCCACAGAGAACTATAATTTACAGTTCCTGCAGAAGATTCTTCCCAAATTGACTGAACGGCGAAAGTTCTATCGCGGCTTACACTGTGTCCGCCAGAAAGTGTCGGCTTAACTTCGTTGTATCCGCGTGAAAAAATAATATGCTGGCTGTCGATATTGCCAAAATAGAAAGTCTTAGGATCTTCAACATTTTTGAACGATTTGTATTCAAGCCCAGAACCAAGAGCAATATCGACCGGAACCCAGCCAAAATTTTCTATGTAAAATTCGCTCCACCAGTGCGAAAAAGCCTGCATTTCAGAATCAACAAGAATTCCTGCAACAGGAAGACATGGAATTTTCAAGGCGCGCAAAAGCGTCGTGTAGACAATTGCAAAATCATAAGAATCGCCTTTTTTGTCTTCGAGCAAGTCTTTTACATCTGAGCCTGATTTTCTGAGTTTTTTTGTAACCGCAAAATTTTCAAGCATATATTCGTAAATCATTTTTGCCTGAAAATACGGATTAGTTTCTTTTTTGACGATTTTTTTTGCAAGGCCGGCAAAATCTTCATCTTCCGAAGCAATAACTTCATCCGGTTTTGTAAATGCCGTGTAAAGAACGCGAGATTTTGCTGCAAAAGGTTTTACATTTTTTGCGTTAACCTTGGTTTGAACCGCGTAATCTTCAACAACAAAACTATGAGTAAAAGTAATTTTTTTTGAAGATGCCTTAGAAAGTTCTGTTTGATGAATTACCGTGTTCTGATAATTTTCAAAAACCGGCTCAGGAGTACATTCCGTCATCTGAACAAAAGGCTGCCGTGAGTTTTTTACAGGCCGCGGAACGTGCAGAGAAATAGTCGTATTTGATTTTGAATTTATGTCGTCTATATCTGTGTTTAAGTGAATTAAGTATGTTTTTTTGTCAGAATATTTTTTGGTTCCGAGCGTAGATTTTAAATTTAAGCCTGCATAATTGCTAGTTCCTTTTTCTGTCTGAACGTAAATATTTCCACTGGCAGCGCCGTTTGGAACTCTTACGTGAATTTCGCTGTCGCTCCAATATTCGTAATCGTAATCTTCGCCAGCAGCTTCGATAAAGGCAATATCATCGGAAGAGGTTGAATTTTCCGGTAAATTTGCCGTAAAGAAAATTTTTGAATTGCTGCGGACTGTTCCAAAATTTGTTCCGCTCAAAACAATCAGCTGCCCTACAAAAGCGGATTCTGGAGAAACTGAAGAAATTACAGGCATTATTGTTTTTGTATCTGGCGGAACTTCAACAGGGATTCCTGCTTCATTTGCAAAAAATCCAGGTTTTGACTGCCCTGCTTTTGTTGAAACAATTACAAGCCCATCTTGAACATTTGACGGTAAAACGAGCTTTATGTGCTCGTCTGTCCATTCAAGAAAACCAGAAGCCGTAATTCTTGAACCGCCGACTTCTACAAAGTCAGAAGATTTTTTTAAGCTGCCGAAATTTCGCCCCGCAATTACCATAACATCGCCAGGAGAACCTACAGACGGAGTTATAGAATCAATTTGCGGTATTTTTCTAGCCTGATATGTTACAACAGAAACAAAAACAAGAACAAAAAAAATTGCAAAAATTATCGAACAAGTTCTGAATAAAGGATATTTTCTAAAAAGAACTGAAAACTTTTCAGCGATTTTCAATTTTTTCTGCCTTCCTCATTGGAATAGTGTACATACGTGGAACTTCTATTCTAACAGAGACGGACGAATTGTTAAAGTCCGGGCGAAAAACATCAATATCGTCAAAACTGTCGTTCAAATTAGAAGCAAGGCTAGTAGCCGAAACAACCTTTTGGTTTGGATTGAGAACCGGTGAATCGGAGTTTTCTTCTTTTGCTTCTATTTTTTCTTCAACCTGTTTGGCAGAACTAAGAGCCGTAGAAATTTTTAAGCTGTCCAAATTTCCATCAACTACGACCCTGCTTTCCTGGATCGGCTTTATCTGAGTCCGGGCAATGGCAGTAAGCTCTTTCTGTTCTTTTGAATTTGATTTTAAACTGAGAGGAGTTACAATAACCGCGAAAACCGCAGCGACGGCCGCAAAACCGCTCGCCCACTTTATGTATGGCCGAACAATGTATGATTTTTCGCAGCGCTCAGTTGTTTTCTTAAAACGCATCTTTGTCTGGAGGCGCTCAAAGCTCTGCTCAAGATAAGTCTGGTCAAGTCTTACAGAAAGAGCATCTTCTCTAAAAGGAACAGAAACCTTTCTGAGTTTTTCGAGCTCGGCCTTACATTTTTCACAGCCTGCAACATGGTTTTCATATTCCTTTAAAAATTCTTCCGGGAGTTCGCCATCGAGATAAATTGAATGAAGATCTTTTTCAGGACAAGTAGACATCATCGCCTCCAATGAGTTTTTCCAGTTGTTCTCGGGCACGGAACATGCGAATTTTTACATTTCCTTCCGTAATTCCCAAAACTTTTCCGATTTCTTTATAATTTAAATCTCCGTATTCACGAAGAATAATCACTTCTTTTAATGTTTTAGGCAGTTTTTCTAAAGCAGCAAGCGCAATTTTTTGAGTTTCCTGCCTTAACAAATCTGTTTCGCCGGAAGTCTGTTGACGTCTGTCTTCGTAAAGTGCCTTTTGATAAGCAGTTCTTTCTCTTTTTTTGCGGAGCGCATAATTCAGCGAAGCATTTTTTACTACTCTTATAAGCCAGAATTTTGCATCGTTCATTGTAGGAAACGACATTTTTTTTTCGCTGGCCTTTATGTAAGAGTCGTGAACAATGTCTTCCGCTGCATCTTCATCATTTACAATACGCCACGAAACCTTAAAGAGAAGAATCATAGTTTCATTGTAAATGCGGCGAAAATCCGCGGAGTTTGCAGCATTCAACGGTTTTTCACTGGCTTCCACATTATTAGAAATCATCTTTGCCTCAAAAAGTTACAGAAAAAATAAGAAAAATCTTATTTTCAATTTATTTTAATTTCGTTTCCAGGTTGGTCCCTGTGCAGTGTCTATAATCGTAATTCCGCGGGCTGCAAGGTCATTACGAATTTGGTCGGCTTTTGCGAAATCCTTCGCTTTTTTTGCCGCTGTACGCTCCTCAACAAGCGCGGTGATTTCCGCCGCTTCCGGGTCGCCTGCGTGGTCATCTGCCTTTGAAGAGATTTCCGTCTGCTTTTCAAGCTCGGCAAACGCGTTTTCAATCACTTTGAGCGAGAGAACTTTGTCCATCGTAAAAATATCGGCAAGGCAGTCAACTGCAGGGCGGCTTTTTCCGTTTGATTCTTTCTGCATTGCGGCCATTGCAACTGGAGTCAAAAGGTCGTTTTCGAGGCCTTCGCGGAACTTTTTAAGATTTTCGCTTTCACCGTCTTTGCGCAGTTTTTCGGCAATAGATGAAAGTTTTTCAGCGTAGTTTTCTTTTGTAAGACCGAGATTTTCCTCGCTGTTCGCTTTTTGAATCAGCTTTGCGACTCTCGCGTTCAATGCCGCGCGTCCGTTTTTTGCTCCGTCCATCGCGTCCCAAGAAAAATAAATCTGCTTGCGGTAGTGTCCGCCCAAAAGGAAGAATCTGTAGTCAAGCGCGTCGTAGCCTTTGTCAAGAAGCGACTGCAGGCGCAGAAAATTTCCAGAAGACTTCGACATCTTGTTTCCGCCCTCGATTACCAGAAATTCATTGTGAAGCCAGTATTTTACCCACGGACCTTCAGCCCTTTCTTCCGGCGTGAAGCTTCCTTCCGACTGCGCAATCTCGTTTGTGTGGTGGACTGGAATGTGGTCAACACCGCCAGTGTGAATGTCGATGTGCTTTCCGAGATATTTCATGCTCATCGCCGAGCACTCGATATGCCAGCCCGGATAGCCTCTCCCCCACGGAGAATCCCAAGTCATCGCCTGGTTTTCAAATTTAGATTTTGTGAACCAAAGCACAAAGTCGCCCGGATTCCGCTTGTTCTCGTCGATAATTGAAACCTTTCTTCTTCCGGCTCCGGCTTTAAGCTCGTCAAGGTTCAAGTTCGCGAGCTTTCCATAGTCAGGATAAGTTGAAATGTCATAGTAAAGATTTCCACCCGCTGTGTAAGTGTGTCCGTTCGCCTCGATTTTCTTGATAAGCTCAATCATATCGGAAATATGCTCGGTCGCCTTGCAGATAACGTCCGGGTGGCGGATATTAAGCGCGTCGATGTCCGCCATAAAAGCGTCAGTGTAGAATTTCGCAACGTCAAGAACGCTCTGGTGCCGCTCCTCGGCAGTCTTAACCATTTTGTCCTCGCCGTCGTCAGCGTCTCCAGTCAAATGTCCAACGTCGGTGATGTTCATAACGTGCTTGATGTCGTAGCCAAGATAGGTCAGAGTTTTGTCGAGAATGTCAAGAAAAACGTATGCGCGCAGGTTTCCTATGTGCGCGTAATTGTAAACTGTCGGGCCGCAGCCGTAAAATCCCACGTATTTTTTATCCGGGTCAACTGGAACAAATTCTTCAATCTTTTTTCCCATTGTGTTGAAAAGTTTAAGCGCCATATTGTTCTCCTTATAAAAAGTCAACGAGAAAATCTCAATTTTCGATTTGACTTTTAAAGCGCATTCGCAAATGAAATTAGAATGCGCAGTTGATGGGGAAGTTTGCAACGCAAACTTTCAAAACTGAAAACTGACACTATTTTTGGCAGTTTTCAGTTTGCTCTCCATATTTTTATGATTTTTTCGGGAGTTCCGGCGCGCTGCGCCGTCGGGCTTTTCGTGGTTCCGCTCTCGCTCCATTGTTTTGGGAAGCGGTTTTTGAAAGCCCTGCCAGCCCCAAAACAACGCGCTGCGCCACTACAATCCCTAACTCGATTTCATTATAATTTTCATATGATTTTAAGCCAATTTTCTCTTCTTTTCAATGATACGAAAAATTTCCGCGGAGAAGCAAAGCAAAACGAAAGCCTTGCAAAGCACTGCACAATGCGCGTCGGCGGCCCCGCAAAACTTTTCATCGAGCCTTTTGACACGGAAAGCCTTGTTTTCGCATTGAAAAGCGCGGAAAAAGCCGGGCTTGACTTTTATCTGCTCGGCGGCGGAAGCAACACGGTTTTTCCGGACGAAGGAATGAATCTTGTAATCTGCACAAGAAAAATCGGCTTGGAAGAGCCGGCAGAGTCGGCTCAGTCGGCTGAGCCGGTCCGCTTGCTGGAAAACAGCGAGGCTTGCGGAGCTAAGCGAATTCTTTGCCCGGCTGGCGCAAGCTGGGGCAGCGTTCTTGGATTCTGCAAAAAAAACAATCTCGGCGGCTTCGAGCCTTTTACAGCGCTGAGCGGAACAGTCGGCGGCGCGGTCTTTATGAACGCAAGCTGCTTTGGACTTGCAACTTCGGACAGGCTTTTAAGCGTAAGATATTTTGACGCTCAAAAAAACGAGATTTTGACTTATAAAACTGAAGAAAAAGACTGGGACTATAAAAAATCGCCTTTCCAGCCTTTAAAAGAAAAGCAAGAAGGGGGCGTTACGGGGGATTTGCCCCCGTTGAAGGGGGTAGCGGAAAACGCGCAGGTTGAGCCTTGCGAGACCGGAGCGGTTGGAGCGAGGGGGACTTTTCCCCCGCATGATAAAAATGAGAAAAAAATAATTCTCTCGGCTGAATTCAAGGTAAAAGACGGTTTTGACGGCGGACTTTCGGAAAATGTGCGGCAAAAACGGGTGTCTATGGGGCATTTTAGGGCGGCGAGCGCGGGTTCGGCTTTTAAGAACGAGCCTGAGAAGGGGATTGTCGCCGGAAAGCTGATTGACGAGTGCGGACTAAAAGGCTTTTCGGCTGGCGGCGCGCAGATTGCTCCTTGGCACGCGAATTTTATAATAAATCCTGACGGAAAGGCGGCTGCGGCGGACATTCGCGCTTTGGTTGAGACGGTGCAAAAAAAAGTTTTTGAGGAAAAAGGCGTTCTTTTAAAGCCTGAAATTATTTTTGCGTGAAAGCGCATTTTGACGAATCAAGAAAAAGCGTTTGGACGGCAATCGTCACCATGACGAATCAAGAAAAAGCATTTGGACGGCGTTCGTCATCATGACGAATAGAGAAAAAGCGCTTGGTCGGCTTTCGTCATCATGACGAATCAAGACAAAGTGTTTGGACGGCAATCGTCATTTTGACGAAGCTCGAAAAAGTGTTTGGACGGCGTTCGTCATCATGACGAAGCGAGAAAAAGCGTTTGAACAGCAATCGTCACCGTGACGAAGCTCGAAAAAGCGTTTGGACGGCAATCGTCATCGTGACGAAGCGAGAAAAAGCGTTTGGACGGCAATCGTCACCGTGACGAAGCTCTAAAAAGCGTTTGGACGGCAATCGTCACCATGACGAAGCGAGAAAAAGCGTTTGAACAGCAATCGTCACCGTGACGAAGC
>DLLE01000044.1:0-8834 GCA_002477955.1 Treponema sp. UBA7570 | reverse complement strand
ATCGTGACGAAGCTCGAAAAAGCATTAAAACAGCTTTCGTCATTTTTGATTTTTCAAGGCTTACAAATTCCGTATTTTTCCATTATAATTTTTGATTAAGAAGCGGGGAATATCGTGATTCAATTACAGTTCGTAAATTTTAAGCGTGGTTCGTATATCACAGTCGAAGGACGTCCTCAAAATAATATTTTTTATATTATTCAGTGCGGAAATGTACGCGTTCACAAGGAAAATTCGATCCCAGGCCAAAAAGAAGAAATACTCGGCCCAGGAGACTTTATCGGCGTAATTTCCTGCATGTCGAACCATTCGCAGGTGGACACAGTGCTTGCGCTTACTGACGTTGTCTGTATTTCTGTCCGGCGCGAGCAATATCCTGAGCTTATCGAAAAAAACACTCCAGTCGCTATGAAAATTATCCGCACTTTTGCAAACAGAATGCGGCTTTTGAACGACACTCTCGTTCTTGCAACCTTAAATAATTCAGCTTCTCAAAGTCCTGAGCAGATTTACAGGGTTGCTTCGTATTACGACAAGATGAATAAACCGAGTATTGCGGTCTTTGCTTATTATCAATATGTAAAGGCAAATCCGGCCGGCATAAATGTTCTTCTCGCAAAGACAAGATTCAACGCATTAAGAGCTAAAAGCCGGGCTGTTTATTTTGAATCTAATCAAGACTTGCTCAGAAAATACCCAAAAGACACGATGATTATGGCGGAACAGCAGAGCGGAGCCGACATGTTCATAATTCAGTCTGGACGCGTAAAAATTTCAAAAGTTGTCGACGGCTCGGAAGTTACGCTTGCAATTCTAAAAAAAGGCGACATGTTTGGAGAAATGGCTCTCCTCGAAAACAAACCTCGCTCTGCCTGCGCAATCGCCGAAGAAGATTGCACACTCATGACCGTAAACCGCTCCAACTTTAACCAGATGGTTCAAACCCAGCCGCAGCTTATTGCAAAACTAACAACAACTTTGGCAGAAAGGCTTTTTCAAACGCAAAGACAGCTTTTGAACAGCCAGATTCGCGACCCAATCAGCAAAATGACCGATATGCTCGCTCTTCAGATTGAAAAGGCGCGGGTTGCAATCGATCAAAAAAACAAAACTTCGTATCAGACAGATTTAACTCCTTTGGATATTGCCACTATGTGCGGGCTTAGCCAGGACGAAAAAAACATCTTTGTTCCGAAATTTTCACTTTCGCCGGTTATAAAGCTTTCGCCTGAAAACAAAATTTTTGTTCCAGATTGTCTTGAACTTATAAAACAAAGTGCGTTTATCCGAAAACAGCACAAGGAACGTTGATTTTTATGAAAAAAAACAGTTTTTTTGCATTCTGCGTTTTTGCTTTTTTTACCTGCACCGCATTTTGTTCAGCACTTCCGAAAGGGTACGGCTCAATTGAGCTTGGAATGAGCGTTGACGAGGTAAAATCCGAGCTAAAAAAGAACACCGACTTTGGCTATCGCGGCGACAGAGATGTAAGCCTTTCTCCAAAAACAAAGCAGGTTTTAATCGAAACAGACGCTTCCAAAAACGCTTATTCTTTTTTTACGCGCTGCTGGTTTCAGTTTGTTGATGATAAACTTTTTTCTATTACGCTCAATTTAAACGAAAAAAAAATCGACCACGCCTCAGTTTTTACAAGCCTTTCTAAAAAATACGGAAATCCATCTTTGATAAGCCCGAAACGCTCAGCATGGCAAGATAATTTTGTAATTATGAGCCTTGAACGTCCGCTTACATTAAAATATATCGATAATGCAAAATTCAATAAAATGCTCAGCGAAAGCAATGTTCAAAGAACAATCGAAGAAAAATCGAAAGATGAATTTTTAGAAAGCCTTTAAGCCTTATTCTGGCAGAGAAACTTTATCGCCCGTCTTTATTCCATTTTCTTCAAACCAGCCCTTTGGAACTTCGAGCGCATATCTTACGCTTACTGTGCTTGTTACAGAAGAAAGAGAAAACGGCGTCATATCAAAAATATCGCGGATTGTGCCTGCGCTGTCGATGTATGCAATCGAAAGAGGATGCGGCGTATTCTTCATCCAAAAACTCAAAATCTGGTCGCGCTCAAAAACAAAAATCATTCCTGTCCCTGCCGGAATATTTTTGCGCTCCATAAAACCGCGGCTGCGCTGCGCCTGAGTTTTTGCAACTTCCGCAAGAACACAAACCTGCCCGCTTTTCTGCGTTGTCACCGTTAATTTTTGAACAGGCAGTTTCTGCGCACAAGAAAAAAATGAAAAAATAAAAATATTTGCAGCCAAAAACAGCATTGTTTTTTTCATTTCTATACGTCCATTTTCAACAGTTCCGCAGCAGCAAGCTTGTCGTTTGGATCATATTCAAGCACAGTCTGAAAATACGCGGCAGCGTCCGAAGGTTTACCTTCTTTTAGCGCCAAATATCCCAAATTAGAAATAATTTTTGTATTTTCAGGTTCGATAGAAAGCGCCGTCTGCAAAGCTTCTTTTGCTTTTGGCAGATTCCGCTCTTCCATAAAGCAGATTGCAAGCTCATTGTAGGTGTCGGCCCGTTTTCCGCCTTCGAGTGCAAGAGCTTTTTCAAAGGCTTTTTTAGCATCTTCGTATCTTTTCTGCTGTCTTAATCCCCAGCCAAGCATGAACCACGCATTCCAAACCGCAGGATTTTTTTCCAAAAAGACACGAATTTCATCAAGGCCTTTTTCAACTTCGCCCTTATTTATAAAATCGTAAGCAGCCTTAAAATGATCATCTTCCATATTGCGGTTGCTGATTTCATTTAACAGTTCCTGGGCGCGATTCTTTTTATAAAGTCCATTCTCACCCATTTCATCGTCTGTCATTTCGCAAGTCAGCGCCAAATAAGTTTCAAAACAGCTTTTTGCTTCTTTAAAGTTATGCTTTTTAAGATAATAAAAACCTGCATTAAAAAAAGCGTCTGGAACAGCCGGCTCTGCATCCATCGCCTGTCTGTAATAAAAAAGCGCGTCAGCATCGTAAGCATCGGCATCGTCATAAAGACCAGAAGTCCTGTACGAATCCGCACGCTGATCAAAAAAGAGAGCCGTATTCAAAATTGTCGCAATATCTTCCGGATCAAAGCCACGAAGAGAAGCGTAAATTTCTTCCGCCAGATCGTAATCCTGATTTTTTGTCTTTAAAATCGCCGCTTCAGTCAGTTCTTTTTTCAAATTCGGGCGCGCCTTCCCAAGAATCGAACGGTAATACAAAATATTTTTATTGTCGCTGTCGTAAGCCATAACAGTAAGCAAACCTGCAAGAATCTGCTCTTCCGTCAATTCTTTCATATTAAAAGTTCCAGGATCATCCTTTTCTTTTTTTTGCACAGGAAGAGGAATTGTCGGATCGATCGGCATTGCCTTTTGAGTAAAATGAAAATCTTCTGGCAATTCAATAAAATAAACTGATTCAAGTGGATCTGTCGGTTTCATAAAAATATTTCCTTGTAAAAACTTAATTTTTAAATTCGGGTGGCTTTTTTACTTCGTAAAAAAACGGGCTTTTCGGGGTTCCGCTACCGCTCCATTGCTACGCTGCGCTTAGACGCAACGGCATTCGCCGCCCCTGCAATCCCTGCCACATAAGCAACTTTTTTAAGCGTTTCCATTTGTTTCTGGCTGATTTGCCTGCATTTTTTCAGTCTGTACAGAAACATTTTGCGCCGTCTGTCCTGGCTGAGAATTAGCAGGAGAATTTTGCTTTTGAGCCGCCATTTTTGCCTGCATTGCCTTTTGCTGGGCAATCTGGTCGCTTGCAGAAAGCTGAGTTTTTCTTACAGCCGTCAGAAAATTATTTACATGCAATTTATAAGAAAGCGGAACAGTTTTATCCGCAAATGCTATACTGCAGGCAACAATATCTTTTCTTCCTTCAATCACTTCCGAAGAAACAATCACACCGTTAAGGGTTATAACTTCGTTTGGGTCTTCAAATTCAAGCCTAAGCTGAGCAGGTTTATTCGTCAAAAATTGAGAAAGTCCCAAAAGTATAATTTTTGCCCCGGAAAAAGATAAATTGCGTACAATACAGTGGCGCGGAACGTTTTGAATTAAAACAATCGCCTCTTCACGAACAAGCCCGAGCTTGCGTTTAGAATTTTCGTTAATTAAAATTCTTTCTTCACGACGACGTATAGCATTTGAATTTGCCTCAAGAAGACGACCGACCGCTTCAATTAAATCATCTGGCGGACGCTGGTTAAAAGCAATCGTAATTACGGCAAGCTCCGACGAATTCATATACGGAACAATATTTGTAACATGTCCAGCAACAAAAAAACTCATCACATCATTTTCGGTTTCAAGAAAACAAAAGCGCAAATTTATGCCGGAAGTTGACTGGTCAGAAAGAGCTTTAAAAGCGCCGCCTTTTGCGCCGACAATAATCTTAGCCTGCAAAAAAGATGTCGAATTTATGATGCAAGGCCATTGTCCGCGATTACATTTTATATAAATTTGCCGAGGGTCAAGACCAAGCGCACGAATAATATCTTTCGTAAAAGTAATTTCTGTATCCCGATATTGGTCATAAAACCGCTGTAACTGCTGAGTTGTTGCAACACCCATAGATAAAACTATACTTTATAAAAAAATCACCGTCAACTTAAAAGACTGTTTTATTTGCCACTGTCAAAAAAACCAAAAAAAGCCGCGCATTTTGTAAAATTTCGGTACAAAAGCATATTTTTTCCATTAACAAAAAGACTTGATGAACTTCCGCCGTCAAACTCAAGTCCGTCCGCAGAACCTGCGAATTTAAGGATTTTTGCACATTCTCCGTAAGAAAGGCCCTTGCTTAAAAAAATTCTTTCGCCTTCAACAACAAGCAAAAAAAGCGTCTTTCCATCAGAAGAAATTCCTGCCGCCGTTCGGCTGTTTCTGCTTGAATACAGAAATTCGATTTCTTCATTATTCTTTAAAATTTTAAAAAAACCGCCAAAAATGTAATCAAATTCTTCAATGCTGTTCAATTCATTTTGATTTGCAATAAAAGCCTTTAAGCTTCCGTCTTTTTCAGTTTTAAAACCCAGCGCAGAATATCGTCCGTTTTTTTCAGAAAATACCTGCCCTTGAATTTTGTAAATTCCAACAATTTTGCGTTTAGAAAAAAAACGACCTTTAAACGGCGCTGTATTTATCGAAACAAAACTTCCAGACTTTTTGGCAAAACTCGCAGCGGAGATTCCTTTTTCGAGTTCATTTTTTTTAGAAGGATAAGCGGAAATTTTTAAATTTCGCGAGCTAAGCTCTACTTTTACAAGATGATATCGAAGAGGAACTTTTTTATTTTCAAACAAAAAATATTCCGAAAACGAATTTATTTTTTTCCATTCTATTTTTTCAGGAATATAAGAAGATTCATCAAGCTCAACAAAAGGCTCGTTTTTTAACGAAGAAAGAGAACTACAGCCTGTAAAAAAACAAAAGGCTGCGCAAAAAAGAAAAAAATATGTCTTTCTAAGATTCATTAACTTAAGATTCATTTTTGAAAAAAAGACGGCGGTTTCAAATTTTCTGTCAAATCGCCATTTTTTTTATTTAGAATGGATAAATCTCTGAGGAGGCGTTACAGTCCAGATTGCCCGAACCACAGTATCGCCGATATTTACAAGCGTATGCGGCGAATTTGCAGAAAACGAAACGCTGTCGCCTGCCTGAAGTTCATAAACAAAATTTTCGTAATGAAGCTGGCACTTACCTTCTAGGATATATCCGATTTCTTTTCCTAAATGTCCGTAAGAGCCACGATAAGTTTTTGCGCCAACAGGAATTGTAATTTCGTAAGATTCAAGCGCGTGCTGACCGTCATTTTTTGACGTTCCGGCAATTTCTTCGTAAAGAATATCACCTTCAACAATCTGCCTACGCTCATTTTTATGGGTAACTTCAACTGGACGGGTTTTATGATATTCCTCAAACAAAAATTCAAGGTTTATGTCAAGAACATCTGCAAGTGTCAAAAGAGTATCAATCGCAGGACTCACTTTATTTCTTTCAATCTGGCTTACAAGACTTTCCGAAACTCCGGCTTTTTGAGCGACAGCTTTTAAGGTAAGTCCGCTCCGCTCCCTGACTGTACGGATTTTTTCTCCAAAGTGATATGGAATTTTCTTTCCGTCCTGAGGGCTTTCTGAATTATTAGTCTGCTTTTGCAAAAGTGTCATTATTCTGTTTCTCCCGATTCTGTTCCATTACAAAGCGAATAAAATGATCTTCCAAAGTTCTGTGCGGTCCTTCAAGGTTCAGCCTTTTTCGCGCCTGAGCATTGTCGCGCCGGATTGAATATTGACTGTAAAAATCTTTATAATCGCCGCTTACATCGGTCTTTACTTTTTCGCCTAAGAATTTCGAAACTTCATCTCGTCCGATTGAACCAATTCCTTTTTCCCTGAGCAGACGTTTTAATTTTTGAATCTGTTCGTAAGAAATCCCAAACAAAAACTCTTCCATCGCCTGGCTTACTTCCGGAATTTCAAGCTGGGTGCGGATAAATTTGCTCCAAACTTCATCCATTTGGAACGAGAACATTATCAATTCGCTTGTTCCCATCATCGTTCCAAAAGCCGGGGCCAACGTCCGCCTAGCCTTCCATACGCTTGTCAAAACAGGAGCAATGTCCGAAATATTCTGATCCGCCCTGTGTTCCCACAAAAGAAGGAGAGAAGTCGCAAGTTGACGTCTAAAATCCACATTCAAAGAATCGTCTTTTATCAAATTCAAGTAAACGTCTTCCGCAAGAAGCAAAAACATCATAGAAACTGTTTCGTCTTTAAATGCCTGAATCAATTTGCTTGAAATTGCAATTTTTTCCGGTTCAGTCTTTTCAGTCGAATCAAGTTTTGTCTTTAATTCCATGCTGTTGTTTACTTTTAGCGCAAGTTTTGCAAGCGAAGAAAAAGTATGCAGTTTTGCCGTCAAAAATCCTTTTCCCAAAGTTGCCTTGCTTGGAAGCTGGATAAAAGTTTTTCCATAATCCGAATCAATGTCAACAAGAAGTTCAATAATATCCTGTGGAGTCCGGGTTTCTGAAGTCAAAGTTACCCTGGAAAGCAATGAAGGAAATTCTGCAATTGCAACTGCAAGCCTCTTTAAGTCCGCCATTCTCTTGTCAAAAATTTCCTTATGCTGCGGAGAATAGAGCGCAATTCGCGAATTTAATTCATCGCAGAGAACCTTTTGATTTTGTGTCAGAACGACAATTCCGCTTTCTTCTGTTTCTTCGCCCATTTCCTGAGTATCCAAAAACTCGCTTAAATCGATTGAAGTAAAATCACTTTCTGTAAAGTCTGACTGCATATCTTTATTATTTTCCAATTTTTTTTAGTATATCACAGATTGTTCTAAATTCAACAAATGAAAATTCCGATATAAAAAATATGAAAAAGCTTGCATTTTCTTTTTTTCTAACAATTTATGGATTTTTCGGAATTTTTGCTCAGACACCAGCAGAACAAAGCTCATTTCTCTTAATAACCGAAAGCGACCTTCGTCTCGTTTACGAGAACAATAAAAATTTTGAAAATGCAGAAGGGTACCATCTTTATATAAGAAAAAAGCCTGGAATTGAATCAATAATGCTCACAGAAACAACAAAAGATCCGTCAGGAACACAGGACAATTACGCATACCGCGCTCTCGAATACAATTCAATAAACGGCGACGAGCTCCGCTATTTAAACGGCAAACCTCTAAAATCAGAATTTGCAAAATATTCTCTCATCGACTCAACGCCTCAGCCAGACGAGCAGTTTGGGCAAGCCTTTCATATTTATATTCCGTCAGAAATCGAGTACGGTTACGAATGGTCGCGCCACGGAAAATTAAAAATCAGCCGCGGAACATTCATCAATATTCGCAGTTTTTCAAAAAAATACGGCGACTACACAGGAACATTTTTGGACAACCCTTTTATGTTCGATCTCGGAAAAATTCCAGAAAAAAAAGCTGAGCTTCCAGCAAAAAAACAAGAACCTGCTTCTCAGCCTCTGCCAGAACCAAAAGAACTGCCGCCGCCAGTCAAAGAGCCGATTGTGCTTACAGACGACTACAACCCGGCTGCAGCCGCAAGTTTTAACGACATTGCAAATTTTAACGGCGGACAAATGTGCTTTTCAAAAGGTCCGGATTCAATTGTAGACGACATAACTGCAAGTCTTGAAAGAATTTCGAAAAAAAACAAGGTTGACGTTGTTTTTGCAATCGACACAACAGGCAGCATGAAAGATGACATTCAAAAACTCCGTGATGAATGGATTCCCCGTCTGACAAAGCAGATAAAACAATTTGGAGATTTTAGAATCGGACTTTTACTTTACCGCGACTACAACGACACTTACCGGCTCATGGGACTTCCAGTAAAACGCTACGAATTTACAAAAGACATAAATGTCTTTACAAAAAATCTCAACAATTTTGTAATTTACGGAAACGAAGGCGGCGACATTCCAGAAGCCGTTTACGAAGCGCTCTTTGCAAGCCTGACATTCTACAAATGGCGAAAAGACGCTTACAGAAAAATCATTTTGATTGGAGACGCAGAGCCTCATCCAACCCCACGCGGAACCGGCAAATACACAAAACAGCTCGTTGCAAAAACAGCCAAATCAACAAATATCGTAATTGACGCAATCATCGTTCCAGACGACAAAAGCGCACGCGGAAGATAAAGATTTGGACGGCATTACACAGTCTAACCCGCTCTTCGCCACTCAGTGCCCTCGGCAGGTGTTAAATTTTTGTCATTTTTAACTCTCTTTTTAAACGGCAAAAAATTTTCTTTATTTAGCCCAAACTTCGAGTTTTATGATTTTATGTCATT
>DLLE01000028.1:129830-130035 GCA_002477955.1 Treponema sp. UBA7570 | reverse complement strand
GGGCTTGACCCGATAATCTCTATGCAGAGATTCCCGTGTCGGTGCACGGGAATGACAGCGGACGGACTGCAGAAATGACATAGGAGTGTAATGTGTTGTGTCATTATCGGGCATAGCCCCGGCAAGCGGATGGAAGTATGAGTAGGGGGGGATTGCCCGGTCGTGCCGGGCAATGACAGCGAATGCACTGTCATTATCGGGCTTG
>DLLE01000028.1:111490-129770 GCA_002477955.1 Treponema sp. UBA7570 | reverse complement strand
GGGCTTGACCCGATAATCTATGTAGATTACTGATCGAGTTTGCTTGGTAAACGTCGCAGCATCAAGTGCGGGAATGACAAGTGTACTAAAAAACAAAGCGGAGCTTTTGCGCTCCGCTTTGCTGTCAGTTTTTTATATTTTTTAAAGCTATTCGCTTTTTGCGGTCTTGTTTCTTCCGTTTACAGTCGCGTTCGCCTTTGCAATTTCAGCCTCGCACTTTGAGGCAAAGTCCTTGTAGTCCGCAAGAGGAGCAACCGCGCTAAGATACGGCACGAGCTTGTCGTTCAAGGCGGAAATCAGGCTCTTCTTTACCGAAGTCGCGCTTTCGCCCCTGTTCACGCTTGCATGGGTGTAGTCGTCGTTCTCCTTGTTGAAGCTGTCCTGAGCTGTCCGCAGTTCCGAAACAAGCTCGCCAACTCCGTCCAAAGCCGCAACGTCAGAAGCAAGGTTTTCCGCTCCGAAGTCCTCAAGCATGCTTTCAATCAAAGAAGACTCCTCGGCAAAGTTTTTCTGCGTAATCTGCCTTCCGTATTTGCCGAAGACCGCAAGAAGATTCTGCGCCGCCGACTTTTTAGCCGCAACAGGAATCGCAGCGTAGCCTGTAAGAGCGTCGCCCAAGTTCCGGATGATCTCGTCGCGCGCAATGTCCGCCTCGTCAAGAGTGCTTGAGACACGCTCGCTCTTGATAGCCGTTGTGATGTCCGCAGAAAGCTTTTCAGCTTCCGCCATAATAAGCGAAAGGTTCGCGTCCTTAGAAACGGCATTTTCCGCGGCACAAGAGTCCTTGTACAGGCGCACAAGAACGTCAGAAAGCGTGTCCAATTCGGCTACACGCATATTAGAATTGATTTTTTTCATTTTGACTCCTTTAGAATATGAAAAAAATGGCTAAGAATTCGATTGGTCATTTTGAAAAGAAGCCAAAATGTACAATCCCGATAGTTTCCTCCGTTTCCTTATTGAATTGGAATTAAACTCTGTACATAAAAGATACAAGGAAAATGCCTGGACCGGCAACAAGCAGGCAGCCATTTTCCCAAAATTTTATAAGCCGAAAACAGCCTGGGCAGCGAATAAAAATTTTCGCACGACTAGAAAACGCGTTGGGCAAGGCATAAAGTTTTTCGAATGAGTAGAAATTGTGTCGGGAAGGTCGTTAAAGTTTCCGAACGAGCTGAAATTTCGTTGGGCAGGCCGTAAAAGTTTTCGAACGGCTAGAAAGTGCGTTTGGAAGCACGTAAAGATTTTCGAACGGGCAGAAATTGCGCTTGGCAAGGCATAAAGTTTTTCGAATGAGCTGAAATTTCGTTGGGCAAGTCGTTAAAGTTTTCGAATGACTAAAAATTGCGTTGGGCGGTGTATAAAAATTTTCGAACGGGCAGAAAGTGCGTTGGGCGAGGCGTTAAAGTTTTCGAATGACTAAAAATTGCGTTGGGAAACGTGTAAAAGTTTTTGAATGAGATGAAATCGTGTCGGGAAGGTCGTTAAAGTTTCCGAACGAGCTGAAATTTCGTTGGGCGAGGCGAAAAAGTTTTCGAACGACTAGAAAGTGCGTTTGGAAGCACGTAAAGATTTTCGAACGGGCAGAAATTGCATTGGGCGAGACGAAAAAATTTTCGAACGAGCAGAAAGTGCGCCAGGCAGCGTGTAAAAGTTTTTGCGCCTGTAGAAATCCAGGGCGTCTCCGGCGCTATGCGCCGGCCGGCTGTTGCGCAGTTCGCTTGCGCTCTAAGTCCTCGGCGCGCGCATTGCGCGCCTGCGGTCTTTGTCGGCGCATTGCTGAAGCAATCCGCCGCCACTGCTCCATAGCCTGACGCTTCAATCACAGGAAGTGAAGATTGGACTTCGAGTTCAAATGTATTCGTAATCGGACGAGATCTGAAAATCGCCTCGTTCTACATGAGCGGCCGTCCTGTAACACGCGGGTTGACATCCAGGGGGGCGAAGCTTCCCATATTGCCGCGGCATCAACCCGACCAGCCCCTACGTCAGTTTTGGCTTCCGCCTTGTTCGCAACGCCAACTAGCGGTGGCTAGTTCTGTAAGGGGCTTTTATGTCATTTTCGGGCTTGACCCGAAAATCTAGATGCAGATATTACAATCATTTAGAGATTGTCGTATCAAGTACGACAATGACAGAAAAATTTAAAACTCGAAATTGAACCTAGTAATTTTGCGTTAGGGATTTTGCATACCTGCGGTATGCTGCGAGATTTTGCTGACGCAAAACTCGGGTATTTTACATGTGCGCTTATGCGCACGTCCTAACGCTAAAGCGTTAGGGATTGTAGGGGCGGCGAAGCCGTTCCGGAGCGTAGCGTAGGAATGAAGCGGCAGCGCAACCCCGAAAAGCCCGGCCCGAGCGGAGCGCCTGCACGGAGCGAGGGAAACGCCCAAATAAAAAAACGGCGGCTAATAAAAGCCACCGTTTTTTTGTTAAAACTGCTCTATTTTTTTGCGGCGTGGTAAACCGGATCTTTTATTTTTGTTTTTGGTCCGATTTTGTCAAAGCCGCAGAATGGAACAAGCGCAGGCGGAACTGTAATTGAGCCGTCTTCGTTCTGATAGTTTTCCATAATCGCGAGCATTGCCCGTCCTACCGCAATTGCCGTGCCGTTTAGCATGTGGACATATTTATTCTTGCCGTCGTCATCGTGGTATTTTACGTTCAGGCGGCGTGACTGGAAGTCTGTGCAGTTTGAAGTTGATGTAACTTCGCCGTAGTCGCCTTCCGGCTTTTCTTCTGTCGCGCGGCTTGGCATCCACGCTTCGAGATCCCATTTTCTGTAAGCAGGAGCGCCGAGGTCGCCTGTGCATGTGTCAACTACATGGAATGGAATTCCCAGACCTTCAAAAATTTCTTCTTCGATTAAGCGGAGCTTTTCGTGGAGCCTGTTTGAATCTTCTGGCAGACAGTAAACAAACATTTCGACTTTGTCAAACTGGTGGACTCTGTAAAGTCCTTTTGAGAACTGTCCTGCGGCTCCGGCTTCGCGTCTAAAGCAGTGGGAAAGTCCGCAGTAAAAGAGCGGAAGCGCAGATTTGTCTAAGATTTCTCCTGAATGGTAGCCTCCGAGGGTGATTTCTGCTGTCGCAACAAGACATGTTCCTTCGTCTTCGATTGCATAGACGTTTGATTCGTTTCCGCGCGGATTAAAGCCGATTCCTTTTAAAATTTCTTCTTTTGCGACATCTGGAGTAATGAATGTTGTAAAGCCGTGCTTGCGGAGAATGTTGAGAGCGTACATGATGAGAGCTTCTTCAAGAAATACAGCCTCGTTTTTGAGGTAATAGAATTTCGGACCGGAAACTTTTGTTCCGCGTTCAAAATCAATCAAATCGAGCTCTTCGCCAAGCTCTACATGGCTTTTTGGTTTGAATGTAAATTTGCGTGGAACTCCAACTTTCTTTACTTCGAGGTTTTCTGTGTCGAGCTTTCCGATTGGAGTGTCCGGATGGCACATGTTCGGAAGCTGTCTTGCGGCGTCTTCAAGCTTTGCCTCAACTTCTGCAAGCTCTTTTTCTGACTGAGAAACATCTTCCTTGATTTTTTTGCCTTCTTCAATGAATTTCTGGCGTGTCTCTGGATCAAGTTTCTGCTTCATGTTTGCGGCGTTTTCGTTTCTTTTCTGCTGCAATGACTGAAGTTTTGTCGTAAGAGCAGTGCGTTCGTCGTAAAGTTTTACAACGAGATCTGCGTCGGCAACCATATTGCGGTTTTTTATGTTTTCTTTTACTTCTGCAAGATGTTCTTTTACAAATTTCAAATCGAGCATTTGTATTTATCTCCCAATCTCTCTTAAAGTTTTTATTCTTTTATTCTATTCTTTTAACGTTTTTAAGGCAATTGCAGCGCTTTTTTGAATTTTTACTTTATTTCAAAAACGGCATCGACTGTAAAGCTGATTGTTGTTTTTCCGCCGGAAATTGGCGTTGAAACAAAAGAAGATGCGCTGTCTGCCGCTGCTGCTTCTGCTAAATTGGCGCGTTTTGCGTTGACCCTGTAAAATCCAAAATTGTTTGACTGCTCGTTTAACGAAATTACTTTTCCAAGAAAAGCGCCGCTTGTTGTTACGAGAAGATTTGCCGTATCGCGCGCATTTTGAACTGCAAGCGTGCGCGCCTGTTTTACAAAAGCTTCTTTGTCGCTTATTCCATATTGAAAAGACGAAAGCTGGTTTGCGCCGGCTTTTATTGCGGCGTCAATTACATTTCCAGCCATGGTTAAATCTTTTACAAAAATTTTGATTCGGTTTATGGCAACGTAATCTCCGTAAGTTACTTTGCCGTTCAAATAATTTGATTCCTGGTTGATTGTGTAATGTTCTGTGGAAACATCTTCCGGCAAAATTCCTAATGCTAAGACTGATTCATGGACTTTTGTCATTTTTTCTGCGTTTTCTTTTGCCGTATTTCCGACATCTTTTCCTCTTGTAATTACAGAAAGAATAATCGTCGCGTTGTCCGCTTCAACTTCTACAGAGCCTGTTCCGCTTACGCTCACTGTCCTGCGGTTGTTTTCCGTAGTTTTTATTGTGCATGATGTAAAAAAAACTGCGCCAAGCACTGCCAAAACCAATTTTGCATTTAAGATTTTTTTCATTTTATTAATCCTCCAATTTATTTAGCCTTAATTTCGAGTTTTATAATTTAATGTCATTATCGGGCTTGACCCGATAATCTATTGAAAATTTCCAACAGATTCCTGACCGAGTTTACTGCGTAAACATCGCAGTGTCGTAGCACGGGAATGACACTTAAATTACTGTTCTTATCAAAACTCGACATTTGGGCTATTTAATAAATATTTACATAATAGCGGTTCAAATAAATTTTCCGTCTGTTTGCTTTCTGCCAGAATGTGCTTGCAGGATAATTTTTTATAAGCGAATTATACGAATCAATTGCGCTTTTTATGTTTTTTACTTCGCTGTCAGCTTCCAAAATCTGTCCTTGAAGAAAAAGCGCCTCGTCTATGCGGGTATTTTGAGTGTCGAGATACTGCTGAACTTCTGAAAGCGCTTGAGCGTAAGATTTTTCTTCAAAATCTCTTTTTGCTTGTTCCAAAAGATTTTTTGTATCGATTTTTAAGGATTTTTTCTGTTCTGGCTTTGAAACTTCTTTTGAAACGTTGTTTGAAACGTCGTTTGAAACGTCGTTTGAAACGTCGTTTGAAAGTTCATTTTGCTTCAAGTTTGTTTCGTCTTGTGAAGAAAGTTTTTGCTCATTGTCAGAAGTTTTTTCTTCAGTATTTTTTATTTCGTCAGTTTTTTGAGTTTCTCCATTGCCTTCTGCTTTTTTTTCGAGGCGGACAGGCTTTTGCGGAACTGATTCTTCATAAGAAGGAGCCTTTGCCCTCTCATTCGGTTTTGCCGATTCTTCAAGAACTTTTATCTCCAGATAATCGTCAATGTATTCGCCTTTTAAAACGTCATTTTTGTAAAAATGAAGGACTGTTTCTCCGCTTTTTGTTGTGCGGAGCGTAAAAGTCGTGTTTTCTGTTCCTAGTTTTCGTCCAAAATATCTCAAAATCTGGTCTTTGCCTTCGTCTTCTCCCATGAAAATCCAGCCGCGTCCCGGATAAATTATGTCAACGTACTGGTTGTTTTTTGCGGTCATTGAGCGGCTCGGGGCTTTTTGAGAATCGTTTTCGGTCTGTTCTGCCTTTTCGGCCGGCTCTTCCTGAATTTCTTCAGAAAGCTCGTTTTTGTTCTCAGGTTTTTGTTCGTCTTGAGACAAGTTTTCCTGATTTTCCATAGAATTTTCGTTCAGTTCCAAATTTTCGTCTGTCTGAGGATTTTCTTCTTCGGAATTTTTTTCATTTTCTACTGCCTTTTGCTGAAGTTCTGGTTCGTCTTCGTTTTTTTCTGGAAAGTCTTGCGCTTTGTTTTCTTCGGTTCCGCTTGGTTCTGGATTTTGTTCATCTGTGGAAGACTTTATTTCTTCCTCCAAAGGTGAATCTTTTACTTCCGGCTCAACAAAGTCTTCATGAGTTTCTTCTGTTTCGTTCTCGCTTTCTGACAAAAGTTCGTCTTCATCGATTTTTTCAGAAAGCTGGTTTTCGTCATTTTCTGATTTGTTCTGCGTATTTTCTGAATCTTGCAAATTTTCTTCTAGGCTTTTTTCTGAAATTTCTTCATTTGCAGCAGGATTTTGAGAAATTTCTTTGTTTTCGGATGAGTTTTCTGGAATTTCTTCAGTTTTTTTGTCAGAAATCTGTTCTTCCTGCGTTAAATTTTCTTCGTTTTTTGGCGAAGAGGCACAAGAATTTAAAATATAAAGAGAAAAAACGGATGTAAATAAAAACAAAAAAGTTCTGGCTTTAGTTTTCATCAAGGCGCCGCTCCTGTAATTTCGTCAATAATTTTGTCGTTTGAATTTTCAAGCTCTTCAATGAGCTTTGAATCTGGTTTTGAGAAATATTTGCTTATTTCTTCGTCGCTCCAAGAATTTTCTGTTTTTCGCGACAAATAATAATCTTTTTCGATTTCCAGATATTCGGGCGTCATTGGCTCTGAAGTCAAGACATTTTCCGGTTTTTCGAAGGTTTTTGCCTTTGGTTTTCCTGATTGAATAAAAACTACTATTAGCGCAATTACAAAAAAAATCAAAAAAAATGCACTGATTCTTGCCAAAAGAGGTTTTTCGCGAATAAAATCACTTGTTTTTTCTTTTAATTCATCAAAATCAACCATTTTTACTTCTGTTTTTCTTCGGTTTTTTCCTGATTTTCCGATTTTTTGTCGTCAGAAGCAGCTTTTTCCGCCGACTTTTTTTCATCTTCGGCGATTTTTGCTGCCTTTGATTTCTTTGCGGCTTCTTTTGCTTCGGCACGGAATTTTTCAATTTCAGGATCGGTTATAGTTCCGTCCGGATTGTGAATTCGTTTTGCCGGACGCGGAGGAATGTAGACATTTTCTTCCGGAGGAACATCTTCTTCGATAAATTCTTTTTCCGATTCGTCTGGTTCAGCTGAAATTTCTTTGTCGAGACGCATTGTCATAACTTTAGAAACACCAGATTCCTGCATGGTTACACCGAGCATTGTGCTTGCGCCCATTACGGTTTTTTTGTTGTGCGTAATTACAATGTACTGCGAAAGTTTTGCAAAAGAACGCAGCGCGGTTACAAAGCTTGAAACGTTTTTGTCGTCGAGAGCGGCGTCAATTTCGTCAAGGAGACAGAACGGACTTGGCCTTACCTGATAAGTTGCAAAGAGGAGCGCGACTGCCGTCATAGTTTTTTCACCGCCGGAAAGAAGCGCAATGTTCTGGAGCTTTTTTCCAGGAGGTTCGGCGTAAATGTCGATTCCCGAAGTAAGCACATTTTGCGGATCTACAAGGCGAAGTTCTCCTCGTCCGCCGCCAAAAAGACGCCGGAACATATTGTGGAAATTTTTCTTGATTTTGTTGTAAGTGTCGAGGAACATTTCTGTCGACTTTGTCTTGATTTCCTCAGAAACACGGATTAAGTTTTCGAGCGATTTGTTTGTGTCATCGTAACTTGACTGCAATTTTTCGTAGCGTTCCTTTTGCTCTCCAAATTCTTCTGGCGCCATAAGGTTTACGCTTCCGAGCGCTTTTAATTCTTCGCGGGTTTTTGCAAGTTTTTCGCGCAAAACTGCCGAAGAAGTTGTTATTTTGTACATACGCTCTTCAAATTCCATAAGATCGCGGCTGTGAGTGTCGATAAAGTTCTGCTTTATGTTTCGTATGTCGTTGTCGCTTGTTACTAAGTCCATTGCCAGTTTTTCGTACTGGAATTGAATTTTTCTCTGTTCTTCCTGTTTTTTGTCGAGTTTGTTCTGAGTTCCGCTTACAGAAGAATTGCAGCGCACGATTTCGCTGTTGATTTCGCTCATTTCGTCGGCGCATTTTTGACCGCGGTGTTCAATCGCCGCAAGTTCGCTTTGAACATCGATAATCTGTTCGTTAAGTTCGTCGCGTCTTCTCTGTTCCTGTTCAAATTCTTCCTGATTTTGGCGAAGGTTGTTTTGCTCGCTTACGAGCGAGCGGCGCAAAATTTCAACATTCTGCTTGACTCCAAAAATTGCCTGAGCCATCGAAGCTTCGGTTACGCGCAGCTGGTTTAAGGTTTCGCGGTATTCGTTTATTTTTTTTACAAGCTCACTGTTTTCGCTTTTGTAAGAGGCAATTCTTTCGTTGATTTTTTCAATTTGCGAGTTTATGTCCAGGATTTTTGAATCGATTCCACGTTTTTTTGTGATAATTCCTTCCGGAGATGTAAAATCCTCGATAAAATCCGGCATCGCCTTTTCGTATTTAGAAACGGCTTCTTCAATGTTTACGCTGATTAATGAAATTTCCTCAAAAGCCTTGATTGCGTCCTGAATGAGCTTTTCGTTTTCGCTTTCTGAGTGGCCTGTAATTGATGCGTAGTCAGAAAAAATATTTTTCCGTCCTTCAGCAAAAATTTTGAGTTTTGCGAGGGAGTTTTCAACTTCTTCTTTTGCAGATTTTGCCGCATTGCTTGAATATCCCGAATCTTTTAATTTTGCATCGAGCTCTTTAACGATGTCTTCTGTTATTTCGCCCAATTGTTTTTGATAATCTGCAATTTGTCTGTTTAATTCTTCAATTTCGTCTGCGCTTTTTGCCGCAAGAGTGTCATTTTCCGTAATTTTTGCACTTGAAGAAGTTATATTTTGCGTAAAGGATTCGATGTTTTGCTTTACGCTGTCGAGCTGCCTGTTTTTTGAATGTAAATCGGCTTCGCGCTCGTCAATTTCTTCGTTAAAGGTGTCAATTTTTTCCTGAATCGAATTCTGCTTTACTTCAAGAATTCCGATTTTTTCTTTTATCTGGTTCGCTTGAAGATTGTATTCCTGCGCGCGCTGAAGCTTGTTTGTCTTTTCGGTCTGGACTTTAGCAAGCTCAACCTGCAGAAAATTCATTTTTGTCTGCAAGTCTTTGATTTTGTCGTTATTTTCAAAGAGAGCCGCCTGAATTTCTTCAATTTCTTTTTGGACGGCAGAGCGTTTTTCTTCGAGTTCTTTTTTTGTCGTTTCCTGGCGCGCTTTGTCCTGTGTAAATTCTTTAAGGCGCAAAAGCTGAAGGTCAAGTTCACAGTTAAAAATATCATCTTTAAATTTGCGGTACTTGATTGTTTTTTCGCTCTGAACTTTTAAAGTTTCGTAGCTGCGTTTGTTTTCGATCAGCGCGACTTCAATCTGGGCAAGATTTTGTCTTGTGCGTTCGAGTTCTCGTTCAGCTTCGGCACATTCCGCTTTTGAACGGCTGATTCCGGCCGCTTCTTCAAAAAGATAGCGTCTGTCTTCCGGTTTTGACGAAAGAATCTGGTCAATTTTTCCCTGTTCCATAACGGAATAGGCTGCTTTTCCAACGCCTGTATCCATAAAAAGGCGGCGAATTTCTGTCGGACCGACTTGCCTGTTGTTAATATAATATTCGCTTTCGCCAGAGCGGTACAGCCGGCGCTTTAATGCAATCTCAGACTCTTCAAGAGGCAAAAGTCCGTTTTCGTTTGCAATTGTGAGCGTAACTTCCGCAATATTGAGAGGAGGGCGTGTTTCGGTTCCGTTAAAAATAACAGATTCCATTGTATCTGCACGGAGATTTTTTGCCTTGTTTTCTGCAAGAACCCATTTTACCGCATCGACAACATTGCTTTTTCCACAGCCGTTTGGCCCGAGCAAGGCGGTAATTCCATCTGCAAATTCAATATGAGTTCTGTCGGCAAAAGATTTAAAACCGAAAATATCCAGACATTTAAGAAACACTTTCTAAACTCCGCGAAAAATCAAATTTTGGTATCTTTCTATTATAGCAATAAAGACAGCGTGTTTCAATTAAGGCGTTTTTTTTATTCCGGAGCACATTTTGTGTACCGCGGCCCGTCTTTCATGGTTTTATTCCTCCGCTTCGCTTTGGAACGGCTTTGCCGCCATTACAGCCGGGGCTAAAATTTTCCCTTCAGTAAAAAAAATCGCTGTCCGCGCCCTTTATTCGCCTTTTTCTTCTATTTTGGAAGGAGAAACTAGTTTTCCCTTAAAAAGCATTTTTGGATAAACTTTTAGACCGAGTTTTTTTTCAAGCCGGGCAAATTGATTCATTTCGTATTCGTCGCCGATTACAATGTTTATTCCTGTTTTTCCTGCGCGCGCTGTGCGTCCTGCCCTGTGTACAAAAAAATCTTCATTTGAAGGCATGTCCATCTGTATTATGTGGCTTATTTCCGGAATATCAAGCCCGCGGCTTGCCAGGTCGCTTGTTACGAGAATTTTTATTTTTCCGCTTCTAAACCTGTCTATCATAGATTTTCTTGCGACTTTGTCGGTTTTTGCATGCAGACCAAAACATTCGATTCCCTTAAAATTCAGTTTTGAGACAATGTTTTCCACCTGGTCGAGTTTTCCTGTAAAAACAAGGCATTTAGACGGTTTTTCAGCTAGAATAACTTTTCGGAGCGTGTCGATTTTGTCGCGCCGTTCTGAAAAAATCGCAAGATGCGTAATTCTTTTTCTTAAAACATCTTCCGGCGGCAAAAAAAGAGTTTCAACTTCGTGTTCTAAGCTTCCGTCGCTCTTTATTTTTGTTCCTGCAAGCAGTTTTTGTGTTGATTTTGTGATTGTTGCGCTTGCTGCAATCAACTGAACGTGTTTTTTTGGCGAATTTAAAAGGGCCATCGTAAAATCGCGAAGCTCAGGTGCAATAAGCCGGTCAACTTCGTCAAGCACAACTGCATCGAGGTTCTCAAGTTTTATTTTTTTCAGGTTAAAAAGTTCTAAAAGCCTTGCTGGTGTTCCTATTATTACGGCAGGTTTTTCTTTTAAATTTTCAACCTGTCTTTTTATCGGCGTACCTCCTATTAAAAGACATGTTTTTATTTCGCTTATGCTTTTAACCTGTGTTTTAATCTGACTTGCAAGCTCAAAAGTTGGAGCTACAACCATAATCTTTATATTTTTTTGTGGATTTTCCTCGGATTCAATTTTTGTCAAAAGAGGCAGGACGTAAGCGTATGTTTTTCCAGTTCCGGTTTCACTCTGAAAAAGCAGAGATTTTCCTTCTGAAATAACGGGAATCGCCTGAGACTGAACGGCTGTTGGTTCTGTAATTTGATTTTCTTCGAGTTTTTTTATCAAATTTTCTGAAATTTTCAATGAATTGAAGGTTGTTTTTTCTGACATACAAAAACTATAGCACGTAAAAAAAATGTTTGCTATAATCAAAGGAATATGAAAATCGGAATTGACAGTTTTGGCTGTGGACATGGAAAATCTGGAATTGGTTCTTATCTTTCTTCTTTATCATCTCAGCTAAAAAACTCTGCTGACTGCACGTTTGAGATTTTTGGCTCGGAAATTGACCGCTACACTTACGGTGCAGAAAACGGACTTTCCTATTCTTCTGTAAAGCTTCCAGACAGCCGTTTTTATGAAACATTGTGGCATTACGGCTGTTCAAATATTTTTGCAATGTATCACAAGTACGATGCAGTTTTGTATGCTGCCGGCGCGCGCTATATTCCTCTTTTTTGCACAGTTCCAGGAGTTGCCGTTGTTTATGATGTTCTTTCAGAGCTTTATGAAGACGAAATCCTAAAAAATCATACAAAAAGGATTCTCTTCGGCTTAAAAAATGTTTCAAAGGTTATTGCGGCGAGCCATTTTATCAGAAAAGACTTGATAAAACTTGGTGTTCCAGAAGAAAAAATAACTGTAATCTACAACGGAATCAACCATTCGGAATTTTATCCGCGGGAACTTTTTTCACCGTCCCGTTTGGATATTAAACCGTTTGCAATAAAAAGACCGTATTTTATTTATCCTTCGCAAATTTCTTCTTCTTCAAAAAAACATGTCGAGCTCATAAAGGCTTTTTCGCTTTTTAAAGAAAAAACACATTTGGAACATCGTCTAGTTTTGACCGGAAGCGAAGAAAAAGCTATTGAATCCGTAAAAAAAGCAATTTTGGAATCAAAATTTCACCAAGATATTTTTATTACAGGATTTTTTCCGCACGAAAGTTTTCCGCTTTTGTATTCTGCGAGCGAAGGTTGTATTTTCCCTTCGATAAATGAGGGGGTAGGTTTGCCTGTGCTTGAGGCTTTGGCCTCTGGAGTTCCTGTAGCCTGTTCAACTGGCGGTTCTTTGCCAGAAATTGCTGGAGACAATGCGGTTTATTTTGACAGCGACAATATCGAGCAGATGGCAGATGCAATCGAAAAAATTGCATTGGAATCAAATTTGCGTAAAAAATTAAAAGAAGGCGGACTTGAATGGACAAAACGTTTTAGCTGGGACAAAACCGCCGAAAAAACAATTGACGTTCTAAAAAGCGTCTGTAAAAAATAAATTCAAAAATTGCAATTGCTAAAAAAAAGACCGCCCGTTTGGACAGTCTTTTGCTTTTTTTTGAGATTATTCTTCAACCGCAACACCGTGGTGTTTTTTCTGGAAGCGTTTGAGCATTGCTACTCCGTTGCGCTTTCCGTTGTAAACATATCCGCCGTCCCAGTATTCGAGGGCAGCAAAGAGCGCGTTGCCGCCGTCCTGGTCATCTGATTTTTTTGTACGGAAAGAAACGTATTTTGCAAGTTCTTCAAAGTTATGTGTCTGAAGACATTCAATACGTTTTTTGTTGAATTCGTTCCATTTTTCGAGATCCTTAAATCCTTCGCCTTCGTCTTTTACAATAAGATGTGCGTGTGTCGGGCTGAATGAGTACCATACGCGTACTTTTTTGTTGATGTCGCAGTTGTTACCGTGCTTTACCGCATTTTTAATAACTTCAGAAATTTGCTGTTCAAGGAGATTGATTTCCTTGATTTCGAGTGGAGCCGACTGAACGATTAAAAGCGTAAAGTAGCGAATCTGGCGAAAATCTGACGGAAATTCTTTATATAGCATGTTTGTTGTATCAAACAACGGGTCGTTGTCATCTGAACGCAATAGTTTGTACTGATTTTCCATTTTTTACTCCGTTTTAATCTTGTTTTTTTGTTTATTCGTTTACCATAAGAAGCGCTTCTTCGATGCTGTTTGCAATAGGGAAGTAGCCCATAAGTTTTGTGAGTTCAATAACTTTTTTTACTGAACCATGAATATTAGAGATGGCAAGCTTGAGATTCATCTTTTTGATTGTTGAACAGATGTAAATCAACGCGCCAATTCCTGACGAGTCGATGTAGTCAACCTGTTCAAGGTTTATGATGAAACTTTTTACATTCTTTTCAAGCATTTTCATGACTAATTCTTTTAATTTATAAGAATTGTAAAGATCCATTTCTCCATTTACGTCAATGATATAAACTTCACCATTTTTCCGAATCTTCAGTTCCATAAGAAAAACTCCTTTTTTATTCTACTGAATTTTAACTGCCAGCAATGTTTGATCGTCGTGTAATAATTCCGAACCGACAAACTTTTTCATATCTGCCTTTACCAGATCTGCTATTTGCTTGCCTGATGACTTGCTGTTTGTTTTTACAATATTTAAAAGACGGTTGAGCGAATACTGTTTGCCGGAAGCATCCAAGGCTTCTACCAAACCGTCAGTATATGTAATTATAATATCACCTGGCGAAACTGTAAACTGAATATCTTTGTAAGATGTTGTTTTTTCAACGCCTAGAGGTTCGGAAGCGAGGGATTTTCGCTCAACTGTCTGTTTTTGGGCATTATAAAGGAATACAGGAGTTGTTCCTGCCGAAGAAAACTGAACTGTTTTTTTTGCGGCATTGTAGTTTATGAGGGCAACAGAAGCAAAGTGCTCAAAATTTATTTCACCGCAAATTTCCCGGTTTGCAAGGCTTAAAATTGTTCCGGCAGGCTGAGGAGTGTTTACAAGAAGGCGAATCATTGAGCGGAGCATTGACATAACAAGGAAAGAATTTGTCCCTTTTCCAGCTACATCCATAAGAATAATAGATGTGCGGTCTTGACGTACAGGAAGAACGTCAAAAGTATCTGAACATACGCCTTCTGTGTGCATTGTAAAAGAACCGAAAGAGATTCCTGGCAAAGGCGGAAGTTTTTTTGGAAGAAGAATATTCTGCAAGTTTTCTGCAATTTTGCTTTCTTTTGAGATTTCGTTTTTTTCGTTGTAAACCTGAAAACTAATTGTTGTTTTTAATGCTGATTCTGCAAATCCTGCAAGCGTAAGTGCCCAGTCAAATTCTTTCTGGGTAAATTCTTTGCCTGGATTTTTGGAAAGAGCGATAAGTCCAATTACAATACCGCGACCTCTCAAACGGATTGGAATAAAGATAAAACTTCCGAGTTTTAAGAAATCTTCAGGACCGTTTTCTGTAATGCGAGGATCGCTTTTTGGAGAGTTGATGATTTCAGCTTTTCCAGAAGATGCGATTTCTCCAAAGATATTGTCGCGGAGAGCGAATGTTGCAAATTTAAAACTTGTTGAAACACGAAGTTCTTTGTGAGGAAGTTCCGCTGGAAGCTTGTATGGCGGCGGAAAAACGCCCAAAAATGATTTTACGTTGATAGAATCTTCAAAATCGTCAACCATAAGAACTGCGCCACCGTCAGCGTTTGTAATTTCCATACAGGTTTTGTTTATCGAGTCCAAAAGATTCTGCATTCCTTCTTTGCTTCCGAAAGAATCCGAAGCGAGAATTACAAAAGAACGTCCTTTTTCGATAAGGTTTACTTCGTCAGGTTTTATGTCTTCGACTATGATTTCCGGTTTTTTGATTTCTTCTTCATCAACAGGTTGTTCTGAGACTTCTTCTTTTGGTTTGCCGAATGCGAGCATTACGAGATAAGGAATTAAAACCGCTGTTGCAAGAATCAGTAAAAATACAAAATTTGAAATTCCAGGATTAAAAATCGTATAAATGCAGTCGAAAATCAGTATAAGCACCGACAAAAAAGAAAGATAGCTTACTTTTGCTGTTTTTCGTGTTTTTATTACTGCCAAAAAGATAAAAAGAATTGTTGCCAGAATGGCTGTTCCTAAAAGGGGAAGGTAGGCAATTGCATCTGAGTTGAACAATTTAGGCTCTCCATTTTTGTTATGTTTTTATAAAGAATTGTAATGCTGCTATTTTTTCCCGTCAAGATAAAGATTTTGCCGAAAACGTTAAAAATGCAGTTTTTTATGGATAAATTTTTTAGAGCTGCTCTTTTTCGATTTTCTTTTTTAATAGAATTTTTTTTATTTTGTTTAAAAGCCTGCGCCAAAAACTTTTTCCGAATTTTGAAGTGTAGGCGGTTGCCGCATCGTCAATTGTAAAATCGTTGCCGAATTTTGTTTTGATTTCGTCCCAGTATTTAATTATATAAACGTACATGTCGCTTTTTGTGCGGCCCTTAAAATATTTTAAGATGTGATGTCTGTCGATTACGCGGATGACAGGAAGATAGACCGTTCTAAACCATGAAAGAATTGCCTGATCCATTCCGATTTCTTCTGTTTTGTTCATGTTGATGTAATATTTATGTGTCAAAATATGGTTGTAGATTACGTCGTATTGTCCTGGAACTGAAAAATCTAAAACCCAATAATCCGTAATATCGCCAAATCCAGTTTCAGAATAAAAAACTCTTTTTTCGTAGCTTATTACCTGCTTTGTAATTTTTTGAAGAGAATCTTTCGGGTTAAGGTGAATTTCGCTTTGAAGGCTTACAACTTCCGCGTCGATAAATTCAACCCCTTTTGCCTTTGCTACTGACACCCGGTGGTTGCCGTCGCGCACAAAATAAAGGCCTCCGAGTTCATAAAGTGTGATTGGCGGAAGGTTTATGTCTTTTATGTGCGCCATGTCTATGTGTTCCCAACGGGTTTTTAAGTGCATTTTTTTTGGAAAAAAACGGTTGTCAAAATCCTGATACCGGGATTCGCTTCCTACTATGAGCTTTACAGGAACTGTTTTCATGCCAAGATAAGTTTCGTTTACTGGTTTGAGCATTTTTTTTATGTCGGAAAATGAAATCAGCGTGGTTTCTTCCGGATTTAAAAAATGCTGTATTTCGTTAAAGAGAGCTTTATTTCTTGCTTTTGCAAAATCTTCGCTTGTTTCTGAAGAAAGAAGGTTTTCAGACATTAGATTCTCCTATTGTATTTTCTGGGGAAGCAAAAAGATTCAAAACTATGTGGCTGTACGCATTTATTACAATGGTTTCTGTTTTTCCTTTGTTTTTTACAGTGGTAATTCGCTGGTCGTTTGCGTCGTAAAGGTGAATATGTCCGTGAATTAAATACGAAGGAGAAAATCTTCTTATAAACCAGTTAAAACATTCAAACCCGCGGTGGCAAGGATCTTCTTTATCGTGAATATGGCGCGGAGAAGCGTGTGTTAAAAAAATGTCTAGATATTTACCGTAACGGATTTTGTTCCATAAAAGGCCTGGAACCATTTTTAAAAGTGCGATTTTCATCTGCCGTTCTGTGTACTGGTTTAAGCCGTTGTTGTAGCGCATTGAGCCGGAAACTCCGGAAATGAGCAGCGGCCGGATTTTGTGCGTTTTTGAATCTTCTATAAGAAGATGTTTGTCGCGCAAATTTTTAAAACCTGCATAAGTTGCTCCAAAACAGCCTTTCATGTCGAGAATGCTTATTTCCTGGCGAAGTGTCGGATGCGCTCCTTTGTGGGCCTTTTTTTGTTTGTGATAATATCTGAATTCGGTAAGGTTGTGGTTTCCGAAGATAAAAAAAGCCGGTTTGTTGAGGGTTGAAACTATAAAATCAATGTAGTCAGAAGGCAAATCGCCTGCGCACAGAATTGCATCGACAGAAGCAAAACGTTCTTTTGCGAGAGAACTGTAAACGAGAGGGTCAATCTGATCAGAAACGCAGAGTATTTTCATGAAACTAAATGCCGGCTTTTGAAAGAATGTTTTCGAGTTTTTCTTTGCCGATTAGTTCAATCGGGCGGTTTTCTGCGAACCCTGTTGCCGAGCTTGTAAAGCCGGAAGAAGTGCAGACTATTGTTTTTGAACAGTTTACAGCCTTTGACTGATCGAGAAATTTTCTGATTACAGAATCTTCGATTGCGTCGGTATCGCGGCTAAAAATAAGAAGATAAAGCTGCTTGCGGACGTTCATCCAGTCGTCAGCCTTTTGTTCTGTGCATGTCATTACACAGCCCCACTTTTTGGATTCGACTTTTTGAACAGCCATTGAAAAACCTGCCATTGCCGCTTTTTTGCAGATTTCGATAAATTCTTCCTGAGAGCAGGTTAAATATTCTTTCATTGCATCGTTTGACTGCAAATCCTTGTATTCTGAAAGTTTTGCAGAAACGTCGCGGAATGAATGATTGTGCTTATAGATAATCTGCCACTGCTCGATTGCTTTGTCGATGTCGCGGTTGCGCTCATAGCAGGAAGCAAGAAAGTATCTTGAATATAGTGTTTCTTGAGAACTTTCGTCCTTAGAAGCCTTTACTGCACGGTCGAATTCGGAAAGCGCGTTGTCTAAAGAATTTGCCATCATATAGCACGAGCCGCGCTCCAAAAGAGCACGCTGGCGATATTCAGGGTCGCGGAGCGCTTTCTCAAACGCGTTTACGGCTCCTGGATAGTCTTTGTTTTCTTTTAAGATTTTTCCGAGATAGTAGTATGAAGAATAAGTTTCCGGGCTAAGGCTGATTGCAAGGTCGATTTCTTTTTTTGCTTCTGCAAACTGTTTTGAGCGGAAAAGCAAAAGTCCCATTGCAGCGTGAGCCTTTACGTGCCGGCGGTTGAACTGAATTGCCTTCTGGTAAAAACCGAGAGCCATGTCTGCGCGGTTTTTTTGTTCGTAGATTTTTCCGCAGTTGTAATAATTTTCTGCGTTTGAAGGATCAATTTTTGTAAGAAGCAAAAATTCTTTTAAGGCTTCTTCCGGCTGGTTGAATTTTAAATAAAGCTGTGAAAGCTGTTTGCGGAAATCTTTTTCTGGAATTTTCGAATCGAAAATTGCATTTTGTGCAACGAATTTGTACTCCATTAAGGCGAGCTCGTTTTTTTTGTCCGCAAGATACGCTCTTCCAAGATAGTAATGTGTTAAATAATCGCGTGGATCTTTTGCAAGCATTGCTTTTGCGATTTTTTCCGCGGCGGAATACTTTCCGTTTTTTATGAGTTTTTTAATTGAATCGAGTTTTTTTGGCTGCACGAGGGATTTTATTACGGCAACTGCAAGAAATGTTACACCTACAAGAAGTATTGCAATTATTACAAGCTGAATCGGATTATCCATGTTTCTTAGGCTCCATAAAAATGTATACTTTTGTTTTTTCTAAAAGAACAGAATAAACTTTTGGCGTGGATATGTCAAACTTGGAAAATCGCAATA